>CAIOTT010000041.1 GCA_903861305.1 Candidatus Omnitrophota bacterium | reverse complement strand
GCCATGACAAGAAAATCGCCGATGCCGTCAAGGTCAAGCACCTTCATCAGATCTATGTACTGGATGTATTGTTCGGTGATCCTGGCGATGGGGATATCGCAGATATCGATCTCTTCCTTCTTGATAAGGTACAAGAGAAGATCGAGAGGGCCCTCAAATTTATCAAGCTGGATCTTGTAGGCCATAGGTCAAATCGCGGTCATCTGAATACAGCTTCACGGACTTCCCTGATCGTAGCCATTGCTTTGACACGGGCGCGCTCGGCACCCTTCTTAAGGACATCTTCAAGGTAACCGCGCTCGGCAAGAAGCTTAACGCGCTTTTCACGGATAGGCCTTAAAGTTTCAATGATCCCGTCAGCCAGTTCTTTTTTACAATCGGTGCAGCCTTTACCCGCGCCCTCACACCATGCGCGCACGGATATTTCACGCGCCGCAAGGAACGTGCGGTAATAAGAAAAAACATTGCACTCATCCGGATGCCCGACATCCTTCAAACGCAGGCGTTTGGGGTCCGTCACCATGCCCTTGACCTTGGCCTGGATCTCTTCCGGGCTGTCGGCAAGGTTGATCGTGTTGCCATAACTTTTTGACATTTTACGGCCGTCAAGCCCCAGCAGGCGCGGCGTCGGGGTCAGGATGGCCTCGCAATCGGAAAAGACTTCTTTCTTGTACAAAAAATTGAACCTGCGGGATATTTCGCGGGTCAACTCCAGATGGGGCAACTGATCCTCCCCGATAGGCACCGCGTTGGCCTTGTAAAGCAGAATATCCGCCGCCTGCAGGACCGGATAGCCAAGAAAAGCGTATGTCTGAAGGTCACGTGAGGTGATCTCCCTCAACTGTTCTTTATACGTGGGATTGCGTTCCAGCCATCCCAGCGGCGTGATACACGCCAGGACCATCTGGAGCTCCAGATGCTCCGGGACATCGGACTGGATAAAAATAACGGATCTTTCCGGGTCAATGCCGCAAGCGATCCAGTCAGCCGCCATGTCAAAAATATTCGGCACGATCGCGCCGCTCTGGGCATATTCACCCATGAGGGCGTGCCAGTCAACGATCGAATAGAAACACTGATGTGTTGCCTGGAAGCCGACCCAGTTGTGCAAAGCACCGACGAGATGTCCCAAATGGAGCTTGCCGGTCGGGCGCATGCCGCTGAACACTGTTTTCATTCAAGTTTCCTGGCAATGTGTTCGATCTGGAACGCCTCGATGATATCGCCCACCTGATAGGTGTCAAACTTATCCACCGAGATCCCGCACTCAAAACCCTCGCCCACTTCCTTCACGTCATCCTTAAAGCGTTTGAGCGCCGAGATCCTGCTCGTATGAATGACCTCACCGTTGCGCAGGACATCGACATCCATCTTCTGGCGCATGCGGCCCTTGAGCATGAAACACCCCGCCACCGTGCCGGCTTTGGATAGCTTGAACACCTGCCGCACCTCGGCCCGCGCGATGAAATGGCGCTTGGCATCTGGCTTGAGCATCCCTTCGAGCGCGGCTTTCACATCATTGACCGCGTCATAAATGATATTGTACCGGCGGATATCAACAGGCGTTTTGTCGAGCTCCGTACTGGCGTCGGCATTAGTGCCGACACTGAAAGCGATGATGATCGCTTTGGAAACGTGCGCGAGGATGACATCCGACGCGTTCACATCTCCCACGCCGCTGTGAATGAACTTGATGTTAACTTCTTTATTCGTGCTCGGGACTTTTGACAGAGCTTCACGCAAAGCCTCGACCGACCCTTGCACATCCCCCTTAAGGACAAGATTGAGCTCCTGGACCTCGCCCTCTTTCTTCTGGGCCATAAGGTCTTCAAGCGTGATCTTGTTCGTTTCCTTGAGGCGATTAGCCCTGAATTTTTCCATGCGGACATCCGTGATCTGACGGGCCATCTTGTCATTCTCCACCACAAAGAACTTCTCGCCCGCTTCAGGGACCGCGGACAAACCAAGGATCTCTATGGGCATGGACGGTCCCGCTACCTTGATATTACGCTGATGGTCATCGAACATGGCCTTGACCTTGCCGTAATGAGGGCCGACCACCACAAGATCGCCTTCTTTCAGCGACCCGTTCTGGACGATCAATGTCGCTACCGCGCCGCGTCCCGGGCTCAGGTGTGCTTCGACCACAATACCCGCGGCCTTCTTGTCGGGATTGGCCTTGAGTTCCAGTATTTCAGCCTCAAGCAGGATCATCTCCAGGAGCCCGTCAATGCCCTGCGCTGTCAACGCGGAAACAGGCGCGACGACGGTCTTGCCGCCCCATTCCTCGGGCATCAGGTCATGCTCCATAAGCTGCTTCTTGACCATCTCCTGGTCCGCATCCTTACGGTCGATCTTGTTAAGCGCGACGATGATCGGGACCTTCGCCGCTTTCGCGTGGTCAATGGCTTCAAGGGTTTGAGGCATGAGCCCCTCGTTCGCCGCGACAACAAGGACGACAAGGTCGGTAACGTGAGCGCCCCTGGCCCGCATGGCCGTAAAAGCCGCGTGACCGGGCGTATCGAGGAAGGTGATATTCCCTTTGCTCATCGGCACAGAATACGCCCGGATATGCTGGGTGATCCCGCCGTGTTCCGTATCAACGACCTTGGTCTTGCGGATGCAATCCATCAGCGACGTCTTGCCGTGATCCACGTGCCCCATGAACGTGACAATAGGGGCGCGCGGCTTCAAGGTCGAGGGGTCATCTTTTTCTTTTTCGTGCAGATCAATGGCCTGCTCTTCCTGGGTCTTGAGCTGGATAAGGTTGTAACCCAGCGCCTCGCAGATCTTGCGGGCAATATCTTCGCCGAGGTTCTGGTTGATGTTCGCAAAGATCCCCATCCCCATCAATATCTTCAAAACAGAATTAGCTTTTTCCTGAAGGCGGAAGGCAAGGTCTCCGACAGTGACGGGGATCTTGACCTCAATGTCCCTCAAAGGGCCTTCATATTTGGCCGGGGTCAACGAAGCCGGGGCCTGCTCCGCGGGAGCCGCCTGCGGGGCCGTTTGCTGGGCCGCGGTATGAGCGTTACGCGCCGCCTGCAGTGCCGCTTGTTCTTCTTCACGGCGTTTCGCCAGCGGCTTTACGGAAATGAACTCCGGCTGTTCCGTGACAACGACCTTCTTGACGATCTTCTTGACGACCGTAGTTACCGTTTTCCCAGCGGCATCCGTGGATGTCACCTTCTCCTCAGTGGTCACATTCTCGAACTGGGCCAGCTCATTCAGGACGGGCTGCGGAGGACCCTCCACCGACCTGGCATCAGGGGCTCTCACCACGGGTTTCGGCGGCTCAACAGGTTTCGGTTCAGGCTTTGTGACAATGCGGACCGTGACAGGCGCAGGTGCGGGTTCTTTATCTTTCCCATCCTGGTGCGCATCAGTCTTTGACTTGGACGAGGGCTTTTTCCTGGGTGTCAGGGCGGCCTTACCATCAGAAGGCGTACTCTTTTTCGCCGGGGCGCGCTTGGCCGCCGGTTTTGCGGCAGGGGGCGTTTCCTGTTCCTTGGGGATCAGCCCTTTGGTCTCAAGCTCTCCTTTAAGGACAGCCAAAACCCCGGGGCTTAATTCCTGGGTATCCCCCTTGGCACGCAATTTCAGCGCCTTGAGCGTTGTGAGGATCAATTCCTCACTGATGTTATATTTCGCGGCCAGTTCCCTTACTAACATAGACGATCGTCTTTCCGGGGTTCAAACCCTAAATGCCTTATTCAGATTTTTCATCCTGCGACGGGGAAGACTCAGGCTTTTCCTCATCACCCGCAGGTGCTTCGATCTCTTCAACGACTTCTTCGATAACTTCCACTTCCTTGACCAGCGTGCCGGCCTGCGGCTGCTTCAGATGCTCTTCCCACTGGTTCGCGGAAAAAATATCAAGCTCCCATCCCAAAAGACGGCCCGCCAGGCGCACATTCTGGCCGTAACGCCCGATGGCAATGGACAGCTGATCGTCCGCCACGATGATGTTGGCCTTCTTCTCCAGGCTCAACAGCTGCATCTGGGATATCTCGGCCGGTGATAAGGCCGCCTGGATATATTCCTTGATGTCCGAAGAGTAGCGGACAATGTCGATCTTCTCGCCGTGCAGTTCATTGACAATGTTCTTGACCCTCGACCCGCGCATCCCCACGCAAGCGCCAACGCAATCCACCTTGTCATCCTTGGAATAGACCGAGATCTTGGTGCGTTCACCCGGATCGCGCGCGATGGCTTTCACCTCGATGATCCCTTCGTAGATCTCCGGGACTTCGAGCTCGAACAGGCGCTTGACAAAATTCGGATGGGCTCGTGACAGGACGATCTGCGGACCGCGCGATTCACGCTGGACTTCCAGGATGAAGGCACGGACGCGGTCGCCCTGCTTGAACTCTTCCTTGCCGCACAACTCACTGCGCGGGATAACGGCTTCCGTCTTGCCCAGGTCCACGATGACACTGCCGCGGTCAAAACGATACACGCTGCCGGAAATGATCTGCCCGACCCGCGTGCTGTATTCGTTATAAACAACATCCTTTTCAGCTTCGCGGATCTTCTGGAACACGACCTGTTTGGCCGTCTGGGCCGCGATGCGTCCAAACTCGTTGGAACGGATCTCCTGCCCGTTGGCAAAAGCCTGGATCTTGCCCGTCTTGAGATCAAGCTTCGCGGTGACATCCTCTTCCTTGCCGACAGTCCACACCTTGCGCGCGGCAGAAGCCACGGCGACCTCCACGGCCTCGATCAACACTTCCTTGGCAATGCCCTTATCGCGTTCGATCTG
Source organism: Candidatus Omnitrophota bacterium (assembly GCA_903861305.1). Lineage (GTDB taxonomy): Bacteria > Omnitrophota > Gorgyraeia > Zapsychrales > Fredricksoniimonadaceae > Fredricksoniimonas. The sequence goes on along the minus strand of CAIOTT010000041.1, from coordinate 58,009 downwards.
CTCCAGGATCGTCATCAATTCACTTTCCATAAACTCCCTCTTTTAGTTAATGACCTGCTTTGCTTTTTCCACTTTGTCCATCGGCACAAGCATCTCGCCATTGCGCGTCCGGACAATGATCTCCGTTTCACGCACGGCCTGCAACAGACCAGAGATCTCACGGCGGCCGTTGATAGCTTCTTTTAAAAAAACCTGGATGTCACGTCCAAGGACCCTCTTGAGATCACGATAACCGACAAGCGGGCGGTCAAGCCCGGGTGACGCGACTTCAAGCGTATAATTATCTCCCAGACTGAGCTCGCTGTCCAGTTGCGCGGCAAGACGACGGTTCAACGCGGCGCATTCTTCCATCCCGATGCCACCGGCGGGTTTATCTGCAAAAAGCTGAATATGCAAAACTTCATGGTACGGATTGATGTTGATCTGCACCACCTCGATCCCTATCTCCGCACAAATTGGGTCGGCAAGTTTTTGTATGTCAGCTGCGAGCGTTTCAGATCGTGTCATAAAACATACTCAAAGATACACTATTTTCCCAAAAAAGCCAAAAGACGGGCAACGGCCCCATCCTTCGGGACGCTTTCGACCACGCCCGTGGCGCGATCCTTGATCTCAACCTTTCCTTCCTGGAGACCGCGTTTGCCGATGGTCACGCGGTAAGGGATGCCGATGAGGTCTGCGTCGTTGAATTTGCGGCCGGCACTTTCATCGCGATCGTCCATTAGAACATCAATTCCCTGTTTTGTCAACCCGGCGTAGATACTCTCGGCCACGGCCATGGCTTCAGGGTCGCCGGACTGGACCGGGAGGACTTCCACGGCGAAAGGCGCCACACCCAAAGGCCACTTGATCCCCTTGTCATCGTGATGGACCTCGATGATGGTAGCGATAAGACGGCTGACGCCGATCCCGTAACATCCCATGATGATCGGACGCTGTTTTCCGGTCTCATCAAGATAGAGCGCCGAGAGCGCCTCGGTATATTTAGTGCCAAGCTGGAATACGTGCCCAACCTCAATGGCCTGGCGCTCCACCCCGTCTTTATCCATTACTTTGTCTTCGCCAATAGGCGCCGGAACAAGGAATTCGTGGGAGATATGCCCCCCCATAGCCCCGGGATCTGCCTGGGCAATGACAGGTTCCAGGCCGCAGCGGGCGAATATCTTTTTATACGCCTCGTACATGGCCTCATAGCTTTTCTTCAGCCCGGCTTCAGTCGTGTCAAAACTGTAGGCATCCTTCATGATGAACTCGCAGGCGCGCACGATCCCGAAGCGGGGCCGCGTCTCGTCACGGAACTTGGTCTGGACCTGATAGAGCGTCACCGGCAGCTGGCGGTAGGACTGGACAAAACTCTTGACCAGGTCGGTGATGATCTCCTCGTGCGTGGGGCCAAGGCACATGGCCGCACCTTTCTTATTCTTAAAACGGATCATGACATCCTCGAGGGTCTTGTCGCGCCCCGTCTTTTGCCATATTTCCAGAGGATGCTGGGCAGGCATCAAAAGCTCATGCGCACCCGCCGCGTTCATTTCCTCGCGAATGATACCCTCGATCTTCATGAGCACCCTCAGCCCCAACGGCAGATAGGAATAAACCCCCGAGGTCAGCATGTGCACCAGGCCGGCCCGTAAGAGAAGTTGATGGCTGATCGCCTCGGTGCCGGAAGGCACTTCCTTTAACGTCGGAACAAAATAACCGGACCATTTCATGTGAGACCCCTTTAATTCAAAAATTCCGCTCCGAAGCGGATATTGCGTTTAACGAATTTATCGACGAAGGAAGGCAGTTTCCGGTTCATGACCCAATCCCCGATGACCTGGCCATTTTCTTCGACCTTTTCCTGTTTGAACGTGAAGATATCCTCCAGGGCTATGTGGTCGCTGCCCTTGTCATAACGCAGGTCCGTGATATTCATGACGCGGCGCACGCCGTCGATGCACAGTTCGGAATAGACGATCATGTCGATCGACGTGGCGACCTGCTTGCGGATCTGGTCACCGGTCAAACGTATCCCGGACATCAGCATCATCGTGATCATGCGGTTGAAGCACTCTTCGGGAGAATCCGCGTGGACGATCGCCAGGGTGCCGGAATGCCCTGAAGAAATGGACTGGATCATGTCAAGGATCTCCTCGCCGCGAACCTCACCAACGATGATACGATCGGGCCGCATGCGCAGGGAATTGACAAAAAGGTCCCTGATCGTCACCTGCCCCTTCCCCTCGATGTTCGACACCTTGGACTGCAGGTTCACGACATGCTCCTGCATGAGGCGCAGCTCCGAGGTATCCTCAATGGTGATGATGCGCTCATCGGACGGGATATGCATGGACAGAACGTTGAGGATCGTGGTCTTTCCGGAGCCCGTGGCGCCGCAGAAAACGATATTGAGCTTGGCCTTGATCGCGGCGATGAGAAAAGCCGCCATTTGCTTGTTGAGCGTCTTTTTATCGACAAGGTGGTCGATGGTGGTGATGTCGTGCGAGAATTTACGGATCGTCATGACGGCCCCCGTGAGAGCGCAGGGGGGGATGATGATGTTGACGCGAGACCCATCGGGCATCGAAAAATCCACGTAGGGTGATGATTCATCAACCCGGCGGGGAGATCCCGATGCTGCCAGCATCTTCTGGATGGTGTGCATGAGCTGGGCATTGTCGGCGAATTTGATGTCCGTCAGTGTGATCTTTCCCTTTTTCTGGATGTAAATATATTTCGGCCCGTTGATCATGATCTCGGAAACGTCCTTGTCCTCCATCAAAGGACGGATCGGCCCCAGGCTCGCGGCCGCAGCCGTCAATTCACGGATCAGACGCACCCTGTCCTCAAAAGAGACCGCAAGCTGGCTCTCCTTGGCCAGATTGTTGATAGCTCCGTCAACAAATTGCCGCAACTGATCCTCGTTCATCTGATCCTTAAGCTTGAGAAAATCAGTGCGCGCGATCAAATACCGGTGCAAGCGATCCTTCATCTCTTCATAATTCACAGACATAGGCTGCATGGCAGACGCTCCTTCATTTAAAGAACCTGGTGACCTTGTCGATCAGACCGATACGCTCAAAGTCCAGATAGAACACAAACACCGCCAGCGCGATGATCAACCCGAATCCCGCCTTCGTCACAACATCCTCGGTCCTGGCGCTCAAGCCGCGGCCGCGTACCTTTTCGAGGCCGAGCAGGGCCAGATGTCCGCCGTCAAGAGGGATGAGCGGCAGGACATTGAACAATGCCAGGCTCGCGCTGATCACACCGACAATGTGCAGGAGGAACGAGAACCCGACTCCCGCCGCGAATTGCACGATAAAAAAGATACCGATCAGCCCCGTCATCCCTTCCCTGGCCGAACGCTGGCCGGTGACGATCTCCCAGAGCGACTGGTAGGTCTTTACCGTGATGGTGACAAGCTCCTCCCCACCCTTCACAAAAGCCTGAAAGAACCCGTAACGACGGACAACCAGATTGTCACCCTTGTCGAACTGCCTGGGCTGGATGCCAATGCGGGATACCTGATGCTCTTTCCCAAATATATCCTTCGTGGTCTCCAACCGCGGTGTGATGTCAAGCCGGACTTCCTGCCCCGAACGCGTTACCGCGACCCTGATGGTTCGCCCGCGTGAGGCCATGACAATCTCCTGCATCTCGGCCCAGTTGGCGACCTTCTTGCCGTCGATCGCGGTCACAACATCACCGGACAACACCCCGGCCTGCATGGCGGGCGCGCCAGCCATCACCTTGTCAACCCTGGCGGGGACCGCCTTGGCCGACGCGTCAAGGTCAATGGCCCCGATCCAGAAAACAACAACAAAACACAGATACGCCAGCAGATAGTTGACCACCGGGCCCATCAGGATGATGAGGGCTCGATGCCCGGGCGGCTGGGAAAAATATTCATCACGGGCACCTTTACAAAGTGCTTTCTCGTCGCCAAGCATCTTGACATAACCGCCCAGGGGAATAGCGCATAAACGATAATCCGTATCGCCTTTCTTCCATCCCAGCAGTTTCGGGCCGAACCCGAACGCAAATTCCTCGACCCGCACGCCGATCTTGCGCGCCATGAAAAAATGCCCTGCCTCATGCACGATGATCAAAAGCCCGAGAACGAACGCAAATATCAAGAATGTCATCTTATCCTTTCCATGATCTCTGTGGCCTTCACCCTGGCCCAGGCATCCGCCATTTCAATATCTTTCAGGCCGGGCTTGCGGCAGGACGGCAAGCCCCGGTGCGCGTGCACGGTCGCCGCGACGATCCTGTGGATCCCCGTGAACTTTATCCCGCCCTGAAGGAACGCGCCGACCGCCACTTCATCAGCGGCATTAAGAACTGCCGGCAACACCCCTCCCGCGCGTGCAACTTCAAAGGCCAGCGCCAGCAGCGGGAATGCCGTGACATCCGGCCTGGCGAACGTGAGTTTTCCCAACCTTACAAAGTCCAGCCGCCCGACAGGTGCCGGAAGACGCCCGGGATATCCCAGCGCGTACTGGATCGGCAAACGCATATCCGTGACACTTAGCTGGGCCAGGATGGATCCATCGCAGAATTCCACCATGGAATGGATGATAGCTTCAGGGTGAATGACCACGTGCACCATTTCACTCCCAAGGTCGAACAGCCGCTGGGCTTCGATCACTTCAAACCCCTTGTTCATCAACGTCGCGGAATCCACGGTGATCTTGGCCCCCATCTTCCAGCGGGGATGGGACAGCACCTCTTTGACCGAGAACCGGTCGTGCCGTGACGCTGGCACATTCCGCAAAGCGCCACCCGACGCGGTCAAATGGACCTTGTAAAGGTCCCTGGACTGGCGGCCTTCAAGGCATTGAAAGATAGCGCTCTGCTCGCTGTCGACGGGGATGACCTTCGCCCCGTGACGCTGCGCTGAAGCCATCAGGATATCACCGGCCATGACCAGCGCTTCCTTGTTCGCCGGCGCAATGATCTTTCCCGCGCGCGCCGCCGCCAGAAAAGGCGCCAGGGCCGCCGCCCCTGTCATCGCGATCACGACCACATCGATGTCTTTCTGCACAACAAGTTCTTCAAGCCCGTCCGCCACATCAAAGAACCTTACTCCCGGGAACTTTTTTTCCAGCGGCAGGATATGTTCACGGGCAAGGGCAACGTATTTCGGCTTGCATGCGCGTATCTGCCGCTCGATCGCTCGGACGCTGTTGCACGCCGTCAGAGCGGCCACCTCAAAATGATCGGGATGACGGGCGATAACCCGCAGCGTGTTCATGCCGATCGATCCGGTGGAACCAAGGACAGCAATGCGTCTTTTTTTCATAAAGGACTCAATGCAGGTTCAAGGCCGCGCTCATATAAAGGTAGAATGCGGGTGCTGAAAAAAGGAGGCTGTCGATAAGGTCCAGGACCCCTCCGATACCCGGAACAAAATTCCCTGAATCCTTCACATTGCAATCTCTTTTGATAAGGGACTCCGAGAGATCTCCCAGTTGTCCCAACCCGCCAAAGAAACATCCCAGGAGCGCTATATAACCGGTCGAAAAATCCAGCGTCGCAGGAAGAAGCCCCCGGCACAAGACCGCGACAAGCGTACTGCATAAGAGGCCTCCGATCGTCCCTTCAACCGACTTGTTCGGGCTCACGTTCGGGATCAAGGGATGCCTCCCCAGGCGAGTGCCGATCAAAAGAGCTCCGATATCCGCTGATTTCGTGACAGCGACGATAAAAAGGACAAGCTTCGGGCCTTCCAACCCTGGCAGCAACAGATATATCTTCACGATAAAACTGAAGAACCAAGACACATACAGGACCCCAAAAAGCGTCGTGGAAAGCCCCAGGATGGCATTGCGGTTATCCTGACGATTGAACTGCAGCATCAGGATAAGAAGGAACGCGCAGACAATGAACAGTAGCTCCCAATTCTTCGTCAGCTCAAAACGGAAAAAAATGGACAAAGGGATCAAAACACCGATAAAGATCCCGGTGTAACTGTAAATAGGGATCTCTTTCTTCTTGATAAGATAGAAGAACTCATACAATCCCCCGGCCGTTAAGCAACTTATCAGAAGGATAAAGAACCATGAGCTCCAGGCAGCCAGCAGGACCAGCAACACCGCAACACTCCCGCTGACAAAACGCTTTGGGTCCATCAATGCCCCTCTTTCGGCGCCAGAAGCCCGTAACGGCGCTCCCTCGCGGCAAAATCAGACAACGCTTTATTGAATTCCTCAACCGTGAATTCCGGCCAGTTCTTCTCGGTAAAATAAAACTCGGCATACGACAACTGCCATAAAAGAAAATTACTGATACGCTTTTCCCCTGAAGTGCGGATCAAAAGATCAGGGTCAGGCAATCCTGCTGTATACAGCCGGGATGAGAACAATGTTTCATCGACAGATTCAGGCGTTACCCGGCCGTCGGCGCAATCACGTGCGATGGACCTGACCGCATCCAGTATCTCCTGCCGGCCGCCATAATTGAAAGCGACGTTAAGGACCATCCCGGGATTATCCCGGGTGGCTTTAACAGTGCGATCAAAGGCATCCAGGACAGCCTGGGGTGCACCCGCCCGGCTCCCGGAAACGCGCATACGGACCTTGTTCGCGCACAATTTCATCAGTTTTTGGCTCAACGCGCTGACGAGCGTCTGCATCAGCATTGAAACTTCGGTATCAGGACGGCTCCAGTTCTCCGTTGAAAATGTATATAGCGTCAGGGCCTTGAGCCCTGCGTCTGACGCCGCCTCAACGATCTCATCAACACGCTTGACCCCTTCAATATGCCCCTGGGTACGGTCAAGCCCGCGCTGCCTGGCCCAACGCCCATTGCCATCCATGATGATCGCCACATGCTGCGGTATCGTATTCATCTCTCATCCCGAAAAATTAAAAAAGGGGATACACGATCCCCCATCCTTTCAACACAACGAAATCAGCCGTCGACAAAACGCACGCCCGTCAATATTATTTATTACCCGCGAGGGAAGCCGCTGCTGCCTGTTGCTGGGCCGCTTTCCGTTCGGCCGCCACGGCGCGCTCTTTGGCCTGCTGGGCATCTTCAAGGGCTTTCCTGGCCGCTTCCTGGGCATCACTCAATTTCTGCTCAAGATCCGCCTTCATCCCCTTGACCTGCTGAAGATCCTTGCGCAAATCCTCTTCCTGGGACTGCCCCTGCTGCATGGACTCCAGGTTGGACTTCAATGAACCGTTCTCAGCCCTGGTCTTATCAAGCGTCTCCTGAATATGAGACAGCTTGACCTGTGTTGTCTGAAGTTCAGCCTCAAGTTTCTTGACACGGTATTCCCCCTTCTGGAGCTCCTGTTCAGCCGTCATACGGCTGTAACGCTCCTCTTCAAGGGTGCGGGTCACATCAGAATTTTCCTTGTTGAACTTCACCACGAGCGCAATGCTCCCGGCGGCCACAAGAAAAAGAATGAACAAAATACCTTTTTTCACGCTGGTTCTCCGCTTGGGGAAAACGCCATCACTCGGCGGTCTTTTTCGTAACCGGCGGCAGAATGACGATCTCCACGCGGCGGTTCTTCTGACGCCCCTCGGACGTGTCGTTCGACGCCACAGGACGGTATTCACCGTACCCGATCGCCGCGAGGCGTTCAGGCTTTACGCCGCCTTTTTCTTCAAGATCATGCAGGACGCTCAGCGCACGCGCCGAGGAAAGCTCCCAATTGGACTTCCAGGAAGAATATTTTATGGGCTGATTATCCGTATGCCCTTCGATCCCGATATTAAGGTCAGCCACGGTCGTCTGAAGGACGCCGGTCACCTTGGCGATCTTCTGAAAAGAATCCTCACGCAGGGCCGCCTTGCCCGAATCAAAAAGGACCTCCTCAACGAAGGTGATGACAAGGCCCTTGGCAAGCATTTCGACCTTGACCTCCTTGTCCGCTATCTCCTTCGAAAGGCGGTCCTCAAGTTCTTTTTTCGCCCGTTCAAGCTGGCTCAATTCGTTCTTAAGGCGAGAGATCCTTTCAACGTCCACACGACGGCCCTTTTGAAAAACTATCGTGCACCCGCTCAGCGGAGCGACGACAAGCAGGACCAACACAATAAAAAGAACTTTTGCGCGCATGGAGCCCCCCTGGAAAGGATTCTTGCCCTCAAACCCGGTTTTCAAACTAACACAAGGCCATCACAGCGTCAAGGACACGGTCATCAAATATCACCTGACGATGATCTCGTCACGTTCGGAACCGATAGAGATATATTTTATCGGGACCCCCACCAGCTCCTGCATGCGTTCGATGTACTTGCGCGCCTGGGGAGGAAGCTTGCGGTATTCACGCACCTTGCCGGTCGGCTGCTGCCAGCCTGGCATCGTCTCATAAACAGGCTTGGCATGGCACCAGACCTCATAATCATGCGGAAAATCCCTGAAGGTCTTACCCTTATATTTGTAAGCCGTGCATAAACTGATCTCTTTAAGCTCATCGAGAACATCCAGTTTCATGATCGCCAGCTCATCGAAGCCGCCAACGATCGCCGCGTAGCGGACCAGGACGCTATCGAACCATCCGCAGCGCCGAGCCCGGCCCGTGGTCGCCCCGAACTCCCTGCCTTTGGCACGGATCAGCTCTTCCATCTTGCTGTCAAATTCTGTCGGGAAAGGCCCTTCGCCGACACGGGTCGTGTACGCCTTGACCGCGGCGATGATCTTGTCGAGCTTGGTCGGGGCCACGCCACTGCCGCTGGCCACACCACCGACAGTTGTATTGGATGACGTCACGAAAGGATACGTTCCGAAATCAATATCAAGAAAAGCCCCCTGTGCCCCTTCAAAGAGCACCGACTTCTTGCGGTCGATCGCCCCGTTAACGTAAAGCGCCGTATCGCTGACATATGGCTTGAGGCGGCGGGCATAACCCATGTATTCACGGTAGATCCCGTCAAAAGCGAAGCCTTTCTGACCAAAGACCTTCTTGAAATATTCGTTCTTCTCGCGCAAATTGTCCTGAAGCTTGGAACGGAATACCCGGGGATTCAGCAGGTCGACCATGCGGATCCCGCAGCGCGTGACCTTGTCAGCATAGCACGGCCCGATCCCCCGCCCCGTTGTCCCGATGCGGTGCTCGCGCATTTTCTCGCGCAACCCGTCAAGGACACGGTGATACGGCATGACCACATGCGCGTTGACCGCGATCTTCAACTGCAAAGGCGTTACCCGGACCCCGCGCTTTTCCAGACCGTCAATTTCTTCAAGCAGGGCTTTAGGATCAACAACAACACCATTGCCGATCACACAGACCTTTCCTTTACGCAGGATCGCTGAAGGCAACAAATGGAATACGTAATGTTCCTTGCCTACAATGACAGTATGCCCGGCATTGCTTCCACCTTGATAGCGGACGATCACATCAACATCCTTCGAAAGGATATCGATCAGCTTACCTTTGCCTTCATCACCCCATTGCGCCCCGACAACAACAATATTCATCAGACCTTCCTTTTTATATAAGCGAACGTAAAGAACTTATCATGGCCCGACGTGGACCATATAACAAAAAGAGAGCAAGGACCCGCCCGCGGCCAGATAAACCGCGGACATCATGACGGCCACAAGCGTCTTACGCGCCCTGAGAACCTCCGCCGGCTTTCCGGACAAAGACAGGAGAAAGACAACTCCCGCCAGCAAAGACCCGGAATTCCGCAAGATCTCATACAGGACCAGCCCCCTCAGTGCATCAAGAAAGCCATACACCGAGAACAACATGCCACCCTGCAGGGCCACACGATAACTCAACGGCCAGGCACTGATCCACAAAGCCGCCACCACCGCGGCAACAGTAGCGAGGACCGAAAGACCGACCTTGCCCAACTTCACGCCGCGTAAAAATCCGGCAAACGGTAAAGACCCATCCCGGATCAGCGCCAGGCGTTCGTAAAAGAATGCGCCCCCGGTGACCAGGAAGATGGCGCCTATAAGCCCATAAGCCCAAACAGCCGCCGCTAAGAATCGGGGCGAAAAAACCAGCACATTCGCCGCCCCCGAATCAAGGAACACTCTCAACATGACAAGCGTCACCATGAACTTCACAAAGAACACCCGCAGGGCGTCCTTCCCCGACGGACGCAGAATAAAACACGCCAGCCCCAATATCCCGGCGACCGCCATCAAGGGCGGTGAAAAAGCTTCCTGCAAACCCGTCAGGATCAGATCAGGCAGGTCCAGGCCCATACAGTATCAGACCTTGAGCATCCTGACGAACTGGATCCCCTTGACCGCCTTAAGCCCCTCAATGACCGCGGCGGGAACATCTCCGTCGACATTCACGACGCTCACGGCGGTGGATCCTTCTTTCTCACGGCCGAAGGTGATGTAAGCAATATTGATCCTGGCATTGCCAAGGGCTGTTCCCACAGCTCCCACGATGCCCGGGATATCATTGTTACGGATAAAAAGGATGTTCCCGGAAGGCATGGCCTCAACGTACACATTGTTGACCTTGACGATCCTGGGTTTCTTGTTGGCGGAAAGCGTGCCCCAAACCTCAAGCTTTTCCGTGTCGGTCACAAGTTCCAGTGTGATGCAATTGACGAACTCGCTCTCTGAATTCAGATGTACCTGCTGGATATCGATGCCGCGTTCCTTGGCGATATCGATGGAATTGATGGCGTTCACATTGTCCGCCAGGATCGGCTTGAGGACCCCGTGCGCCAGCGCCATGGTGACCGGCATGATATTGTATTTCGCGAGGACCCCGCTGTACGATATCTTGATAGCCTTGATCCCGCCGTTGACAAGCTGGCCGGCGAATTTTCCGAGTTTGTCACCCAGGTCAATATAAGGCTCCAGGAGCTTGTAGGTTTCCTCGTCGAGCGAGGGGAAGTTGGCCGCGTTGCGCACACCCTTGCCCAACAGCGCGTCCTTGACCGTAAGCGCTATTTCAATAGCCACATTGACCTGAGCCTCGGCGGTCGAAGCGCCCAGATGCGGCGTCAGGACACATTGATCGAATTTCAACAGAGGCTGATCCGGCTTCGGCGGCTCCTCGTCATAAACATCCAGCGCAGCGCCCGCGATGCGTTTTGTCTCAAGCGCCCGGACCAGTGCCGCTTCATCGATGATGCCGCCGCGCGCGCAATTGACCAGGCGCACGGTCTTCTTCATGAGGGCGATCTCTTTATCACCGATCATCCCCTTGGTCTCATCTGTCTTGGGAACATGAATGGTGATAAAATCCGAGTTGCGGATAAGATCATCGAGGGTCGCCATGACGATGCCCCTCTTGGCTGCCATCTCCGCCGAAAGGAACGGGTCGTACGCCTTGATGGCCATGCCAAACCCCTGGGCGAACTTTGCGACCGTTGACCCGATGCGGCCAAGGCCGATCACGCCAAGGGTCTTGCCGTAAAGCTCGACCCCCTGGAACTTGTTGCGCTCCCACTTGCCGGCCTTCATGGACGCATGCGCCTGAGGCACATTACGGGCAAGGGCCATGATGAGGCTGAAAGCGTGCTCCGCCGTGGAGGTCGTGTTGCCGCCGGGCGTGTTCATGGCAATGATGCCCTTTTTGGTCGCGGCCTTGAGGTCCACATTGTCAAGCCCGACACCGGCACGGCCGATCACCTTAAGTCTGCCCGCAGCCGCGATCACATCCTCGGTCACCTGCGTGCCACTGCGCACAATGAGCGCATCATAATCACCGATGACCGCCTTGAGCTGGTCCGGTTTAAGGTCATATTTGCAATCAACGTCGAAGGCATCCCCTTCCTTAAGGATGCTCAACCCTTCTTCCGCCAATTTATCGCTGACAAGGATCTTCATTTTTGCCATGGTAGAACTCCTTAACTATTGAATACTTTTTGGGCCGCCGCAAGGCTGGCGCCAAGTTCGAATTTATGGCCGGCTTCCTTGAGCACCTTCTCAAGGCAGGAGAGGCCCGCAAGGATATCATATTCATCGACCGCGCCCATGTGCGCAATACGAATGACCTTACCGTCGAGATCGCCCTGCCCGCCCGCGAACGTGATCCCGTGGACATCGCGCATGGTCTTGACCAGTTTCTTGGGATTCAACGCTTCCGGCACAAGGATAGCCGTCAGGGCCCTGGAACGGAACTCGGGCTGTGCGTAAACGCCAAGGCCGATAGCCTCGGCACCCGCCCAGACCGCTTTGGCCAACTTCAGGTAATAGGCCTGTTTATTGTCAATGCCCTCAGCAAGAAGCATCTTGATCGCCTCATTGAGCGCGATCACAATGCCGATCGCCGGCGTGAAAGGCGTATCCGTGTCCGCGAGCGCTTTCCTGGCCTTGCGCAGGTCAAAATAGAACCGCACATTGGTGGATGCGTCGATCATGGCGATAGCCTTGGCACTCACCGCCACAACCCCGACCCCCGGTGGCAACATCATGCCCTTGTGCGAACCGGAACAATAAACGTCAACCCCCCAATCATCCATCCTGACCGGTTCGGTGCCCATGGCACTGACCGCGTCCACGACAAGCGCAACCTTCGTCGCCTTGAGGAAAGCCCCGATGATCGCAAGATCCGGTGTCACCGCGGTGGACGTTTCACACTGCGTCAAAAATACCGCCTTGGCATCAGGGTTCTCGGCCAAAGCCTTTTTGATCTCCTCGACCGTCACAGCGCGGCCCCACGCGACCTTGAGAACAACGGGCGTTGCCTTGAAGGCTTTGACAAGGGCTGTCCAACGTTCGCCGAATTTCCCGTACTCAACCGTAATGACCTTGTCACCCGGATTGACCAGATTGGCCACGGCCGCCTCCATGGCGCCCGTCCCCGATGACGCCAGAAGATAGACATCCGACGATGTCCCGATCAGCTGTTTCAGGCCGGCAAACACTTCCTTGAGCACCTGCTGGAACTGGGGCGTGCGGTGATGGATGATCGGCTTGCCCAGCACTTCACAAAGTTCAACCGGGACTTTGGAGGGGCCCGGGGTCAACAAGAGGTTCTTTTTCATACGGATATCCTTTTCTTCTTAACGCGTGATCGCCGGGATCACCGCGTCGACAAGACCATACTCCTTGGCTTCCTCGGCTGACATGAAAAAGTCGCGGTCAGAATCCCTGAGGATCTTGTCCAGTGGTTGTTTGGTGTGTTTGGCCAGGATCTCGGAGAGGTTCTGCTTCATCCGCAGGATCTCCTTGGCCTGGATCGAAATATCGCTCGCCGTCCCCTCAGCCCCGCCCCACGGCTGATGGATCATGATACGGGCATTCGGAAGAGCGTGGCGCTTGCCGGTAGCCCCGGCCGTGAGAAGGACCGCGCCCATGCTCGCCGCCTGGCCGATGCAATAGGTGCTCACCTTGGGCTTGAGGAACTGGATGGTGTCGTAAATGGCCAATCCCGCCGTGACGGACCCGCCAGGCGAATTGATGTAAAGGCTGATATCCTTGTCAGGGTCCTCGGACTGCAGGAATAGCAGCTGGGCGACGATAAGGTTGGACACAACATCATCGATCGCAGTGCCCAGGAAAATGATGCGGTCTTTGAGCAGGCGCGAATAAATATCATAGGCCCGCTCCGCGTGGCCCGAACTTTCAACGACCATGGGGACCAGTGTGGCTCTTGTCATACGCTTGCCTCCTCCCATTTAGCTTCCTTGAGTAAAAATTCCAGGGTCTTGGCCGAAAGGTTCTCGTTCTCAGCCGCTTCGATCTTCTCGACCTGCGCTATCTTGTGAAGGATCAGGAACGTGCGCACATCTTTCTGCGCCGCCTCCTGCAGTTCTTTCTTCGATTCCTCGGCCTTCTTGAGGATATCCTCCTCCTTCATGCCAAAGGTCTTCATGCGGCGGTTGAATTCTTCCATCCGTCCGGACAACTGACGCTCGACGAGGGACAATGGAACGTCGAACTTGGAAGATTTGATGAGCGCGTCAATAAGCTGCGTTTCCACATCATAACGGTTCTGACGCTCTTTCTCCTGTTCAAGGTTGCGCTTGACCGCGTTCTTAAGGTCTTCAAGGGCGGGGAAACCAAGCCCCTTGGCGAATTCGTCATCAAGGACAGCCTTTTCATCCAGGCCTCTTCCCTTCTTGAAGAAGTCCAGGCTCTTGGTCACTTCGTCATCGGCAACCGCTGAGCTCTTTTTTGAGATCTTGATGCCCTTGTAATTCTTGACCTCAACTTCAGGGCGAAGATCGAACGTGGCGCGGAATTTAAGGCCATCGTCGTTCAACGCAACCTGGTCAATGGCGGGAAAATCAATAGGATCGACTTTCTCCTGCCGGATCCCCTCCTGGTAAACCTCGGGAATAAGGCTTTTCATCATTTCCTCACGAGCCACATCCCCATGGGCTGATTCCACAAGCTTCCGGGGGGCTTTACCCTGGCGAAAACCCTTGATGCGCGCGTGCCGTGTAATATTGTTCAGCACCTCGTCAAGTTTGCGGGTCACGCGTTCGCGCGGGACCTCGAAATGCATTTCACGGCGAAGTGAATCGATTTTTTTTACAGAGATCTTCATGAATACTGCCTGCTCCTTTCACGAGCGCTAGATTAAAAGATAACCCATCATAAAACATCTGCGTCCAAAAGCAACTTCTTCTTGCGTTCTCGCGCGCAGCGCGGAAAAAGCTTCCTGTCCTTCACATGCTGAATTTCTCACCCAAATAGACCCTGCGGGCGTTGGGGTCATTGATAAGGTCCTGCGCCGTGCCCGAGATCATGATGCGCCCGTCAGCGACAAGATACGCCCGGTCCACGATCGACAGTGTTTCCCTCACGTTATGGTCGGTCAACAGGATGCCGAGCCCCCGCTTTTTAAGGTCCTTGATGATCTCCTGGGCCTCGGCGACCACAATAGGGTCGATACCGGAAAAGGGCTCATCAAGAAGCAAAAAAGAAGGATTCGTCACCAAAGCCCGCGTGATCTCAAGCCTGCGGCGCTCCCCGCCGGAAAGTGTATACGCCTTGCTGCGGGCCAAATGGGAAATGTTCAACTCCTCCAGCAGGGAATCCAAACGGCGCTTCCTTTCACGCAGGCCAATATCCAGGGTTTCAAGGACCGCCATGATATTCTCTTCCACGGTCAGCTTGCGGAAAATGGACGGTTCCTGGGCCAGATACCCCATCCCCAGGCGGCAACGCTCATGGATCGGCTTCCTGGCGATGTCCTCCTGGTCAAAAAAGATCCTTCCCTCATCAGGCTGGACAATGCCCACGGCCATATAAAATGACGTTGTCTTCCCGGCGCCATTGGGCCCTAGCAAACCGACGATCTCGGACCTGCCGACCGTAAGCCCCAACCCGTTGACAACACGGCGGCCGTTATAGATCTTTACCAGGTCTTTGAGTTCCAAAAGGTCCATGTCATCCCTCAGTTCATCAAAACTTCTTTCGACGTATGGTCACCCGGGTCGATAAGAAGTTTCGGTTTTCCGGTCAGGACCATGCGCTGGTCGTCAGCCGTGTAAACAAGCTTATCTGAATACGTAACATTCTCGCCCTGGTGCAGTTCGACATTGCCCGTACAGACGATGGCCTTGATCTTGCGCGTATCCTTGTTGAAGGTGACCACCATGCGGTCAGACACCAACGTCCTTCCCGTCGATAGCTCAACAGCACGGACATCCTCGGTAAAAACAGCGGTCTGGGACACCTGGTCCACTTCCATAGGGCCGTCGGAGGTGATCTGGATGCGGTTGTCCACCTTCTTGTTCTTGCCCCCCGTCTTTTTATCTTCCGTCACTATATCCGCAACAACATCGCTTTTGAGCGTCGCCGCCTTAAGGCTCGGATGCGCCTCCATCCCCTGGCCCTGGATGGTCATATTGGTGTCTTCGATGCGGACCTTGTCATCGGTCTGCACAAGGTCCTTGTTACGCTGCCAATTGAGTGTGTCCGTCTTGAGGGTGGCCCCATCCTGCGAGGTGATGACCACGTCCTGCTGGAGTTTCACGTCTCCGGTAGCCTTGTCGATCTGGCCCTTCTTGGCCGTCAGGTTCACATCCTGGTCACCATAGGAATTGGCATTCACATTCGTCACAGCCACCTGATCCCCCTGGATATGGGCTTTATCGCCTTTGATATCCCAGGATTTCTGGCCTTCCTCGGTATAGCCGGAAAGATTGAACCCTTCCATCTCCTGGGCAGGGACGTCGTGCGGCGTTTTTCCAGGCACCGCAGGCACTACCGTATTCACTGTTTCGGCAAAAGCCACGCCAACGGGACCTGCGAGCAACACAACAGACAAAAGAAATCCTCTCATGCCGCCTCCCACTGCCCCTGTGCCTTGAGTATCATTTCAAGCGTTTCGCGGACCGCCCCGCGGCCGCCGGAATGTTGTGTCACATAATGGACCACAGGCCGGAGTTCCGCCGCCGCATTGGCCGGAGCCACCGCAAAACCGACCCGCCGGAGAATATCGAGGTCCGGGATGTCATCGCCAATATAGCAAACGTCCTCATCTTTCACGGCAAAAGCCTTGAGCATCCGCGCGTACGCCTCGATCTTAGGAGACGCATTAAGATAAACCTTGTCGAACTTGAGATCTTTGGCCCTGGCTTTTACGGCCCGGCAACCGCGGGCCGATATGATGGCGGTCTTGAGCCCCGTGCGGCGCCCCCGGGCGATCGCGTAACCATCCTGAACATCAAAGAACTTGAGTTCTTTACCCTCGCCATCATAAATGATCCGTCCGTCGGTCATCACGCCATCCACATCCATGGCGACCACCTTGATCTTCTTCAGGAGCGCAGAAAGGGCTTTTTTCACCGGGTCAGCCCCGCTTTCAAAAGGTCCTGAACATCCAGCAGCCCGACAAGCTGCCCCGCAGCGTCGACGACCGGCAGTTCGTCCACTTTCTTGAGCATCAGAAGATCGAACGCCTCGGCCGCCAGGCGCTCACTCGAGATCGTCAGCGGTGAGCGGGTCATTACCTCGCGCACCGGCCTGGCCAGAAGGCCCGGGTCTTCCTCAAGATGGCGGCGCAGGTCGCCATCGGTAAAAATACCCACGAATTTTTTCTTCGCGTCCACCACGCACGCCGAACCGCACCTCGCCCGGGTGACCGCCACAAGGACATCCTTCACCAGCGCCGTGTCAGGCACCCTGGCAAAATGCGCTCCCTTGCGCATGACATCCGCAACGGTCAACAGGAGCCTGCGGCCAAGGCTGCCGCCGGGATGAAAGAACGCGAAATCTTCACGCTTGAAATTCTTGCGGTCAATGAGGCATGCGGCCAAAGCATCCCCCATGGCCAGGGTGGCTGTTGTCGACGCCATGGGTGCGAGGCCCAGCGGGCAGCCCTCGGTCTTGACATCCACATGGATGACAAGGTCTGCGTGGCGGCCCAGCGATGATGTTTTGTCCCCGGTCATCGCGATGGTCCTGCAGCCGATCTTTTTCAAAGAGGGGAAAAGCCTGACCGTCTCTTCGGTCTCGCCGCTGGAGGAAACCAGGATCACCACATCATCGCGCGTCACCTGACCCAGATCGCCATGGACGGCTTCAGCGCTGTGCATGAAAATGCTCGGAGTTCCGGTCGACGATAATGTCGCCGATATCTTGCGGGCCACGATGCCGGTCTTACCCATGCCTGTCACAACCACACGCCCCGCACAACAGGCGATGACATCCACGGCCTTCGAAAAATCCTTATCCAGGTTCCTGACGAGGGATCTGACGGCGGCCGCCTCTGTTTCCAGGACCTCTTTGGCACGTTTTAACGGCATATCACGCCAACCCCTTGACCAGGCGGTCGATCCTGACCATGGTCTTTAACAACGGTTCAAGCCTGGAAATGGGCAGCATATTCGGCCCGTCCGAAAGCGCTTTTTTCGGGTCCGTGTGCGTTTCCATGAAGATGGCCGCCACGCCCGCGGCCACGCCGCAACGCGACAAGAGCGGGATGAACTCGCTGCGCCCGCCGGTGGCATGGCCCAGCCCGCCGGGCTGCTGGACGCTGTGCGTCACATCATAAACAACAGGATAGCCTGTCGACGCCATGATTTCCATGGACGTGAAATCCGTCACCAGATTGTTATACCCGAAGCTGACACCGCGCTCCGTCAGCAGCAATTTCTTGCACCCGGCGGCCTCGACCTTCTTGACGATGGCCTTAACATCCCACGGAGCCAGGAACTGCCCTTTCTTGACATTGACGACACGGCCGCTCTGGGCCGCGCGCACCACCAGCGATGTCTGCCGGCAGAGGAACGCCGGGATCTGGATGATATCCAGGACCTTCTCCGCAAGCGGCATCTCGTTCATATCATGCACGTCGCTCAGGACAGGCACGCTGAAACGCTCCTTGACCTCGGCGAGGATATCAAGCCCTTCCTCAAGCCCGGGGCCGCGGAAAGAACCGATGGACGTGCGGTTCGCCTTGTCGTAACTGGCCTTGAACACATACGGGATACCCAGCCGCCGCGTCAATTTCACAAGGTCGCCCGCCATCCTGAGCGTCGATGCCCGGTCTTCGATGACACAGGGGCCCGCGATCAGGACGAACGGCGCCTTCCCGCTAAACGTGACATTGCCGGCTTTAACGCTGTATTGTTTCATTTAAGACCGTGCGCTTTCATGTAGGCTTCAACCTTCACGACATCTTCGGGCGTATCAACACCGATGCTTTCCATCGCTGTCTCGACCGTCTTGATCCTGTGCCCTGCTTCCAGCACCCGCAATTGTTCCAGGCATTCCTGTTGTTCCAAAAAAGACTTTGGCCAGCGGCAATAATCGAGCAAAAATTCCCTGCGGTACGCGTAGATCCCCAGGTGCTTGAAATAATCCTTCACATCCGGCACACCGTCGCGTTTGAAAGGGATCGGTGACCGCGAAAAATACAACGCGCAATGGCTCCTGTCCACAACGACCTTGACCACGTTGGGATTATGGAATTCCTCAACGCTGGCGATACGTTTGACAGGCGTCGACAGCACACACCCGGCGTCTTTCACAAGATCGCGCACCAGCGCATCAATGAGCTCGCCCTGGATCAGCGGCTCATCCGACTGGATGTTCACAATGACATCCGCGTCCGTTGCCGCAGCCACTTCCGCCACCCGGTCAGAACCCGACGGATGGTCCTGGCGCGTCAGAACGGCCCTGGCTCCGAAGGCCCGGGCACGTTCCAGGACATGCGCTTCATCGCATGCGATAATGACATCAGAAAGCTCTTTGGCCGTCTTCGCCCGTTCCCAGACACGCTCCAGCATGGGCTTGCCCGCGATCGGGACCAGCACCTTTCCGGGAAGGCGGGTTGACGCCCACCGCGCGGGAATGACCCCGATGGCTTTCACTTATTTATCCTCTTTCAACGAACGCACAAGCTCTTCGGGAAGTACCGCAGCCGCGCCGATCTTGGCCACGACGATACCGGCGGCATGATTGGCGATGTCCGCGGCCTGGCGCTTGGTGGCCCCCGCCGCAAGGGACAAAGCGAATACAGAGATGACCGTATCACCCGCACCCGAAACATCGAACACTTCACGCGCCTTCGTGGGGATATGATGATGCGCCTTGCCGGCCTCGAACAGGCACATGCCGTCCTCACCCAACGTCACCAGCAGCGACTCGATCCCCAGATATTTCAAAAGGCCCTCGCCAGCCTCGATGATGACCTTCATGCTGTTCAATTTCGTCGATCCAATACCAAGCCCGCGACGGGTATCCGGTTCCAGGCTTTTCAAGGCATTCTCAGTCTCAGTACGGTTGGGCGTGATCGACGTCACCGGACCGTAAAATTTCAAATGTTCGACCTTGGGATCAACGATGACAGGGATATGTTTCTGGCGGCACATGGAGGTGATGTCCGCCACAAGCGCCGCCTGGACAACCCCTTTGCCGTAATCGGAAATAATGATGGCATCAAAGTGATGAAAATTCCTTTTGATGAAAGGCGCAACGGTCTTACGGTAAAATACATTGTCCGGATCGTCAGCAACGGTTTCGCGGTCAATACGCACCACCTGCTGGCGATGGGCAATGATGCGTGTTTTCAGGATGGTCTCCACCCGTTTATCGGTCAGAACGCCTTCCGTACGGATATGCCGCTCGGCAAGGACCTTCTTCAGGAGTTCACCCTCTTTATCATCCCCCACCCTGCCGACCAGGGTGACCTTTGCACCCAGGCTGCTGAGGTTGTTCGCCACGTTCGCCGCACCACCGGGCGTGTGGAACAGTTGTTCCTGGAGGACCACGGGGACCGGGGCTTCCGGAGATATACGGCTGACCGAACCTTTGATGTACTGATCAAGGATTAGATCGCCAATAACAAGGATATGCTTCCTGGTAAAAGCGTTCAGTATCCCCGCGTATTTATGCATAAAACCTCAACCATATAAAGTAATAGATTAATAGAAGTGGTTATAGTAACACGCTTCATTTATGGTGTCAACGAGGCGGAAGAAGGATGTGGGGTTCCCTGTTTCCAGGGACCACCACCCTGGCCTGCCGGAATTTTTCCACAGGATCAGCAATGAATTTTAACAATATATAGGCTGAAAAACAAACCAGGGCCAGCACGATCAATATCTTGAAGTTATCCCGCGCCAGCTGTTCCCCGGTGAACCCTGAATTTTGTATCACAAAAAGATGGACAAGGTATATCGGATACGAAAGATCCCCGATCCTGCTGTCGATCGCGGAAGACCTGCTCAAATAAAAAATGAAAGGGATGCTGACGACCGCCATAATGGAATAAGCCCACAGCTTGATCCCGGGTCCCAACGGGATATTCGCATAGAAGAATATGGCCGCAAACAAAGCCAACGCCAAAACCGCCGCACATGCCTTAAACGTGCGGCCATCCCTGATGCGTCCATATACCCTGTAAGCGATATTACCCGCGAGAAAGAAAAACAACTCCGTCGGAAAGAATCTGTAAGTCCAGGGGTCGTGCATCCATCCCAACCCCCGATAGATAAAAAGGCGCAGGTATAGACTTCCCATGATCAACCCCAGTACAAGCCTGACAGGCCTCCCCAGTATCAACGGCGCCATAAGATAAAACACCAGCTCGAGGCCCAAGGTCCACGCCGGCATAATGACCGAGAACCAGTAGAACGGGATCCGCTCGTGATTGAAGTTCTGCGTAAAATATACGCTCCCGTTCTGCGGGTCCAACCCGAGGAACATCACCACATCCTGTCCGAATATGACGATGTTGCTGACCACGGCCAGCAGGAACGCTCCCGGCCCCATATACTGGTGCAGCTGGACATAAGGGGCCAGTGTTTTCCAATGCCCCGTCAAGGCCCCTGACACGGAAGATGTTATGACGATCAGGACGAGAAGGCCCCAATAGACCGGGAATATCCTTAACAGCCTGTTCGTGATAAAAAGTTTATAACGGCCTGCCCCGACGTATTTCGTCCCAAGGATCAGTGACATATAGAACCCGGAAATAATAAAGAACGTTTCTACAGCCACCTCACCGCCGCATAGCCGGATCCCCCATAACGGCCCGGTATGCGCCAGGACAACGGATAGCGCAAGCAAAACCCTCAAGACTCCCACACAAAACCCCTTCCCTGAAGAAGATAAATGCCTCCCTGCCACGAAGTTCCCGGGTCCGCGCCGGTGTCTACGGCAGGATATCGTTAAGCGCGTTGAGAACGTTCTCGGGAGTAATAGCGTCAAAAGAACCGCTGATCACGCGGCTGTGGCGGTCGACCCTGACCTCCTGGCCCGGTGGCGGCAGGACAATGCGGGTGTTAGGACCAAGCGGCTTCCAGCGTTCGGGATTGATCCCCGGCTGGCGCCTTAAGAAAATAGACACGATCGGAGCCCCGGCCGCGGCCGCCACATGGACAGGGCCCGAATCATTGGAAATAACAGCGCGTGCCAACCGAAAAAGGCTGACCAGCTGGGCGAGCGATGTTTTGGCGGTCATGTCCACGACCGGATACGATACCTGCTGGCAGATATCCCTGGCACAATCCCCGGCTTCCTTGCGCCCGACCAGGACGATCTTCAAGCCCCGGCCCCGCAAACTGTTGATAAGACGGGCATACGATGAAGCCGGCCAGAGGCGCGTGTCACAGCTGGCATCGGGATGAATGGCCAGGAACGGGTCTCCGGCAAGTTCGGTCGCGACAAAATCCCTGGCCCAGGTATCAGCAGCGGGATCGCGTGCCAGCTCAAGCGAAAGGTCGGTTGAATGAACACCCACCGACTGCAACAGATCCAGGCAATACTCCGTCTCATGCTTCTCGCCCAGATGCCGGCGGTCTTCAACAGGCCTGGTGAGAAGCCAGCCATTCTTGTTGTTCTTGTACCCCAGGCGCAACGGGATGCCGGCCAAAGCACAGGCCGCGTTCGTGCGGCGCTTGGTATGGAAGACCACCGCAAGGTCGAACTGCCTGCGGCGCAACATGGCAATGAACGCAAAATATCCGGGCCACCCCCGGCCCTGGTCCTCGCAGAGGATCTCATCGATGAAGGGAAGCCCTTGCAGCAAGGGCCGCGTGGAAGGGTCCAGCCAAACACTGACGCACGCCGCGGGAAAGGCCTTTTTCAATGCCCTGATCGCGGGAACGGTGAGGACCACGTCCCCCATCCTGTCCGCCCTGACCACAAGGATATTTTTGAACGTCAACATAAGAGCTCATCCACACTGGCGATCACATCCGCGGGATCGACATCCACGGCCGAACAACTTTTCCTGAGAGCCACGCAGCGCGCGCTCCATGGCCCATACAGCGATGGATCGGTGGGGCCAAAGAGAGCAACGATGGGCTTATCGGAATAACTGGCCAGGTGCATGATTCCGCTGTCATTGGTAATGGCAAGGCCGGCGCGTTCAACGACCCCGGCCAACTCCAGCAACGTCGTACGGCCGCAGAGATCGACGACACCCTCCGGCAAGGCCTTCATCATGCGCCCCGCGACCTCTTGGTCGTTGCGGTCACCGACGAGCACAACATCATACCCGCGTGAACGGACATGACGGATCACTTCCAGGAAACCCTCCTCATGCCATCGTTTTTTATGATCCGCCGCGCCCGCGGCCACAAGGACATAACCTTCCTTCCCACCGGTCAACCGCGCACAGGCCATGCGTCCGGCCGAGGAAAGGACAATCGCCGACCGCACCGCGGCGGGACCGACCTTGACGGACAAAGACGCAAGCCGGGCGAAATGTTTGTCCTTCATGTGCATCCCCCCGCGGGCAAAACAAGGAAGCGTCACGGCCGCGGCATTCACCACGAACGGCAGAAAGGTGTTGCGCAGGTCAACAACGATGTCATAACGCTGACGCCTCAAATCCGCCACCCACGCGAGAACTTTGACCAGCGACATCCCCTTGTCATACACAATGACCCGTCCGATGCGGGGATTCCCGCCGAAGAACCCCGCCGCTTTTTGTCCCGCGACAACATCGATGACAGCATCGGGGAACGCCGCGTGCAGCGCGTCAAAGACCGGGAAGGTGAGGACCACATCCCCGATATTGGTGAGCGACACCAGAAGGATGCGCCTAACTTTTAAGGATCTTGAATGTCTGAATAACATCGTCCACCGTTAAGGATTTCATGCATGTGTTGTCCGCGCATTCCAGATAATAACATGGGGCCCTGTTGCAGCGCGTGTCACGGCGCAGGACCTTGATCCTCCCCTGGCCCCGGGGCCCCGTGATGTCGGGATCTGTCGGGCCGAAGAGGCCGAGCACATTCGCGCCCACAGCGCTGGCCACATGCAAAGGGCCTGAATCTGCAGAAATGACGACATGGGCCATTTTGAAAAGCGCCGCCATTTCCTTCAACGTCGTTGTTCCGGCGAGAATGACCGGGTCAACCCCCGAAAGGGCGGCAATACGCCGCACACGATCCACGTCGGAAGGGCCCCCTGAAAGCACTACCTTGACCCCGACCTCACGTGTCAAGCGCCCCGTAAGGTCCGCGAAAGCGCCCTCAGGCCACTGTTTGAGCTCCCAATTCCCGCCCGTGTGAATGACAACAAGACGTTGATCACCCGTCGCTCCGTGAACGCGAAGTTTGGTCAGGACGCTTTCCCGTGCCTCACGCCCGACCTCAAGGCGGCACGAACGGTCCTTGACCTTCACGCCAAATGCCTCAACCACCCGCAAATAAACATCACTGCGGTGGATCAGATCACAACCCGTATCATCAGCGACATGTGTCAGCAAGAAAGTCCATGGCGCCGACGGAAATCCTGCACGCACCGGAATGCCGGCGCTCCAGGCCATGAACGTCCTTGACAGTGACGGGCGCAACATAAAGACCGCGTCAAATTTCCTGGCCCGTAACGAGAAGGAAACCGGGATCGCGGCCATCGCACCGAGAAAACCCCTCCCCTCGTCCTGAACGACCACCTCATCCACATCGGGACAAAGCTCAAGGACCTCCTTGACACGCCCCACGGCCAAAGCACTGACGCGGGCGGCGGGATACGCGTTCTTTAACGCCCGGAAAACCGGGGTCGAGAAAACAACATCCCCCAACCAGTTGACGGAGACGACGAGGATATTACGCATGCCCGAGGACCTTTCGATAAACAGCCAGCGTCCCGTCGACCATCCCATCGACCGAAAATTTCGCCTCGATCCTTTGCCTTCCGGCTGCCCCAAAACGCTGTGCCATGGTCCTGTCCGTAAGGAGCTTCAAAAGAGCCCCCGCGAGGGCCGAGGGATCCCGGGGCGGCACGAGGAATCCGGTCACTCCGTCCTCTACGGCCTCAACGAGCCCGCCGACCTTCGACGCGACAACAGGCACGCCGCAAGCCTGCGCCTCCATCGCCGAAAGCCCAAGGCCTTCCTGCAATGAAGGCATCACAAAAACATCGAACATGGGCATAAGCCCGGCCGGTCTTCCATTGATCCGGGAAAACAGGACAGACGCCTCGAGCCCGGCCTCCTGGACCTGCTGTTTCAATGCCTCTTCCAATGGTCCGGCCCCGATGATCAGGCATTTGACACCGAGAACGCTATGGACAAGATCTCCCATGGCTTCAATCAGATAACAATGCCCTTTCACATCGGACAACCGGGCGATAATGCCGACCAAGGGCGCCACCCCGACACAAAACTCTTCACGTAAAGCTCTAACCTCATCAGGAAGAGCTGGTTTGAACTTCCGGGCATCCACCCCATTGGGCACAAGGACGAGATCCTCAGCGGGAACACGCAAGGCTCCGGTCATATGCGCCGCCACTGGCTGGCTGATCGCCACCGCGGCCTTTCCCCAAAAAGGGAGGATCCTCCTCGAAAACCGCGGTGTGAAGAACCCATGACACGTGCTCACATAAGGCCGCCGGGACCAGGCCCCGGCCAGGGCCGCGACGACCTGGGTCACGCGGGTCTGCGGGTGAAGGATATCGATGTCATTGTTCTTTACAAAAGCCGCGATATCGAGCGCCGCACCGAGAAGCAAAGGATGGCATTCGCACTTCACCCGCAACGGCGCTACCGTCCGGTGACGCGCTCCCAGGGCCAGAGCATCTTCAACACGGTCTCCGCCGGATGTGGCAATGAAAACTTCATGGCCGCGGCGCATATAACCTTCAGCAAGGGTCAGGATGT
Source organism: Candidatus Omnitrophota bacterium (assembly GCA_903861305.1). Lineage (GTDB taxonomy): Bacteria > Omnitrophota > Gorgyraeia > Zapsychrales > Fredricksoniimonadaceae > Fredricksoniimonas. The sequence goes on along the minus strand of CAIOTT010000041.1, from coordinate 32,571 downwards.
ACGTGGAGATGCCGCCGGTATTGAAATGATTGGCCAGAAGAAGGACCTTCATGCGGGGTTCACCGTCCTTTTAAGCATGGCCTTGACCTCAAGATAAATCTCGTAAGCTGTGACATCTTTCAAACACGCCGCCTCGCCTGAACGGCAATTCGGCAGATAACAGGGGCGGCATTCCATTTCCCGGGTCATCACCTTGATGTTATCACCCGGCGGAAGGTGGCGCTCGGGACTGGTAGGCCCGAAGATCGCGATCACAGGGACGTTCATGGCGGCCGCAACGTGCAATGGCGCGGAGTCCGGCGTAATAAAGACCTTGCAGTACGAAACGAGCGCGGCAAGCTGCAGAAGATTAGTCTTGCCCGCGAACATCGCCGGCTTGGACTTTGACCGCGTCATCAGCTCCCTGACGCGCGCGCGATCCTTCTCCATGCCCGTGATGATCACCCTGATGCTGTCCGCCGCCAGGCGGTCCGCAAGCTCCGCCATGGCCTCGACAGGCCAATTCTTCGACGGCCAGCGGTCCGAGGCGGCTATATTGATCCCAACGATCGTGTGGGCCTTCTCGTCGATCCATTCAGCATGCAGCAGATCACGGGCGCAGGCATGATCATCGTTACGCGGCCACATCTCCAGATGCGGGTCCGCGGGACACGTGATACCCACCTTCTCAAGGATCCGGAATTGGTGCGCCACCGGCGCAAGCCCCGGGTTGTCATCCTTGATACCGTCCGAAAGAAGAAAGCCAAGCTTGCCGTTGCGATAGCCGTAACTGGCGCGCGGCATGCAGCCGAACGCAAGAAGATGGCTCCTGGTGTTATTCTGGAAATCGATCACTTTATCAAAACGATATTTCCTTAACTGCTGCAACACCCTCCAGAACGCCATAAAGCCCCGTTCTCTGCCCTTGTGATCGCAGACAATGACATCATCCAGATAGGGGCATCCATGCAGCAGGGGCGCCGCGTCACGGCCCGTCAGGCAGGTGATCCTGGCCTGCGGGAAGCGCGCACGCAGGGCCTTGAAGGCCACGCTCGAGAGGATGATGTCGCCCACCGCGCTCAACTTGATCACAAGGATATTCGTCGAGGAAGCCACTTCTTCGTAAACCGCCACGGTCCGCGCCGCCATCTGCGCGATGGTGTAGCGTTCTTCCACGCGCCGGCGGGCTTCAGCCACCATCCCGTCGACAAGCTTGCTGTCATTGATCAGCCGCAGGACCGCCGCGGCAATGGCCTCAGGATCCTTGGGAAGGACGAGAAGCCCCGTCTTTTCATGCTCGACCACATCAACGATCCCGCCGACCTTCGTCGCCACCACAGGCACGCCCACGGCCTGTGCCTCGATGAGCACACGGCCGAAAGCCTCCTGGGTCACCGTCGAAAGGACAAGGATGTCGGTCTCATTCAACTGCTGAGGGATATCGCTCCTGTTCCCCATGAACGCAACGTTCTCGGAAATACCAAGACGCCGGGTCAGCAGTTTCAAACTTTCCTTGTAAGACTGTTTTTCAGCGGACGCGTCGCCGATCACGCGCACCTGCACAAAAGGCATCTGACGGATCACCCTGGCCATGCCCTGCAGGAAATACGTATGGCCTTTAAGCGGCGTGATGCGGCCGATCATGGTGACAACGACTGAAGACTTCCCGGCCGCCCTCGCCTTGAACTTGAACTTGTCAAGGTCAACGCTGCGGACGATAAGGCGTATGTTCTGGGCGCGCACCCCGAAATGCTCGAGCATATGCCGGCCGATGATCTCACTGATGACGATCACCCTTTTTCCCCAACCCATCACGCGGCTGAAAAAATTCGTTGAATAATACCCGTGGCACGTTGTCACAAACTCGGCGTCGGTCTTGCGCACGGCGAAATAAGCGACCCAGGCCGGCACCCGTGAACGGGCATGGACAATATCCACTTTTTCGTCCTCAATGATGCGGCGCAGCTGCTTGACGCACTGCCATGCGACAAAGATATTCTTACGGTGAACGGGCAGCGTGTAATGGCGCGACCCCTCGGCTTCAAGCTGGCTGACCAGCGTTCCGCCGTTGGAAACGACCAGGGATGTGTGCCCCTCGCTCACGAGATATTTCGCAAGGTCCAGCGTGCCCCTCTCAACACCGCCGACATTCAGTTCAGGGAGTATCTGCATGATCTTCATCGGACGATCTTCCGTAATTTTTCGGCAAGGGCCGTGTTATCATTCAAAGGACGGGTCACGTCCCTGTTCTTCACCGCACTGTCAATGGCCGCGGCGAGCCCCTCGGGCGGTACGTAAAGGACATGCCCCTGTTCCGCCAGCATGGCGCAGAAGCTGTCGTATTTTTGCCCCTTCACATCGGCCACAGGGAATACCACGGCGGGCTTGCCTGAAGTTGCCGCCTCGGACACCATGGAAACGCTTTCACCCGAAACCACGACCACATCGGCCAGGGCCAGCATACCGCCGACAGCTTCAGGCACATTGGCCTCATTGGCGATGATAAGAAGCGCCGTGCGCTCATCATCCCTGAATTCCCGGGCAACAAGCCGCTCCACCGCCGCCGGTGTGCGGCGCGAGGTTGTGATCAGAAGCTCAACATTCAGGCCCCGGGCCGCTGATCTCAATTGATCAAAAACGACGCGCATGACCTGCTCGGACATCACAACCCCCTGGGCATCACCGCCGATCAGGACCGCTATCCTGGGACGCGCCGCCTGGCGCAAACGCGGATACTTTTCCGCGAGCCCCCCGGCATTCTGGGCCAAATATGCCTTATCCACAAGATTCAACGCCCCTCGGGTCACAAGAACATTCGCCGGGACCCTGGCGCCAGCCGTATCATGCTGGGGGACCACGCAAAGATCGAACTGCCGGTTCCCCAGCAACGCGTTAGGCAGGACGCTTACCGAACGCGCCCGGCTCTCGCGTGCCACCCACCAGTTCACTGCCGCGTTGCGTGCCCCGCAGGAAATGACAATGTCGGGGCGCAGCCGCTGAAGGCGTTCAAGGGTATCCGGTTCAAGGTAACGGCTCAAGACGTCCAGGTCGGCACCCGCATAAAGGAATGTCCCCCCCGAAAAGAAAGGCAAGAGGGCTGCTGCCAGGCGGCTGCGAAAACCGACCGTGACGGCCTGTGTGGTGACGGTCAAGCCTTGCTCCGCTGCCGCAGCCGCGTAAGCCCGCGCCACAGCCTGGGACTGGCGCAAATGACCTACCCGCCCGTCGTCAAGGATCAGGGCCACGCGATCCCTGGAATATTTCCAGGTCTTGTAAGGCCACACATACTCATGGGGGTGCGCCTCGATCCAGATCTCATACTGGCGCATCATCCGCTGCTGGTTCTCTTCAATGTCTTTTTCGAGGTCCCCCGTCCCGACAAGGTCAAACGGCTGTGCCACAAGCGTGTGGCGGCCATCCGGCCCCCGGCGGATATTGACCAAAAGTATCGGCACGTCATATTTGAAAGCCAGGCGCACAGCACCAGTGGACATAGACGCGTCACGGCCAAAGAACGGCACCGGAAGCCCGTCGCTCCCGCCCTGGTCCGCGACAAGTGTTACGATCTCGTTATGCTTCAGGCGCCGGATGATCTCCCGGCCGCCGATGCCGGGGTTGATGATCCGGCATCCCGCGCTGCGGCGCAGGTCACTGATGAAATCCGCGATCTTGTTGACATGGTTAAGGTCATTGGCGACCATGCTGTACGGGTAACCCGACATGCTCCCGACAAGATTGGACAGTTCCCAGTTACCGGAATGGATGGAAAGGAAAATGCACCCATGCCCTTTTTTCATGGCCGCATCGAGATATTCCCTGCCCTGCACGTCAACCACACTCTGGTAGCCCTGCCTGGCAATGAGCGGCAGGCGCAGGATCTCCATGAGGCTCTGCCCGTAGGCACGAAAAAAATCGCGTGCGATCGCCTTGATCTGGGCCGAAGACCGCGTGCATCCGAACGCCAGCCTCAAATGCCCAAGGACAAGCCAGCGCTGCCGGGACGCCACGCGCGCCGCGACATCCCCGATGAAACGCCCTAGGGCAAGCGCGGCCTTTGACGGCAGCGCCTGCGCGATCCGGGCGAAGCACTTAAGGATGAAGACAGCGATCGAGCCTTGAAAAGAATTCAGTTTCCCCATGCACCACCTTGAGGTTGATCTCGAGCACCCAAAGGCTTACCCCTTGAAAAGCCTCTCTGAGACCCCTTAACTTAACAGCATCTTTCTGTGTTGTAACCACCTTCGTTATCTTTTTATCCATGCAAAATCTGACGATCTCACGGGCATCCTCAAGAATGTAGACATGATGGTCTTCATAAGAAAAAACCCCCTCAACCGCAGCGCCGCACTGACGCAATGTCGCCTCAAATGCATCCGGCGCCCCGATCGCAGATAAAGCCACCACGTTGTCTTTCAACGGCGAGAGGTCCGACGATCCGCGCTCCTGCCACAATTCATGGAGCGCCGCAGGTGCGTGAACGGTCTCGACCACCGGGCACTGCGGATCGATCCCGCGGAGCACCCGGCGGATATCGTCCATATTATCCCGTCCGATATCCGTCTTTGTGATGACGAACAACCCGGCGCGCCTCAAGGCCGTTAGTGGCTCCCGCAACAAGCCCCGGGGCAACACGTGCCCTTGACTTAAAGGCGCCGTGGCATCGATGGCCACGATATCAAGATCACGCGCCAGCTTCCAATGCTGAAAACCGTCATCCATGATGAATATGTCGTTCGCCGCATCATGCTCAAGCGCCCGTACCATGGCCACGCGATCAGGATCGACAACGACCCGGACCCCTTCGAGCCGCTCTGCCATCATTACAGCCTCATCAGAAGGAACTTCTGAAGGCGCGCCCGCGGCCATATATCCCCGGGTCAACACGACGGGATGCAATCCCTTGCGGGAAAAATACTCGGCAATAAAGATCACGATCGGTGTTTTCCCCACACCGCCAGCCGTGATGTTCCCGACACTGATGACCGGCTTGCGCGCCTTGTGAACAGGGCATATCCCGTAGCGATAAAGCGCGCGCGCAAAGTGCACGATGACACCATAAAAACAGGACAGTGCCCACAGGAGCGGCTTGAGGCAGGCGCCCGCCGCTGTCCTGTCCTTGCCGGTCATGATGTTTTTCAGCAGGGTTCTCATAAGTTGATCGCGTTGAGGGTCCGTTCGGCCGCCCCCCTGTTCTGGTCCACAACGGCCCTGGCGCGCGCACCCAGTCCCGCCCGTCGCTGAGGTTGGCTCAAGACATCCTTGACGGCGCCGGCCAGTTGATCCGCCCGCGCGATCTCGACAACCGCCCCGGCCTCCCGGAATGCCCGCATCACGTCCCTGAAGTTCTCCATATGAGGCCCGACGACCACGGGCTTCCCGAAAGCCGCGGGTTCAATGGGATTCTGTCCGCCACGACGGGGAAGGCCAAGGCTTTTCCCGATAAAGACAATGTCCGCGATCCGGTAAAGATCGATAAGATGCCCGACGGCATCCACGATCAGGACATCATTTTTTCCAAGAAGCGCGCCCTTCAGCGCCGTGAGCAACACCCCTTGCATCCGGCAACGGCCCACAACCCCCTCGACCTCACCGGCCCGCTGGGGATGGCGGGGCACGATCACAAGGCGCAATTCAGGGAATGCCGGCTTGAGCAACGCGAATGCTTCACAGACCGCCTGCTCCTCACCCGGATGCGTGCTGGCGGCAACAAAGATCTGCTGTGCCCCCTGCAGGCCGAACAGCCTTCTTTCTTCAAGACCGCTCATCACAGAGCCGGGCAGGACAATGTCGAATTTCAAATTACCGACGATACTCACCCGCCGGGGATCTGCCCCCAGCGCAATGAAACGTTCCGCGTCCAGCTTGCTCTGGACGCACAAACAACTGGCCTGAAGGACTGTCGTTCTCAAAAACCAGCGCGCCATCCGGTAACGCGGATATGCCTCATCCGAGATCCGCCCGTTGACGATCACAATCGGCACGCCCTGCCCGGCCAGGCATGAAAAAAGATTGGGCCACAGCTCGGTTTCCGCGACAATATACGCCTTGGGACGGATCGTCCTGACGAAAATCTTCACGACCCAGCTCAGGTCCAAAGGCGACCATATCACGCGCACGGCCGTTCCGTAACGTTTGAGCGCCAGTTCATGGCCCGTCGTCGTGGTCACCGAAAGCACGATCCGCGAACCGGGATATTTCGCCTTCAGCCCCTTGATAATGCCGTCAAGAAGCGAAACCTCTCCGACGCTGACCGCGTGGACCCAGATATTTTCGCCTGCAGACAACGCGGCTTCAAGCTCCCGGGAGAAAAACCCGAAACGCTGGCCGAAGCCCCTGTGCCATTTTCCGCGCGCAAGAAGCACTGGCAGATATACGCAAAAGTAAATGTAATAAAGAAGGTCCAGCATGCCGCTCCCCGTCGCCCTATGCCCTTGGATGCGCTTTCTCGTAAACTTTCTTCAACCGGTCCATTGTCAAATGCGTATATATCTGTGTTGTGGAAAGGTTCACATGCCCCAATAGTTCCTGGACGGACCGCAGGTCCGCGCCACGGTCAAGCATGTGCGTCGCGAACGAATGCCGGAACATGTGCGGATGGACTTTCTGGGCCATGGCCTCCACGGCAATGTGCTTGTTGATGATATTGCGGACACTGCGCGCCGTAAGCCGCCCCCCGGACTTGTTCAGGAATATGGCGTCAGCCCCGGAACCGCGCACATCCAAGTATGCCTGGATCGCTTCACAGGCCTTATCACCCAGAGGGACAACGCGTTCTTTCTTGCCTTTTCCAAAGACCTTGATCATATTGCCGATCAGGTCAACATCCTTAGCGCTCAACCCCACCAGCTCGCTAACGCGGATCCCCGAAGCATAAAGCGTCTCAAAGATAGCCTTGTCGCGCAGGTCTGACATCTTGTCGCTGTGCGGAGATTCCACCAGCTGGGTCGCGGCTTCTTCCGTTAAAAAATGCGGGAGGGCCTTGTCAAGCTTGGGCGTCTGGACCAGCGCCGCGGGGTTCTTGTCAACGATCCCTTCACGCTGGAGATATTTATAAAATGACCGCAAGGCCGAAAGTTTACGCGCCACACTGCGCGGCTTGCGCTCTTTCACGCGAAGTTCCGCCAAAAAACGGCGCAGCGCCGGATAATCCACCGCTTTAACGTCCTCACTGCCGAAAAACCTGAAAAACTCCTCCAGGTCCGATCGGTAATTGAGAAGGGTGTGTTCGGAATAATTCTTCTCGACAGAAAGTTTATTCAAAAAGGAATCAATATGTTCATTCATGATATTTAAACATATTATAACTAATACTAAGATTTAAATAAGAAAAAGTGCGGAAAATCGCCGCTAAAAGATCAACTATACGGCTTTCGGCTGTTCAGTGGAGGGAAGCTTGTTGGTGATATGTTTGCACGCAGGGTATTTGCTGCAGCCGAAGAAAACCCCTCCCCGGCGGTTACGCCTCTCCACGAGCTCGCCGCCGCATCCGGCTTCCGGGCATGCAACACCGGTAGGATAAGGCTCGGCATGTTTGCATTGGGGGAACGCCGCGCAGCTGACAAAACGGCCATTGCGACCCCACTTCACCAGCATCTCACCGGAGCAGACAGGGCATTTTTTGTGAAAGGCGATGCTGGTCTTTTCGAGAGATCCCATGGCCGCGTCAAGTTCCTGACGGAAAGGCCCGTAAAAATCCCTCAACAGCTCAACAGAATTAAGCTGACCTTCTTCGACAAGGTCTAACCGCTCCTCCATTTGCGCGGTGAAGGAAATATCGAGCACCTTCGGAAAATTGGCCACCAACAGGTCACAAATGATACACCCCAACTGGGTGGGCGTGAAATAACCGCGGTCACGCGTCACATAATTACGAAAAACCAGTGTCTGGATGATCGCCGCATACGTGCTGGGACGCCCGATGCCGTCCTCTTCAAGCGCTTTCACGAGGCTGGCTTCTGAATACCGCGGAGGCGGCTTGGTGAAATGCTGTGAAGGCTTCACCTCGACCATCTGGAGGATATCTTGCTCAATGTAGGGCGCGAGGTCCTGCTTGTTATCCTCCTCATCCGCCGTCTTGTACAGCGACAGGCACCCTGGAAAAAGCAGGGTCGACCCTGACGCCCCGAACTGGTACTTGTCGCCGGCCATGATCTCGATCTTCTTGTTCAGAAAAACAGCCGGTGTCATCTGGCAGCTGACAAAACGTTTCCAGATAAGCTCATAAAGTTTGAGCTGGTCTTCCGTAAGATATTTCTTCAGGCTCGCCGGCGCACGGTGCACGTCCGTCGGGCGTATCGCCTCATGCGCCTCCTGGGCTGACTTTTTGGACTTGAACCTGTTCGGGACCTCGGGCAGGTAATCCTTGCCGAACTCCGCTTTGATAAAATCCCTCACCCTGCCAATAGCCTCATTGGCAAGATTGACGGAATCCGTACGCATGTACGTGATCAACCCCACAGGGTCTTCTTCGCCGATCTCAACGCCTTCGTAAAGCTCCTGGGCGATCATCATCGTCCGCTGGGCGTTGAAGCCGAGCTTTGAAAAAGCTTCCTGCTGAAGGGTGCTGGTGATAAAAGGCGCGAGGGCGTTGCGCTTCACCTCGCGCGTGGTCACCGCGGAAACGCGGAACAATTTGACGGCAAGTTCAGCGGCCACAGACTTGGCCACTTCCGCGGTCTTGATGTCGATCTTTTCACCGGAGATCTTTTCCAATTGGGCCTCAAGAGGCGGCGTGACACCCTCTTTCGTAAGAAAAACGGCGATCTGCCAGTATTCAACAGGCGTGAAGGCCTGGATCTGTCGCTCGCGTTCCACGATCAGCCGCAGCGCCACGGACTGGACACGTCCCGCACTCAAGCGGCTGCCGACCTTCTTCCAGAGAATAGGACTGATGAGATACCCAACGATACGGTCCAGGATACGGCGCGCGTTCTGAGCGTCGATCTTCTTGGGATCGAACTGATGTTTCTCCTTGAACGCCTTGAGGACCGCTTCCTTTGTGATCTCATGGAACACCACCCGGAAGAACTTCTTGTCTTTTGCAAGATAAGGCACAAGGTTCCAGCCGATGGCTTCCCCTTCCCGGTCAGGGTCGGTCGCGAAATAGATCTCGGTCTTACCCTCCGCCTCTTTCTTGAGCTTGCTGAGAACTTTCTGCTTGGCGCGCACCACGATCAGCTTGGGTTCAAAGTTATGCTCCAGGTCAACCCCCAGCGTGGACTTGGGCAGATCGATCAGATGCCCCATGGACGAGGTGACCTTGTACTTGGCCCCGAGGATCTTGTTGATCGTCTTGACCTTGGCGGGTGATTCGACTATGACAAGCGCTTTGGACATATATTATTATAGAGAAGATGTTATTAAGAAACTGTCTATACTTTCCACAAAAAACACATCAATGCAACACTTTTCGAAAAATATTTTTCATCACGCCTTCACCACATACAGCCGCCCCGGCTTCTGGACGATCTTCCCTCTCAACTCCAGGCCCAGCAGGATGGGCATAAGTGTTGTCGGGCCGAATCCGGTCTGCACTTCGATCCCTTCATAGGTGCCACACCCCTTGACGATAAGGCTGAAAACAGACTTCTCCTCCGCCGAAAAGAGCCCTATCGGTCCTTGCCCGGCATGATCTGCTGACATTCCACCCGCAGCCGTCACAGCCACAGGCAGATCATCCAGGATATCTTTCACCGACAAAACAGGCTTGGCACCCTGCCTGATCAGCGCATGCGGCCCGTCCGACAAAGGGCTGTCAATGCGTCCCGGTACCGCAAAAACCTCCCGTCCCTGTTCAAGCGCAAACCCGGCGGTAACCAAAGCGCCGCTTTTGATGTTAGCCTCGATCACCACGACCCCAAGTGACAGCCCGCTGACAATGCGATTACGCCGGGGAAAATGATCAGGCAAAGGTTTGGCACCGAAAGGAAATTCGGAAATAACACAGCCGTGTTCCTTGATCTCCCGGTAAAGTCCATGGTTTTCCGGCGGGTACATGATATCCAGTCCGCACCCCAAAACCGCCACCGTCTTGCCGCCGGCCATCATGGCACCTTTATGCGCCGCCGCATCCACACCCCTGGCCATCCCCGAAATAACGGGAACACCGTACTCGGCAAGCTCCGCGGCAAAACGCCGCGCCGTCTGAAGACCGTACAACGAAGGCCTGCGCGAACCGACCAGCGCCACGGAACAATCCAGAAGCTCCGGGAACTGCCCTACGACGTAAAGCACCGGCGGATAACTTTCAATGGTTAAAAGTGACTGGGGATAATCCTTATCGAGGAACGTAATGGCCCGTGCTCCCGCGCGGACAGCAGCGGCACGGTCCCGATCCAAAAATTCTTCAACAGAGAATGCTCTTAGGTTAACGCGGGTCGTCTGCGGAAGGCCGGGAAATTCCAGGAATTCCCGTAAAGGCGCCCGCAAAGCATCGGCCGCACCACCGAAACGCTCAATAAGCTGGCGGATGCGCTTGATCCCGAAACCGTTGATGGCGTTCAAAACAATGAGGGCGTCGCGTTCAGTGAGCTTTGAGGATGTGAAGGATGTCATCGACCACCTTACCGATATTGTCGTCATTTGATTCGACGACATGATCTGCCTTGCGGTAATGGGGGTCTCGCACAGCTAAAAGTTGCCTGATCTTTTCCAGCGGGTCCGGGACATTGAGCAGAGGCCTGTCGGTCCTGCCCTTGGTCCGGCGATGGATCGCTTCGGGGGAAGCGTTCAGATAAAAGCTGATGCCCGTTCGTTTGAGGGCATCGAAATTCTCTTCGTTGGCGGCCACGCCGCCGCCGCAATCGATCACAAGTCCCGTCTGAGAAGCAAATTCCCTGACGATACCGCGTTCAAGCTGCCGGAAATATGGCTCGCCTTTCGTCTTGAAGATATCAGCGATCGAACAGCCTTCACGCGTTTCAATGGTCTCATCAGTAGACACGCGTTCAATACCAAGGCGCTTTGCCAGTTCACGCGAGGTCAGGGTCTTACCTGAGGCCATGAACCCGACAAGGACGATATTTTTATTCTTGATCGAATCTATCATAGTATTGATGATTTGTCAAAATTAATCACACCGCCTGTTTGATCTGATCTTTCAAATTGTTCATGAACGTCTGCGCGGGAGAAAGCTTTGATGCAGGGCCCGTGGGCTTGCCGCCCTTCAGAGACCCGCGGACCGCGAGCGCGTTAACACCCGCCTCGCGGCCCTGCTTTTTATGCCAGAGCTGAACGTGCCCTTTCCCGGCCATCCGGCTTACACCCTGCCGGCCGACCCGAGGACCTTCTCGTTCTTCTGCTTGTAAACCTTGACCAGGGCGTCGCGCGCGGGGCCCAGGTATTTGCGCGGATCGAATTCGCCCGGGTTCTCGGCAAAGGTCTTGCGGATGACCGCGGTCATGGCCAGGCGCCCGTCGGAGTCAATGTTGATCTTGCACACCGCGGATTTCGCGGCGCGGCGCAATTCCTCTTCGGGAATACCAACCGCAGCGTCGAGCTTGCCGCCGAACTTGTTGATCATATCCACATATTCCGGCATGACCGAGCTCGCCCCGTGGAGGACGATCGGGAACCCCGGAATGCGCCGTTCGATCTCTTCGAGGATGTCAAAGCGCAGCGGCGGCGGCACAAGGACTCCGGTCTTCGGGTCCTTGGTGCACTGGGCCGGCTTGAATTTGTACGCGCCATGGGATGTTCCGATGGAGATGGCCAGCGAATCAACGCCGGTCTTTTTCACAAAATCTTCAACCTGTTCAGGCTGTGTATAAACAGACTTCGCGGCCACAACGTCGTCCTCGATGCCCGACAGCACGCCGAGCTCGCCCTCAACGGTGACATCATACTTGTGCGCGAATTCAACGACCTGGCGGGTCAATGCAACGTTGTGCTCGTAATCGTGATGCGACCCGTCGATCATGACCGATGAGAAGCCGGATTCAATGCAAGATTTGGCCAGTTCAAAGGTGTCCCCATGATCCAGGTGCAATGCGACCGGGATCTCTTTGAGGTTCTTCGCCTTGGCGATCTCCTTCATCATCTCCACAGCACCCTGCCCCATCCAGCGCAGCAAGGTCGCGTTGGCGTACTTGCGGGCGCCCGAGGAGACCTGGAGGATCACCGGTGAACCGGTCTCGACGCAGGCGGTGATGATCGCCTGGATCTGCTCCATATTATTGAAATTGTACGCCGGGATGGCATAACCACCCTTGACCGCTCCCTGGAACATGGCCCGTGTGTTGGAAAGGCCCAGATCTTTAAAAGAAACCATAAAATTCTCCTTTTTAGTATTAGAAAGCCCGAAGGGCTCAATGTCGAGCCTTCAATATACTAAGCTTTTGAGGTTGCGACAAGCAAAAAACACAAATCGTCCTGGCTAGAAAGATCCCGATCCAAAAACCTCCCTGAGCTCACGCTCAAGGTCGATCAGTTCTTTCTTGCGTCCATCATCAAGGCCAGCGTACTTTCCCAGGGTCCCATCCGAACGGACGACCCTGTGACAGGGAATAATAAGCGGATACGGATTCTTGCGCAAAGCCTGCCCCACCGCGCGCACCGCCCCCGGCTTGCCGATCTTCCGGGCCACCCAGGCATACGTGCGTGTTTCTCCAAAGGGGATCTCAAGGGTAGCCTTAAGCACCGCCCGTTCAAACGGCGTTAATTCGGATGCTTTCATGACAATGTCTTTCTTCCTGATTTTTAACACAGACGGAAAAATACGTCCAGACCCAAGAGAAGCTCAAATGACAGCCAAGCCTTTCCCTGGATCTTTCAACCCCAGAAAAAATCTCAGGTCCGTCATGGGCTGGATATTGATAATAATAGGTGAAAATCCGGGTGCGTTGCGCAATTGCTCCAGCCTGGCAGGGTCAATGCGGAATTTGAACGCCCCACTTCTGTTTTGAATTTGCATGGCCCTATCCGCGGGTGTCAGGTCGATACCTCCGGTGTCAGGTTTCTTGAACATGGATAATGCTTTGGGTGTTGCTGCCGCGTGATCACTCTTTTCCAATTGCATCATAACCATCTTCCAACCGTACTTACCAAACCCATCCAACAGCCCATCTTCCATTTTTTGTTGAATGATCCGCTGTGAAAAATATTTCATCCCCGCCGACTCTAGTTTTTCCGACCCAATGAAAGCAAGGCCGGCAGCCCGGAGAATCTCTCCCAAGTCATCTGCTTTTTTGACAGCACCTATTTTATCAGGATCAAGATAATATTCATCCGTTAACAAAAACCCGTTGGCACTCATCCCTTCCAACAATACAGGAATAAACCTCTTGTAGTCTGAGGGAATAAAATATGAAGCCCGTTGATAATAAAAATCAATACCTTCTTGCAAAGCATCTCTCAAGCTCTTGGGATATTTAACCGGGTTGGTTATGTCAGCGTTAATGAATGTAATTGTACGCTCTTTCTTTTCTTGCCCAGGATACGCCCATGGAAATTTAATCGTTACTGGCTCATAATATCCTCTCGGCGATCTTTTCTTCCAGAACTCATTACCCTGAATTTGAGAAAATTCATTAGGTAAAATATGAACATCCTCTCGCCTTACCCCCATTGCATCCAATTCCATTACTATATATGTTTCAATATCAGCAAGACCCGACGGACGACTCCAACCATATCCAGTCTTAAACTTTTTATTCTTATATTCTGAAGACAGTGCAGTCACATTATCTTGCAAGCAATTCTTCAACCTTTCTCTATTCACCACAGTCTGATCTACCAAATACCCACGTATTGCATTAGTCGAAGGTAGAAATGTACTAATGTCCGCACCAGAGCCGCCATAAATACCCACCAGGGGTCGGTCATCCGGATTGACGAACTCCTTCTCCGCCATGGCATAACCAACATAATTCTCTGACAACAACCCATTGTTTACAACGACGGGATACTGCAGATGGATAAATTCTTTTTTTATACCACGATCTATCTCCGATAGGTTCGCCGCCATATCAACCGTCAACTTTAGCTTATTATTACCATGCTCTTCAGCAAAATCCAGCGGCACCGGAACAACATTCATCATGGACATATCGCCAATAACACCGCCAGAGAAATACTTCCTCGGGATCACTTCCCGAGTCAACGGATCTTGTTCTTCCTTGATATAGTTGTAAACACCCGTCTTGAACGCTTCGAGATAACGCGTGTAGATCCTTGAGGCCTCCTGCGGATCACGGATATCAACGCCGGCCACCTTGTTCTGGTCCGCGTACACCTGGGACAGGATGCTGTCCTTGATCTTTTTCTTGTACCAGGCGGCAAGGATGAGGGAATGGAACACCTGGCGCAGTTGGATGAAGTTTTTGCCTTCGTTGACTTCTTTTTCCAGGATGGGGATGATGACGTCACGGAGGATATTCTTAACATCTTCCCCCCTCCCATTCCCTCCCCACAAGGGGGAGGGCAATAATTGCATACTCTTCTCCTTGGCCAGATCCCCGGCAGGAGCCGGGGATTCTGCCATGTCCTTCTGATGGGACATGGCTACATAATCGGATTCCAGCATGACTTTCAGATGGGTCTCGGCGACATAGGCCGTGGCGGTGCCGGCATTCTCGTAAACAACCGCTTTGGAGGGAATGATCCAGACCTTGTTAAAGGTATCGACAGGGATGTCCGTTGTGCCGAACTTGGCGAAGGCCTGGGCGTACACGCGTTTCCAGAATGTCTTGCCCGTCTCCCCCTCGGGATAGATCAGGCTCGCGGTGATCTGCTTCAACAGATAATCCTCGGCCAAAAGGTCGCGCCCCATCTCGGTGCGCCCAAAGGCCTCCGGGACAATGCGGTCTTTTTCATAAGGGCTGAGGTTGACCCAGAGGTCTTTTTCAGGAACCGTCAACGCGGCCAGGAAATATTTGATCAGGCGGGTTGAATCTGCCTTGATATTTTCATCGCTGACCGGAACATTGCCTGTATCCAAAATAAAATCGAAACGCAAGGGATCATCGGGGTCGATCTTGACGGCTTTGAGCAAAGGAGGGATCACCGCAGGGCTTAACGCAACGCGGTTGCCAGGTTGCGGCAAATTAAAGACCGCCTGCGCGCGGGCATAAGGCACCGGCGCTATCCCGCTATTTAGCAGGAACGCGCACAGGACAAAAGACGCCATGAACCTGCGTCCCATGAATTTCTGTTCAAAAAACCTGATCTTATGCATATTTTAACCGTTTGTGGATACCCCCCACCGCTTAAAATATACAATATTAATTATGTGTTTACCAATTGGGGGAAAACAAAGGCAGGAGATACATTAAAAGTTTATAAATTCTATTTTACAACACTTCAGGATAGGTCTATATATTAGGTCATGCTGAAATTCATTGGCTCGGTCGCGGCTTCCAATTTCAAACGCCTGGGCTCCCCCTTTAAAGTATCGTGGGCGGTCACCTACCGGTGCAACCTCAAGTGCAAAATGTGCAATATCTGGGACAAAAAGGATCATCCACCGGAGATCAAGGCTGAGGATATTGGGAAATTATTCCAAAAACCTCACAATGTCCATTGGTTGGGCATCACAGGAGGCGAACCGTTCCTGCGGACCGACCTCATTGACATCGTGGACGCGGCGCTCGCACCTTCAAAAACCCTCAATGCCCTGCATTTTGCCACCAACGGCTCCTATACGGACCGTGTTGAAAACCTCGTTCATACTCTAAAAAAACGCCACAAAAAATTGAAGATCGTCTTCACGCTCAGCATCGATGGCCCCGAAGCCCTTCACAACCATATCCGCGGCATTGACGGCACATGGGGCCGGGCGCTGGGCGATGTTTATCCGGCCCTCTCCTTCGACGATATGACCGTGAATGTCTTTCAAAGGTCGAATTTCTACTACGAGAATCACGCCATGCCGGAACTTGATCCCGCGATACTTACCCGCGAGATCCGCAAGATCCTCGCGATGGACAAAGACCGCCTTTCCCTGAACAATTTCCTCCGCCGCAAGTACCTGAAGCTCTACCTGCATTTCCTCAAGACCAGGAAAAGCCCGGTCAAATGCCAGTCATTCGCTTCAACGTGCTTCCTGGACCCTTACGGCAACCTTTTCCCCTGCGCTGTCTATAACCGAAAATTGCTGAACATCAAAGAAACGGTCCTGTCCCTCAACGATATCTGGAAACTGAAAGAAGCCGTTAAGATCCACGACGAATGCGCCCGCAACAAGTGCCCCTCGTGCTGGAGCCCGTGCGACGCCTACAGCGCGATGGGCGGTTCGATCATCCCGACGGTGTTCAGATGAAAGCTATCCTCTACAAAAACCTGGCCAATGCCGTTGTCCTGGCGCGCGTCGCCTTGATCTTTGCGGTCATGGCCCTGCTGACCGCGCCCTCCTTAGTCGCCCGTATCTGCGGCCTGGTCCTTTTAGCCGTCGCCGCACTCCTGGACTGGTTCGACGGCTATGTTGCCGGCAAACTGGGGATATCCTCAACGGTAGGCGGCCTCCTGGACACGCTGGGCGACCGCATCACCGAGAACATCCTTTTCATTTTCTTCGCGTATCAACACATTGTGCCGTTCTATGTTCCGGTCTTTTTTGTCACACGCTCTTTCATGGCCGACTTCATCAGGACATTGAGCTTCAGCAAAGGCCTTTCGACCTTTGAGATCAACACCTCCCCTTTCGGAGCGTTCTTCGTTTCTTCCCGGCCTTCACGCGTGCTGTACCTTGTAATGAAGCTCGCCATTTTCTTTGCGGCAGGGCTGATCCTCGTGATCTGGCCCTTGAACATCATGGGCAGGCCTTCTCCCGTCAGTACTGTCAATCTCCTGCACGACTGGGTCAACCTCTTGTCCGCCTTGACCGTGACCTTCAGCAGCCTGCGCTTCATTGGCCTTCTCTACGACAGCCGCGTCATGCTGAAGGAAGAATTCCTCAAATGATCCGCGCCTTCTGGGCCCGCCATTATGAGCGCGGTCGTTGTTCATTCATTTTTCTCGCCATCATGTTGCTGGTCCTCGCCAAATTCACCTGGCTTAAATACGGCGATCTGATCATCGACACGGGCCGTGAACTTTATGTGCCTGCCAAACTTGCCGGTGGCGCTCTGCTTTATAAGGATATTTTTTACCTCTACGGCCCATTTTCGCCCTACTTCAATGCCCTTCTCTTCAAGATCTTCGGCGTCCATATCAGCAGCCTCCTTGTCGGCGGCATTATCACGGCCGCGTTGACGACGCTGGCCATCTACAGACTCTCGCGGCAATTCCTCAAGGTAGCAGCCTCTACCATAACAGCCTTGACGTTCCTCGTGCTCCTCGCGTTTGGCCACTACACGTACCTCGGAAATTACAATTTCATCCTTCCTTACAGCTATCCGGCGACCCACGCCATCCTTTTCGCCCTGGCCTCTTTCTTTTTCTTTTTCCGCTTCCTGCGAGATCAACAAAGAAAGCCCCTGATCCTTGCCGGAGCATCCCTGTGCCTGTGCCTCCTGACCCGTATTGAGATCGGCATCATGCTGGGCGCAGCGCTCAGCGGCGCCATCCTTTTGAACACATCCTCAAGATCGCGTGCCGCCTTGCTGGTCCAATGCGTATTTCTTCCACTTGCGGTTGCCGGCGCTGTTTACGCGGGATTTGCCATCGCGTCCGCCGGAAAGCTCAACGACAGCAATATATGGGACCTCTTGAAAAGCAATACGGCCACATCCAGCCCCTTTGCAGCCTGGCTCGCCGGCACAGACGCGCCACTGGCCAACCTGCGGCTGATGATGAACGCCGCGTTCTTTTACTGCTTCCTTATCGCATGGGCCAGCGCCGGAGCTTGGGGCCTGCGCAAGATCCCGACATTGGCCCTAACGCCGCTTGCCCGCGCTGGCGGCTGCGCCATGATCATGCTCCTGGCCGCCGGGATATTCTTTTTCCTTGAACACGTCTTTACCTTCGAACACCAATACCGCCCTCTGCCCATCATCTACCTTCTTACCATCTTCCTTGCCAGGGACCTGAAACTTGCCGTGCTGTCTTTCTTTTCCCTCCTTCTCGCCAGCAGGATGCTCCTCGACATGCATCCATGGCATTACGGCTTCTATATTTTGGTCCCCGGGCTGATCGTCTACCACGCCTTCTTTTTCAGGATCATCCCGGACCGCATCAAAGTCCCAAAGCCAGCCATGCATGGTGCCTTCTTCTTGATGCTGAGTATTTTTTTAACGCACTATCTGTTAGTTTCAAGGTCCTATTACGCCGGACGGACCCTCCCTGTTATCTCTGACCGCGGAACGCTGAACATGATCGACAGCGAGATAGGCCGCAGCAGCCGGCTGCTTGTAACATTCCTTAAAGAGAACACGGCGGACAAAGCCACGGTCGTTGTCCTGCCTGAGGGGCTAACGATAAACTTCCTGACCGGCAGGGACAACCCTCTTTATTATTACTCGTATTTACCCCAGGACCTGGCAAGGGACAGCATCAACGACGCCGTCATCCGGGAATTGAAAGAAAAGAAGGTCGACTACATTGTTTTGGTGAACAGGCCGCTGGAAGAATACGGCAAACATGCCTTTGGGCAGGATTATGCGCAAAAGATCTGGGGTTACGTCAGCGATCACTACGCGCCGTACGCCGGGATAGGTCCGATGCCCTACACTTCCGAAGCACGGGGCCAGTTCAGCGCCAGGATATACCAGCGCAAGGAATGACCCTCCGCGCGCTAGAGGTATTTTATCACGGCATCAAGGGGCTTTTTCTTGGGGCCGCTGCTTGACTGGGCGGGATATCCCACCGGGATAACAGCCATGAATTCCCCGCCAGGTTCTCCCACGAACTGCAGGATCTCGTTCTTGATCAGGACCAGGACGCCTAGCCAGACAGCACCCAATCCAAGTGATGCCACGGCCAGCAATAAATTCTGGACCGCGGCCGCCGAGCTCTGGATCTCCATGATGCGGAAAAAATCAAACGCCGGATCATCCTTGATATTGAAAAGATCAGCCCCCCGGGACATAAGTTCACCCGTATTAGCCACCGCGATAATGACCGGCGCGGAATGGATCGAGCGCGACGCAAGACGAAGGAGGGTCGACGATGGTTTGGGGAAGTCAGCGGCTTTGGCCAGGATCATATCAGCCAACCCCGCCTTTCTCTCCCCCCCAAGAACAATGAACCGCCATGACTGCTGATTATGGGCCGAAGGCGCCTGATTGGCTGCATGCAGGATAGCCCGGATATCCTCGTCACATACCGGCTTGTCCAGGAACAATCGTGTGCTGCGGCGCTCGTGGATCGTGCGCAGCGTCTCATTCCGAAGGAATGTCTGTCCGTCCATATGTCAAACCTCCCCGTTGTGTCACAGCCCGTACATGACCGTGATGCGCCGTAGAAGAATCTCCCCCCAGTAAAGGCAAACGATGAACGCAAGGGCCAGGAACGGCCCGTAGGCAATGGCTGTATCCTGCTTGCGGATGATCTTGATAAGCCCGTAGGCAGCGCCAAAGAACGGCGCGATGAAGAACGCCAGGCCGACCAGTTGCCACCCTAAAAAAGCACCCGCCATGGCCATGAGTTTGATGTCCCCCCACCCCATGACCCCGCCCTCATCAACGGCCTGAATGCCCTCGAAGATCTCGGCGCGCTTGGCCTCACACCCAGGAGGAAGACGCAAACCGGCCGCGGTCTTGACCGCGCGGAACGCCGGCTGAAGATTCCCCTGGGCATCCACATAACCGTCCCGTTCAAGGCTTTTCAACAAACCTTCAGGATCTTCCACCACACCCTTGAAATCATAGGGGGTCACAATGCGCTTGCTGATAAATATCTCACCGACAAGCCCGGTAAACCATAACGCACAGGCGCCGATCACCGCGCCCTGCAAGGCATCCGCGAGGGCGAACAAGCCGGCATGGCAGCACGGGAAAAGAGACGCCAACGTGAACGCGCCCCACTGACCGGCCAGGAACAAGGCGCCTAAAAGAAGGACATTCCGGTCCCAAGGCTCCAACGACAGCTTGTGCTGGAACATCCTGAACAAATAAAGGGCGATGCAAACAGCCGCCAGGATAACCGCCACCCACGCTCCCGCCCCAAGGATACCGGACGCAGGGCCTTTGTGCAGCGCGGGAAAAATATAGCTCAGCGCCAGCCCTGCCCACATCCCGCCGACACTGATCTCATCAGGAATGATCCGCCACTCGATATCGACCACGGACGCGATGATCAGCCCCGCCACGAACACCAACGCCGGGACCAACGCCCAGGACATGCCAAAACGGGCATATGTCCACAGAGAAAACCCCGCCATAAGAAGTTCGACCAGAAAATAGCGCCACGGGATCGGCTGCCGGCAGGCGCGGCACCTGGCCCTCAGGAGAAGAAAACTTACCAGCGGAATGTTATCGAACCAGAGGATCGCGGCCTGGCAACGCGGGCAATGCGAGGACGGAAAGACCACCGACTCATTGCGCGGCATGCGGACAATGCACACATTGAGAAAACTCCCGATGATGGCACCGACGGAAAAGAACAAAAGATACAGGAACCCATCGATATCAAAAAAGTTCATGCCTGGCTCGCCTTTTGCAGTTCAACCCACATGCGGTCCTTCACCTTTTGCGGCAGCTCGATCTGAGCCCAGTGCTGGAACGCCAATACCCCCTGGTAAAAAAGCATCTTGAGGCCATTCACAGACCGAACCCCCCTGGCCTTGGCCAGGGCCAAAAGCTTCGTCTGGGCCGGATTATAGACAAGGTCATACACCATGATATGCGGATGCAGCAACTCCTCACGGACAAGGCAAGGGTCTTGAGGCTTCATCCCGATCGGCGTCGCGTTGATCAAAAGGTCGGCCAGTTCAATGTCAAGGTCGTCCACGCTCGTGACGATCTGGACGCATTGCGTATCCATGCGCAGGGAAAGGTCACGCACCAGCGTTGCGGCGCGTTCACGGTCCACATCGAACACCTTGATCGTACGCGGCCTCTGGGGAACAAGGCAAAGGACGCTGATAAGAGCGCGTGCGGCACCCCCCGCGCCCAGGATCGCGACGCGTTTGTCCTTTGGTGCAAAACCTTCCTCGATCAGATGTGTCAGAAAGCCGGGACCGTCCGTATTATGCCCGATCAGTTTACGTTCAGGGGTAATAACGACCGTGTTGACCGCGCCGACCTTCGCCGCGAACGGATCCATACCGTCAAGGAACGGGATCACACTCTCCTTGTGCGGCACCGTGACGTTCAAGCCGAAAATATGGCTGTCTTTATCTTTCAAAGCCTTGAAGAAGGCTGCCAGTTCCTGCTGCGGCATCGGGAAAAGCTCGTAGACCGCGTCAACATCCAGTTCCCTGAACGCGGTGTTGTGCATGACCGGCGAAAGGCTGTGCCCCAAAGGATAACCGACAAGGCCGTAGGTTGAGCGTAGTTCCGTCATGGCTGCAACCCGAAATCAATGTTTTTTGCCCCGGGTCCCTTGGCCGTAGCCGCCATGCAGGCCTTATTGAGCGCGTTCAGATAGGCCTTGACCGAAGCCTCAATGACATCCGTGGAAGCACCTAACCCGATCACTTTCTGACCATTAAAGTTCACGCACACACGAACCTCGCCCATGGCATCCTGACCTTCTGTTACTGATTGAATGCTATAGTTGAGAAGTTTCCCCTTTAACCCCGTTGTTTCATCAATAGCACGATAACAAGCGTCGATGGGGCCGTCCCCAGTGGCTTTCTTCATATAACCCTTACCCCCGGACTTGAGGCACACGGTCACATCCGGCACAATATTGGTGCCGCTTGTCACGACCAGAGACTCCAACATCCAGACATCCTTGATCTCCTGAACTTCATCCTCAACAATAGCCACAAGATCCTCGTCAAAAACTTCTTTCTTTTTGTCTGACAGATCCTTGAAACGCTCAAACGCCTTGTTCAACTCAAGGTCGCTCAACACAATGCCCAATTGTTTCAGCCGTGCCTTCAACGCGTGACGCCCGGAATGTTTGCCTAAGACCAACCCGGTCCCTGTGAACCCGACATCCTCGGGACGCATGATCTCGTACGTCGAAGGCTCTTTCAGGACGCCATCCTGATGGATCCCTGATTCATGACGAAAAGCATTGGCGCCGACGATCGCTTTATTGGGCGGCACCACAAAACCGGTATATTTACTCACAAGCCGGGATACGCGGGAAATCTCAGGCGTGTTAATGCCTGTCGCAACACCAAAATAATCACCCCGTGTGCGCAAGGCCATTACTATTTCTTCCATGGACGTATTCCCGGCCCGCTCACCGATGCCATTGACCGTACACTCCACTTGCCGCGCGCCGTTCTTGACGGCTGCCAAAGAATTGGCCACTGCCAGGCCAAGGTCATCGTGACAATGGACCGAAATGACCGCCTTGTTGATGTTCGGAACATTGGCGCGAATATCCGCGATCAGCTTGCCATACTGCTCTGGCATGCCATACCCGACCGTATCAGGGATATTGACCGTGCGGGCCCCAGCCTTGATGACCTCCTCCAGCACACGATAAAGAAATTTCTTCTCGGAACGTGACGCATCCTCGGGAGAAAATTCAACATCACTAACAAACTTGCGGGCATATTTAACAGCGTCCACCGCCATCTGGACGATCTCATCCGGCGTCTTCTTCAATTTGTGTTCCAGATGGATCTTTGAAGTCGCCAAAACTATATGGATACGCGGATGTTTCGCGCTCTTAAGCGCTTCCGCCAGCGCGTCAATATCTTTTTTGACGGCACGTGCCAAACCGGTCACTATACATGCCCGGATCCTCTTTGCCACCATACTGACAGATTCAAAATCACCCTTTGAAATAACAGGAAACCCGGCTTCAATAATATCCACGCCCAAATGTTCAAGCGCCAGGGCCACTTCCAGTTTTTCACGCTGGTTCATGCTCGCCCCGGGCGCCTGCTCCCCGTCGCGCAAAGTGGTGTCAAAGATCAAAACCTTGTCTTGTTTGGCCATACAATATCTCTTTCGTTAACCCTTTAAATAAAAAACGCATGTCATAAGACATGCGTTTTTTAAAACTTATCCCGCAAGCCTTACTTCTTGATCCAGGACATCATGCCCCGTAGTCGTTTGCCAACTTCTTCGATCTTATGCTTGTCCTGATCTTCACGCATTTTAAGGAAATTGGAACGGCCCTTCTTGTTCTCTCTCATCCATTCCCGGGCGAACTTGCCCTTCTGGATCTCGCCAAGGATCTTCTTCATTTCCTTGCGCGTGCGGTCCGTGATGATCCGCGGGCCGCGGGTATAATCGCCGTATTCCGCCGTATCGGACACGCGCTTGCGCATCCCGGCAATGCCTTCTTCATAAATGATATCCACGATGAGCTTGAGCTCATGCAGGCACTCGAAATACGCCATTTCAGGCGCATATCCGGCATCTACCAGCGTATCAAAACCAGCCTTGATCAATTCACTTGTGCCGCCGCACAGGACAACCTGTTCGCCGAAGAGGTCCGTTTCCGTCTCCTCCTTGAACGTGGTCTCGAACACGCTGGCACGCGCGCCGCCAAGGCCTTTGGCATACGCCAGCGCTTCTTTCAACGCGTTGCCTGATGCATCCTGATGGATGGCCACGAGGCAGGGAACGCCCTTGCCTTCTTCATATTGACGCCGGACAAAAGAACCCGGCCCCTTGGGCGCCACCATCCACACATCGACATCCGCGGGCGGCTTGATCTGTCCGAAATGAACATTGAACCCGTGTGAAAAGACCAGGGCCTTGCCCTTCTTCATATGACGGCGCAGGGACTTCTTATAGATCTCCGCCTGCAGATGGTCCTGGGTCAGGATAACGATAATATCGGCCTTCTGGGCGGCTTTACCCGCATCCATGGGCTTGAAACCATCATCAATGGCCTTTTGATAATTGGGCCCGCCTTCGCGCTGGCCAATGATCACATTCAACCCGCTGTCGCGCAAATTGAGCGCCTGACCGCGGCCCTGGATCCCATAACCGATAATAGCAATGGTCTTGTTCTTTAAAACATTCAAATCAGCATCTTTATCATAATAGATCTTAGGCATTTCAACGTCCCTTCCAGGTTTCAACGGAGCATTCTGATCAACCGCAAACGCTCCTGATAAATATCGTTATCGCGCTTCCTGGCGTCGGCCAGAGGAATGATGTTTAATTTATCACGAATCACACCTAAAGCAACTCCAAAGTTCCCTTCACGGATCGCTTCCACCGCCGCAACACCCAGGCGCGTCGACAAAAGACGGTCGGCGCCGCAAGGCGTCCCGCCGCGCATCACATGGCCCAGCACCACCGCACGCGTCTCAAGTCCGGTCATATTGGTGATCGTTTGAGCGACAACCTCAGCCTTGGCCCCGCCTTCGGCAGTCACGATCATCCAGCTGACCTTGCCCTTTTTGTTCCCTGCCTGGATATTGGTGCACAGCGCCTGATAATCCGGCTTGAATTCCGGCACGATCACATCCTCAGCCCCAGCGGCAAGGGCCACTTCCATGGCAAGATAGCCGGAACGGTTGCCCATGACCTCAATGATGAAAATGCGTTCCATGCTGTGCGCCGTATCGCGCACCTTGTCGATGGCATCAAGTGCTGTATTGATCGCCGTATGGCACCCGATCGTCTGGTCCGTGCCATGCAAATCATTGTCAATGGTGCCCGGGATACCCACGGTCGGGATACCCCACTTCTCATAAAGCGAACTGGCGCCCAGATAAGAACCGTCGCCGCCGATAACAACAAGGGCGTCGATCCCGCGCTTCTTGAGGACAGCCACGGCCCTGGCCTGCCCCTTGTCGGTGCGGAACTCCGCGGAACGCGCCGTTTTAAGGATCGTGCCGCCGCGGTTGATGATGTTCGAAACCGAACGCGGCCCCATCGGCACGATCTCATTCTCAATGAGCCCCTGATATCCCCGCATGATGCCGGCAACTTCAAGGCGGTATGAAAGACCAGCGCGCACAACAGCCCGCAACGCAGCATTCATGCCCGGACCGTCACCACCTGAACAAAGGACACCGATCTTCCCGATCCTGGGCTTCTTTTTCATTGTTCTCAATACCGGTAATGTTCAGGTTTATAGGGGCCGTCAACCGGGACGCCGATATAGTTCGACTGTTTCTTAGACAATTTCGTCAGCTTCGCGCCAACGTTCTCCAGGTGCAAACGGGCCACCTCTTCATCCAGGTTCTTCGGGAGCCGGTAAACACCGACAGGATAATCCTTCTGCCAGAGTTCCAGTTGGGCCAGCGTCTGGTTCGTGAAAGAATTCGACATGACGAACGACGGATGCCCTGTCGCGCAACCCAGGTTCACCAACCGTCCTTCCGCCAAAAGGATAATGCAATGCCCGTCAGGAAAGATATACTTGTCGACCTGGGGCTTGATATTGACACGCTTGACCCCCTTGATCGCCATAAGGTCCCCAACACCGATCTCATTATCAAAATGGCCGATATTGCAGACAATGGCATGATCCCTCATCTTCGACATATGCTCAGCCGTGATGATCTCGCAATTGCCCGTGGCCGTGACAAAAATGTTCGCCTCAGGCAAAGCGTCTTCGACCGTCTTGACCTCAAAACCTTCCATCGAGGCCTGCAGCGCGCAGATCGGGTCGATCTCGGTCACAATAACGCGTGAACCGTAGGAACGCAGGGAATGCGCGCACCCTTTGCCAACATCCCCGTAACCGCACACCACGGCAACCTTCCCGGCAAGCATGACATCGGTGGCCCGCTTGATGCCGTCCGCCAGTGATTCACGGCAACCATAAAGGTTGTCGAACTTCGACTTGGTGACGGAATCGTTCACATTGAACGCGGGGAAAAGGAGCTTCTTATCGGCCATCATCTGGTACAAACGATGAACGCCGGTCGTTGTTTCTTCGGAAACGCCCTTGATCTTCGGCGTGATGCGATGCCACAGCTTCGGGTCTTCCTTAAGGGTCTTTTTCAGGCAAAGCAGCAGCTGTTTTTCGTCCTCCCCCTCGACCTTGCGGTCAAGGACCTTGGGCGACTTCTCGGCGGCAAGCCCGAGATGGACCATCATGGTCGCGTCCCCGCCGTCATCCACGATAAGGTCCGGCCCTTTCCCGTCCGGGAACACCAGAGCCTTCTTCGTGCACCACCAGTATTCCTCGAGCGTCTCGCCTTTCCAGGCGAAGACAGGGATCCCCAGATCCGCGATCGCGGCCGCGGCCTGGTCCTGGGTCGAGAAGATATTGCAACTGGCCCAGCGGACCTCCGCCCCGAGGGCGGCCAGCGTCTTGATAAGGACGGCTGTCTCAATGGTCATATGCAGCGAGCCCATGATACGGGCCCCCTTCAGCGGCTTTTTGGCGCCATGCTTGCGGCGCAGCGACATAAGCCCCGGCATTTCTTTCTCGGCCATGGCGATCTGTTTGTGGCCGAGTTCGGCCAACCCCATGTCCTTGACCTTGTATTCAGCTGCTGACATATTATACCCCTGCGTCTTTCTTCAGTTTCGCCGCGACATCCGTCTTTTCCCAACGGAACGCCGAATTCCCGAAATGGCCGTAAGCCGCCGTGCGACGAAAGACCGGCTTGCGCAGATCGAGCACCTTGATGATCCCCGCCGGTGTCAGGTCAAAATTCTTGCGGATGAGCTCCACGAGTTTCTGCTCGCTCACCTTGCCCGTGCCGAAGGTGTCGACAAAAATGCTGAGAGGCTCGGCTTTCCCGATGACATAGCTCAACTGGATCAGGCACTTGTTGGCCAGGCCAGCCGCCACAATATTCTTGGTGATGTAACGCGCCATGTAAGCGGCAGAACGGTCGACCTTGGTCGGATCCTTGCCGGAGAATGCGCCGCCGCCGTGCGGAACGATCCCGCCGTAGGTGTCGACAATGATCTTGCGGCCCGTCACGCCCGTGTCGGACTGCGGTCCGCCCACAACGAACTTCCCTGTCTGGTTGATATAGAATTTCGTGTTCTTATCGATCAATTTTTCCACGATCGGCATGGCAACAACCTTGATGATCTGCCGGCGCGCCGCTTCCGTGATCTTCTCTCCGGTCTTGTCCAGGATCTTTGTCGTATGCTGGGCCGCGATCACGACCGTATCAATACGCTTGGGCTGGCCATCGACATATTCGACCGTGACCTGGCTCTTGCAGTCCGGGCCGAGATAGTCAAGGATCTTGTTCTTCCTGACTTCCTCGATACGCTTGACAATGGCATGCGCCAGGGTGATAGGCAAAGGCATAAGCTCTTTGGTCTCATCCGTCGCGTAACCATACATGATCCCCTGGTCACCCGCGCCGCCCGCGTCAACGCCCTGGGCGATATCGGGAGACTGGCGGTTAATGGCATTCAGGATCGCGCAGGTGGACGCGTCGAACCCGTAGATCTGGCTGGTATAGCCGATGTCATTCAATACACCGCGCACCAGTTTATGAACATCGATATAGGTCGTGGTCGTGATCTCACCGCCGACAATGACCAGGCCCGCGCTGATGAAAGTTTCACAGGCCACACGGCCTTTAGGATCATCCTTGAGCACCGCATCAAGCACGGCATCCGAGATCTGGTCGCAAACTTTATCAGGATGGCCGTTGCCTACTGATTCTGATGTGATGAAGTAATTGCCTTTCACGGGTTCTTTTCCTTTCGTTGACTTATTTAGATTCGGAAGGGATATCGCTCAGGACTTCCTCATGAAGTTCTTCTGCGCGTCATCATACGATTCCAAACTGCCGATATCATACCATTTGCCTTGAAATTTAAAACCATAAATTGGACTCTTTTTGTAAAGCCACTGGATGCATCCCCCGGTGGTGTCGCTGCTGTTCGTTTCCTGGACATAACGGCGGATGAGCGGCTGGACATCGACAGGAAAATAATACAAACACATGGAAATAAGGCTGGAACGCGGTTCCTGCGGCTTTTCTTCAAGGGACGTCATCAGCCCGTCGTCTGCAAGCGACATGACCCCGTATTTACGCGCCAGGACAAGATCATGTATATCATAGGCCCCTACCGTCGCGTGCGGCGCCTTGCTCTGTGACAGTCGCACAAAACCCGCCATATCCTGGTCAAAAAGATTATCACTCCCGGCGACGAGCCAATCCACAGGCTGTTTCTCCCTGTCGAACACAAAAAGGATGTCTCCTACAGCGCCTAACCGCTCCTCAGGGATCCTGGTCCCGTCATTGACCACGCGTATCGGAAAAGGCGCGCTGTTTTTCTTCTGGGCCCACTGCTGGAGCAAATGGTGGAACTTGTCATTCGTCACAACACAAACTTCTTCAATACCGGCAACGGTGTAAAATTTCTCCAGCACATGGTCGATGAGCGTCTTCCCGCAGACTTCGAGAAGCGCCTTGGGCGTATCTTTGACAACGGGATAAAGACGGGTACCGTACCCGCCCGCAAGGATAAGCACCTTCATTTCATCTGTCCTTCCTGATTAAAAGCAGCCGGAGCCAGCCTGGTCAATTCCGTGATCATGAATTCTTCGACCTCCTGGCCGGTGCTCAGGCGCAGGGCCTGCCGTGCCAGTTCCTGGGCATCCGCGAACTTGATGCTGCGCAGGGCCCTCTTGATAGCAGGGATGCTCGAAGGTGACATGCTGAAAGAATCCAGTCCAAGCCCCAGCAAGACCACCGACAGGACAGGATCACTGGCCATTTCACCGCATACGCCGACCTTGATATTCGCGTCATGCGCCGCGCTGATGGTCCGGCGGATAAGGCGAAGCACGGCCGGATGCCCGGGTTCGTAGAACTGCGCCATCTTCTCGTTCGTACGGTCAACCGCCAGGGTATATTGAATAAGATCATTCGTTCCGATACTGAAGAAGTTGCATTCCTTGGCCAAAAGGTCAGCGGTCATGGCTGCCGCCGGGACCTCGATCATGACCCCCACAGGCATGTTCTCATTAAAAGAG
The DNA here is from genome assembly GCA_903861305.1 of Candidatus Omnitrophota bacterium. Taxonomy (GTDB): domain Bacteria; phylum Omnitrophota; class Gorgyraeia; order Zapsychrales; family Fredricksoniimonadaceae; genus Fredricksoniimonas. Next base: position 3,723 of record CAIOTT010000041.1, on the reverse strand, counting down.
ATCCCTTTTTCACGCAAACGCTGCTTGACCCCCTTGAGCACCTCGTTGGCCGCGCGCAACTCGCCGGGGCCGGCGATCATCGGGTACATCATGCTCACATTGCCGTAAACAGAGGCGCGCAGGATGGCCCTGAGCTGGGTACGGAATATCTCCTGCTCCTCAAGGCACAAACGGATGGCGCGCGACCCGAGAAAGGGCGTCATCTCCTTGGGCAGATGGATGCTCGAAAGGAACTTGTCGCCACCAAGGTCCAGGGTGCGGATGATGACCGGATGAGGCGCCATTTCCTCCGCGATCTTCCTGTAAGCCCTGAACTGCTCTTCTTCCGTCGGAAGGTCAAGGCGGTTCATGTAAAAGAATTCAGTGCGGTAAAGGCCAATGCCTTCAGACCTGTATTTCTTGACCGCCGGAAGCTCACCGTCCATCTCGAAGTTCGCCATCAATACAGCGCGGTGCCCGTCAAGCGTCTCCGCGGGGACGTCCTGGATGTTCGCGAAAGACCCCTCGTACTGAACGATCTTTTCCTTTTCACGGCGGTAAAGCTCTACGGTTTCCTCGGTGGGATTGATGATCACGACACCCTTGCGGCCGTCGATGATGATCTCGTCCTGATTGCTGATGCGCAACGTCGCATCCTTCAAACCGAGCACAGCCGGAACACCGAGGGATTTGGCAATGATCGCCGTATGCGCCGTGCGCCCGCCGACGTCGGTAACGAACCCGAGGATCTTTTTGTTATACATCGTCACGGCGTCAGAAGGTGAAATGTCATGCGCCACAATGACTATCTCGGAACCGAGATGTTCAAAATCGTGACTGCGGCTTTCCCCCATCAAATGCTTGAGGACCCTGCGGCCGACGTCCTCGACGTCCGTCGAACGCTCCTTGATATAATCATCCTGTATCTTCTCAAAGACCTCAACGTAGCGCTTGATGACGCGCATGAAAACACATTCAGCGCCGAGTTTGTCGGACCTGATGTGCTTCTTGACCTCATCAATGAGCATGCAATCCTCAAGGACAAGAAGATGCGCGTCAAATATCTGGGCATCCATACTGCCCACCTGGGCAGTTATCTTATCCTTAATGAACTGGATCTCGGTCTTGGTGTGATTGACAGCTTCTTCAAATCGCGCGACTTCAACAGGGATCTCTTCATCCGAGATCACGCGTTCCGGAACGATATAATCCTGCTGATCCATGAGAAAAGCCGGACCGATAGCGACGCCTGGAGCCGCCGGTATGCCCTTCAAGACCGTTTCCGACCTAATCTTCTTTGACAAGATACGCCTCCAGTTCGGCGAACATTTCCGCGGCGTCATCACCATCAGTGATCATAATAACCTCGCAGTCGTGGTCAGCCCCCAGCATGAGGATCCCCATGATGGATTTGCCATTGACCTCTTCCGTACCTTTACGCACGGTAACGGCTGAAGCGAATTTATTGGCTATCTGCACGAACATGGCCGCAGGACGGGCATGAAGCCCTTGCCGGCATTTAACGATGATGGTCTTTTCTATCTTGGGCATAATTGCAACCTGAACTACCTTTTAATGACACGGTTACGCTCGATAGCGTTAATAAGGACTTTTGTCAACTTGTGGGAATCGTGGCGCACATAATCCCTGATCCCGACAATGTCCTCTTTAAAAACCTTATACCCCATGGCTCGGATCTCATCCTCATCTGCCTTGACAGGTATTGAATTTTCCTCACGGTAACGGCGCAGGGCCTCCGTATCCTTGATCTCGGCCCCGTTGACGACAACTGCGTCAATGATGTTGCGATTGGTATGTTTGACCAAAGCACGCACATGCTCGCTGGCGGTATACGTCTCGGTCTCTCCAAGTTGCGTCATGACGTTACACACATAAACCTTGAACGCGGACGAGGCCTCGATCGCCTGAGGGACCCCTTCGATGACCAGATTGGGCAGGACACTTGTATAAAGGCTGCCCGGCCCCAAAATGATGACATCCGCCGCCTGTATCGCCTCAATGGCTTCTTCGGTCGGCGCGGCATCCTGAGGGTTTAAAAAAACCTCTTCGATCGGGACACCCGGCCGCGGGATCTTCGCCTCGCCCTGCGTTTGACGCCCGTCGCGGTAGCGCGCCACAAGATGCACATTAGCGACCGTAGAAGGAATGACCTTGCCGCGGATCGCCAGGACCTTGCTCGTCAACTCGACGGCTTGCCTGAAATCACGATTGGCCACTTCATAGAACGCGGTCAAAAAAAGATTGCCGAAATTGTGCCCTTTCAGTTCCGATTTCTCGGGGAAACGGTACTGAAAAAGATCACCCATGATGCCCGGCGCGTCAGCAAGCGCCACCAGACAATTACGGATATCACCGGGCGCCACAATGTTGAACTGTTCACGCAAGCGCCCTGAAGACCCGCCGCTGTCAGCGACCGTCACAATGGCTGTAATGTTCGACGTGTATTCCTTCAGCGCCAGAAGAAGGTTGGAAAGCCCGTGCCCTCCGCCGATGGCCACGATCTTCGGGCCGCGCTCAAGGAATCGTTTCTGATAAAGGATGTTGACGAGGTCCTGCTCCCTTTTCGGGAGAAAGATGGTGATCAGGGATATCGTCATTTTCCCGATGCCCAGGACCGTGAAAAGGATCCCGCACAGGACGATGATAACACCAAACGTACTTACAAAAGGATACGGATATGCAGAAAAATACGCGCCTAAAGCAACAACACAGACCCCGAAAAGCGATGTTGTAACCCATCGCTTGACCTGCATGCCGGGATACAGCCACTTGAGAAGATTTTTGGACATGACCCTTTAACTGAGCTGCGCATCCTCGCGCGCGATAAGCTCAAGGATGTCTTCCTTATCCTTCGCGGCCTTGAGGCTTTCGCGAAAATATTTATCTTTCAAAAGTCTGGAAACGCGGGCCAGCGCCTTGAGGTGGGGACCAGCGGAATCGACCGGCGCGGCCAGCATGAAGAAAATGAACGCGGGTTCACCGTCGAGCGCGTCAAAATCTATCCCCTTCTTGCTGATGGCAAGTCCGGCGACAAGCTTGTCCACGCAATCGGTCTTGCCATGCGGAATGGCAATACCCTGCCCGATGGCGGTGGAACCCAACGACTCGCGGGTCATCAGGACATCAATGATCTTAGCCTTGTTCTTTTTCTCAAAAGCACCGGCTTCAACCATCAGGCCGACCATCTCTTCGATGAGATCTTTCTTGTTCGTGGCTTTCAGGTCGGCGGAAACAGCGTCAGAAAAAAGAAAATCCAGGATTTTCATAAACAGTGGCTCCTCATATTTTATCAAACAGCTTCCAAACCCTGCGCCAGATAACCACAAGCTTCAGCGTTCCAGGCCCAGGGCCTTCATAAAAAAATTAAGCGGCGGAAGGGATTCGAACCCTCGACATCCACCTTGGCAAGGTGGCATTCTAGCCAACTGAATTACCGCCGCAAAAGAACAAACGAGATTTGCTATTGTACCATCCAACCCGTGTTAGTCAACAGCAAGTGGATTTTCTCTCTCAACACATCCAAATCATGGGCAGGAGAGGACTTGAACCTCCATCCCTTGCGGGACCAGATCCTAAGTCTGGCGCGTCTGCCAATTTCGCCACCTGCCCGATCTGCCGGGAGGCCTTGCGGCCGCCCGAATTATAGAAATATGGTGACCCACCCGCGACTCGAACGCGGCACACCAGCCTTAAAAGGGCTGTGCTCTACCAGATGAGCTAGTG
>CAIOTT010000040.1 GCA_903861305.1 Candidatus Omnitrophota bacterium | reverse complement strand
CTGCGGGATAAATGGCTAAGGATCCAAGGATTTAAAGTAATCAGATTTTGGAACAATGATGTGCTCGACAACCTTGACGGCGTGTATCAAACCATTGAGGGCCATTTAAATCCCCCCTCCCCGTCCCTCCCCACAGAGGGGGAGGGCTTTAATTAACGTAATCCTTTCGATCTGCTAAATATTTACCCCCGCAACTTTCTATTGACAAACTAAAGTTGCACTTTAGAATAGAAAGCATGTACATTGAACGTTTGCTTGAAAAACCATTCCTTGAGGCCGTGAATTCGTTCCCGGCCGTCTTTATTGGCGGGCCGCGTCGGGCCGGAAAAACGACTTTGTCACGGCACCTTGAGTCTCGCTACAAATACGTGCTTCTGGATGAACTGGATGTCAGGAAGTACGCGGCTGAAGATCCGCGCGGCTTCCTGGAACGTTACGCGCCGCCGGTCATTATCGATGAGATCCAGAATGTTCCTGAGCTTTTATCGTACATAAAAGCCCGGATCGATGCTGATAAAACGCCGGGGCAGTGGATCCTGACGGGTTCCCAGCAATGGGCCCTGATGAAGGGGATCAGCGAAACCCTGGCTGGACGTATTGCGATCCTGCATCTTTATCCATTCACCATTACTGAGATCCAAAAGAAGGCGGGGGATCAGCCGGCGAATTTTGAAGCTTTCTTGAAGGCATGGAATAAAGCCCAAGGTCCGCTGAAACACGCCGTTTCGGTCGGGGATTGGATCATTAAAGGCGGCTATCCGGAAGCGGTCTTTGCCGCGGATAATGCCCGTAAGACCTGGTTCTCCAGTTACATCCAGACCTATATTGACCGGGATGTCCGCGGGAATGTCAAAGAAGGCAATTTAAGGGATTTTGAGCGGTTCATCGGTCTTCTGGCGGCCAGAACGGCCCAGCAGTTGAATACCGCCGCACTGGCCAGGGATGTCGGGGTCACGATACCGACGATCAAGGCCTGGTTGACCCTTCTGGAGGCGAGCGGGGTCATATTCTTTGTGATGCCGCACCACCGGAACTTCGGGAAACGGCTGATCAAGTCGCCGAAATGTTATTTTATGGACACAGGCCTGGTTTGTTACCTTGTCGGATTGCAGGATCCGGAACATGCCTTGCTCGGGCCTATGGCCGGGGCACTTTTCGAGACGGCGTGCGTCGCCCAACTTTATAAACGGCTTTCTGTCTGGGGGGATGAACGTTCCCTTTATTATTTTCGCAGTACCGACGGCGTTGAGGTCGATATGCTGGTGGAACGGGGCGGGATCCTTACCCCTATTGAAGTCAAACTATCTTCAACGCTGGATTCTTCCAGGGTGCCTGCTTTGATCAAGTGGCGGCACATCACGCAACAGACGGATAGCCCAGGCTACGTGATCTCGACATCAACGCATGCTGGCGTTATTGCCAAAGGCGTCCGCAACGTTCATTTTTCATGGTTGTAATAACATAGACGACGTCCGCCCCTGCCCAAGGATGTCATGATCTTTATCCCCGACGCCCAATAACGCCCTCCCTCAGAAATCCCACGACCCGTTCATGGATGTCGACTGGGTGTAGTTCGTCACCGTTGACTCAAAAAAGTTCGTCTTTTCGCTGTTATTGTCGGCCATGGATTCCAGGTGTTTGTAGGGGTTCGTGACGATCTCCGGGAAAAGCGGCGCCAGGTTGAGGCTTTCGAGCCGGGTGTTGGCGAGCCAGCGGGTGTAGAGTTCGGTGGTCTTTTCCGTGATGCCCGGGACGCTGTTGCCGATGATGTGGTTCGTCCAGGTGGTTTCCTGGTCGACCGCGGTGCGGAACATGTCATAGACGATTTTCTCATCAAACATCGACGGGAATTCCCTGCGGATCTCGCGGATGATGTTCGAAAAAAGCACCACGTGCGTCAGCTCGTCCCGCCTGATGTAGTTGATCATGCGGCTCGTGGCGGTCATTTTTGAGGCGAAGCCAAGTGTGTCGAAGAAGGCGAAGCCGTTGTAGAAGTACAGCCCCTCGAGCAGGAAATTCCCGATGAGCGCTTTGAAGAAGTTCTTTTCATCCGGTTTATCGTTAAAATCCTGGTAGATCTGCCCAATGTATTCATTCCTCTCCAGCAGGACCTTGTCATCCCTCCAGAAATAATAGATCGCGTCGCGTTCCTGGGCGTCAACAACTGTCTCCAGGATCGTCGTATAACTCTGGGAATGGATGGCTTCCTGGAACGACTGGATCGACAGCAAAAGGTTGACTTCAGCGGAGGTGATATACCCCGAGAAATTGGGGAGGTTCACGGTCTGGATGCTGTCGAGGAATGTTAAGAACGAGATGATCCCTTTGTAGGCGCGCTGTTCCGCGGGTGAAAGGGCGCGGTACGTGATCGCGTCTTCGCCAAGGCCGCCGACTTTCTCCGGGACCCAGAAATTCCCGACCATGACCTGGTACATGGGCTTGGTCCAGGGGTATTTGACGGCGTTGAGGTTGAAGAGCCCCGTAATATTGCCCTTGATGATGGTGCGGGCGCTCACCGTGTCATCGCCCTGGGGATTGAAGATCGGATTTTTTTTCATTGAAGTGGTTTCCTTGGTGTCAGCCGCTGCAGCTGGTGCAGGACTCCTGCACTTCGCCGCTCATGCTGCGCAGGTAGTAGACGGTCTTGATCTTCATTTTCCAGGCTTTCATGTAATACCCGTAGAGCTGCGCCGGGGCCGTGTTTGCGGGATTTATCAGCCATTCAAAGGAAATGGACTGGTCGATCCATTTGTAGATCGTCGCGATCATGTCGATCACGTCATTCATGTTCGTGTTGACGTATTCCTTGTAGTACCAGAATGTTTCCTGGGAAAGGCCGGGGGCCACGGTCACGATCGGCGCAATGGCGTTGGTCTCGACAAAGAACTTTTTGTAGATGGGCAGCAATCCGGCCGTTGTTCCGACGACGCCGGCTGTTGATGTGTTAGGCGCCGGCGCCAGGTGATAGGAGAAGCGCAGTCCTGTTTTTTTGATGTCGCGGATCAGGCCTGACCAGAGCTCAGGGGTGCGGGAATTCTTTGCGTACCATTTTTCATCACGCCCGAAGAGGAGGCCCTTGGACCAGTCGCTGCCCGGAAAAAGTTCGTAAGCCCCGCGTTCCTGGGCCAGGTCATTGGATGCTTTGAGGGTTGCGTAGGCGTATTTTTCAAAGAGCGTGTCAACGTGCTCCCGGGCCTGGGCTGAGGTGTAGTTCATTTTGTTGCAGGCCAGGTACTCCGCCAGGCCCATGAAACCCAGGCCGATGCTGCGGTATTTTTTGGCAGTTATCTCGGATTCCTTGATCGGATAAAAGTTAAGGGAGATGACATTATCGAGGACGCGCAAAGCGACGGGGATGATGTCGTTGATGTCAGCGTCGTCATGGACTTTCGCCATGTTGATCGAGGCGAGATTGCACACGACAGAGTCACCCGGCTTGTACTTCAGGGAGACGGTGCCGTCATCGAGCGATTCGGCGATGAATTCCGCGTCGGACGTGTTCTGGCAGATCTCGGTGCACAGCTGGGTCGAGTAGACTATGCCCGCGTGCTTGTTGGGGTTGAGTTCATTGACGGTGTCCCGGAAAAAGACATACGGCATGCCTGTTTCGACCGCGCTTTTGAGAAAGCGCTTCATCAGTTCTTTGGCCGGTATTTCGCCGCGCGCGGTGATGGATTTGTCTTTCTCACATTCTTCATAAAGGGCGTCGAACGCGGCGCCGTAACAGTCTTCGAGCCTGCGGCCTTTGCGGACATGGACCTCATGCGGGTCAAAGAGCGTCCAGGTGCCGTTCTCTTCCACGCGCCGCATGAAGATGTCGGGGATCGAAATGGCCGGAAAGATATCGAAGGCCTTGGAACGGATATCGCCCGTTTCGGTCTGGAGGTTGAGGAAATCCAGGATGTCGCGGTGCCAGATGTCCAGCGTTGGGGAAATAGCCCCCAGCCGCGCGCCGAGCTGGTTGACGGCGCTCGCCGTGTTATTGATGAGCTTGACCCAGGGGATGACCCCGCCCGAAGCGCCTTTAAGCCCGCGGATCGCGGCGCCCTTGGAGCGGATGTGTCCCAGATAGACGCCGACCCCGCCGCCGAATTTCGAGATCTGCGCCATATTCTCGAGGGCGTGGTAGATGGTCCTGAGGTCATCGTGGACATTAAGCTTGAAACAGCTGGAAAGCTGGTGAAAATTCGTGCGGGCATTAAGTAGCGTCGGGGTCGGGAGAGAAAGTTTTTGCGATGAGGTGGCCACGTAGATCTGCCGGGCTACATCAAGGCGTTTTTCTTTCGATTCGGGTATGGCCAGGAAAAGGGCGATGGCCATGTACATTTCCTGCGGCAGTTCCCTTACATCCTTGTTGGGGTTGAGCAGGTAGCGCCGGTCGAAGGCGAGGACGGTGGAATAGATGTAGGAGAAGTCCTTGTCTTTATCAAGGTAACTGCCGGCCTTGAGGATGTCTTCTGCTGAATAGTGTTCGTAAAAGTCTTTTGAATAGCGGCCTATCTGGATGTAATGGTCAAAGTGCGCCTTGAAGGCACGCGGGGTGTATATTTCGCCGAGAGAGAGCTTGCGGTTGCGGCAGGCGGATTTATACAGGTCCATGATATAAAGCCGTCCCGCGATGTCCTGCCAGTGGATGTTGTTGACCGAAATGAGGTCGAGGCACGCCTTGCGCAGGTTTTTCATGATCTGCGCGGTGGTGATGTTGTCGACGAGTGAAAGTTTGAAGCGTTCGTAAAGCTGTTCGAAGGGGCAGGCTTGGTCCAGTTTTGCCGAGGCCAGGGTGACGGTGCGTTTGATCTTCTCCGGCTGGAATGGTTCGGAGGTGCCATCGCGCTTGAGCACACGCAGGAGGTTTTTGTCGATCTTCTGAAGTTCTTCGATGCGCCGCTGGGCGCGCTGCTGGGCATGGTTGGCCCGGTAGAGGATGTAGTTGCGCGCGATCTCGAAATGCCCGGCCTCGACCAGTTTTTGTTCGACCATGTCCTGGATGTTCTCGACATTCGCCAGGCGTTCGGAGCGGGCGTAGGCTTTTTCCAGTTCCGCGGTTATCCGGTCGGCAAGGGAGGGGATGAAGTCGGTGTCAATGGTCAGCGGATTGGCGGTGTTGTGCTGCGTGGCTTCCGTGGCTTTACGGATGGCCCCGGCGATGCGTTCACGGTCAAAGTCGACGATATCGCCGTTGCGCTTCTGGATCTTGCTAATGGACATGAAGGCCTCTGCAGTGAAGGAGTATTAGGTCCTGGCCCAGGCGCCTGCCCGGAATCAGGTCCTCATTCTACGATAAAAAACAACCCAGGCAAGGTGTTTTTAAGTTTATTTTAAACTTATTTCAGCTCAGAAAAAAAGCCTCTGGTTTTGCCAGAGGCTTTTTGATAAAGCCTGTGAACGATCAAGCTTTGGCTGCGGCCTTTGCGGCGACACGGGCGCGTTGCAGGGAAGCGTTCGGCGCTTTTTTCACCCTGCCGGCCTTGAGCATACGGGCCGAAACCCAAACGCGCTTGACAGTGCCGTTGGCATCAATGACCTTGACGCGCTGGAGATTGGGCTTGATCACGCGCAGCGTCTTGCCGACGATCTTGGAACCCGCGCCGCCCTTGCGGCGGACCATACCGCGTCTTTTATATTTACGGCCGGACGTTGGGCCGGCACCGGATACAGTACAAACTTTTGCCATGATCTTGACCTCGTTGTGGGGTGAGTCTTGGGTTAAATTTAGAGCTAAATTTTAAACCAGAAGCTTCTTTTGTCAAGGGAATTCTAATTGGGGGTTGATTTTCCAAAGGCTTGCCAGGCCTGGATCTTGGGTCCGGGGTCCTTTCGGGGATGGGTGATGGGGTCTTGCAGGGTTGTTTTTCTTGCAAATATATTCAATACTTATAAAGTCTTTTAAATTATAGATAAGAAAGCCTATGCGCTCAATCATTTTATACATGATCCTGACGGCGTTCCTGACGAATACGTTGATGACGCCATCGTATGCCCAGGTCATGATGGCCCCGCCTGAAAGCAGGGTAGCCCTGAGCCCCGCGTTCCATCCTTCAGTGCTCAAAGGGGTCAAGGTTTTTGCGAACGATCCGTTCCGGTTCGATTTTATCATTGATAAGGGCGATGCTGGAACAACGTTACCGGCGATCGCTCAGCATGACGCATCGGTGCGTTTGATCAAGTATTTCCTCGCCGCGTTGACCGTTCCCGAGAAGGACCTTTGGGTCAATTTGTCGCCATATGAGAAAGACCGCATTGTGCCCGAGGCATTTGGCCGGACGGGGATGGGCCGCGACCTGCTGGCCCAGGATTATCTGTTGAAACAGATCACCTCCAGCCTGATGTATCCTGAGGATGGGTTGGGAAAGAAATTCTGGGAGGAAGTCTATAAACAGGCGCGCGCGAAGTTCGGGACCACGGATATTCCCGTCGATACGTTCAACAAGGTCTGGATCGTTCCGGCGAAGGCGGCCGTGTACGAAAGATCCGCGGGCGCAGGGGTTGAACACCCCCGGCAAGCCGTGGCGTATGTGGTCGGATCGCGCCTGAAGGTGATGCTGGACGCGGATCGCACTGCGGACATGCGTGCGCATACAGGATCCTCCTTTCAAGTTGTTAATGCCGATTCTGGTGAGATACCCCGAAAGATCCTGCGTGAGGTCATCCTTCCCGTCCTGGAAAAAGAGGTGAATGAGGGCAGGAATTTCGCGCAGCTCCGCCAGGTTTACAATTCGCTCATCCTGGCCTTTTGGTACAAGAAAAAGGTCATGGGCGCCATGAAGGCGTCCGGGCTCGGGTTTTATGTGGGCCGCAACAAGATCAGCGGGGTCAATATCGATGACCCGAAGGAAGCTGAAAAGATATGGGGCCAGTATGTGCAGGCCTTCAAGAAAGGCGCGTATAACTACATCCGGGAAGAATACGATCCTGTGGCACAGGAGACGATCCCGAGAAAATATTTTTCGGGAGGTGTTGGATTCTCGGATCATGCCATGGAAGAAAACGTGTCTTTTGCTGCCCCGGTGCCGCAGGAAGAGCCGTCCCCTTCTTTGATATATCAGGTCAAGCTCATTGTCCCCGCGGGTGAAAAGCCGGAGCGTCCGTTGTCCCAGGGAACGTCATTGGTCCAGACGGCATCGCTCGGTTCCTTGTTGAATGCTCCCGGGGTGAGGTTGCTGCAGAACCTGGAACAGGCCAGTTATTCTCTTGGCCGTCAACTGGGAGCCTTGCCTGAAGGGGCGCCGCGCGGCATGACCTTGCACTATGCCCGGGACTTCCTGGGATTGTTGCGTCGGGAAGTTCCCCTGGGTCCTGTCACTCCGCTGTTGCAGCAATTGGCCGATAAGATCGTTGAGCCGGCACGAACGCCGCTGACAACAGCCGCTGAGAGAGCGGCGTGGCTTCATCAGGTGATGGATGCGCGCGCCAAATTAATTGGGTCCCAACCAACGGCTTCGGTTGGTGCGAACACGGACGAGATGATGCGGCAGTTGATGCAGGCACTGGGGATCCTGCAAGATGAAGGGAACGGGGAGCGGGATGTCCTGAAATGGGCCCGTGATTATCAGGACCTGATGTTCACATGCGGTCTTGATCCCGAGGCGGGTAAAAAGGCCGAGCGTTCGGTTTTGAATTTTGAGAAAGCTTTTATCAGGTATCTGGAGCATATCGGCAAGAAATACGCTGAAAGCGGGCCAGAGAGGGAGGCCCGGATATCTTCAGGCATGGACATCCGCAAGGTTGCGGACATCCTGTCGATCAACGCGCCCCGCCAGGTGAAACGTGAGCTCAAGGGTGATCTTGTCTTACGCGATGGATGGCCTTTGATGCTGGAAGCGCTCGAGAGCCTGCTCGAGGCGCATGTTGGGTCCATGACGGATGATAGCCGCAGCATATTATTGGCCATGTTATTGCGCGGGTATGCTTTTGGCCAAAGTGTCGGGTTGAAAGAGTCCGGGCGCTCCGGGGCTTTGCTTGCGGCAAGACTTTTTTTAGAGAACAAGGATGTTTCATTCTTTCAGAAAGACCAGTTGCTGCAGATCATCGCCTTCATCGGGCTAAGGTACTTGCCTCAAGAACTTTACGGGAAGATCGTCGCGGAGATCGCGTATTATGGCCAGGAAGGGAGCTTGAAAGGGAAGAAGATCCTGCGCCAGTACGAACAATTGACGTCAAAGGAAGGCGGGCCTTCATTACGCCAGCGCACCAACGCGGTCTGGGAAAAACTTCAGGCGATGGGGACCATGGGGCCGGATGAATTTGCGCGCGTACGGGATGAGGTGCTCCATACCCCGATGTTGCCGGAGAATGGGCCGATCGAAGGCTATCCGTCGAAAGATTACGGGGTAGGTTTCGAATTTGAGGCGGCCACGCAAGGGTCGTATCAGACGGCCTTGCGCGTGATGCCTGATGATCTGCGGCTTGAAGGACTGGGATCCTGGGGTGTAAAGGACGCCGGTGATGGGCAGATCGAAATTGAGACCCCGTTTTACCCGAATACAGGGAAACAATGGCGGGCATTCAGGTCTGAAGTTTCAAAGGTCTTGAATGGCGCGAGGTCTGTCAAACAGATCACGTCCATGCATATTAATACGAATGTTAATCCTTTATCGACCGGGGCCGGAAAGGTCTTTGATTATGACAACGTCCGGTCGTTTTCGCGCCTTATCAAGGTGCTTGAGGGGGTCTTATGGCGGACAACGCGGCACAAGGCAATATTTGAACCTTATGATTTTCCGGAATGTGCCGAGATGCGTATCCCTATGGAAGTATTACTTAGCGACACTACAGATAAGATCGCGCAGAACCGTCAGATGATGAATGTGAGGAAAGGCAAGATAGAGGGCAGGTATCAATTGCCGCCCGCGTACAACAATGCGCGGCAGGTCAACACGGATCTTTTGAGGCAGTATGTCCACATCCAGTACGCCTTGGTAAAATATGTCGCCCAACATCCCGGGTCGTTCGATATCCTGCGTCTTCCATTGCCTGTTACGTTGGGGGAGAAGCGCGGCCCTGAATACGACTGGAAGTTGATGTGTTTCATGGACCGTGTCTTGGGAAATGATGCGAAGGCCAAGGCCATATTTTTGAAATTATATTATCATCCGCGCTGGGGCGGATGGCGGACGCTGTCGGAAGAAGATGCGGACGTGTTGCAGGACAATGTGAGCAAGGCGTATGAGCAGCATGGTTACGGGAATATTTACCGGATGCATCAGGAATCCGGCGGTTATGAGCCTGACCCGGTTGGTTTTATCCGTCAAAAGATCATGAGAGCACGGGATATGAATGATGTTGAAGGATGGGTGTGGGGGCTCATTGATGAAGTTTGTCACTTGGGGAATGGTGATGATACTGAAAAGATCATCGGGGTCTTGCGGGAACGCGGGTGGGATTGGGTGTCAGAAGTGTGGAGAATTTCGAAGGCGGAAGATATGTCTGACTGGCTGCAAGCGTCAGCTATGGGAAAGGTGTTGCACGATGGGAAAGATATCCATCCCTGGAGTGATGATTTTATTGGTTTTCTGTTGAAGAACAAGCCTTTATGGATGAATTTGCATGCGTATTTATCCAGTTTCTCGGAAAATTGGTTGATCCTTTTTATGGGCCATCTTCTCCAACAAAGTTCGTCGGCCCAGGATATCCCGGTTTTGTTGTCAAAAATATATCCTTCGAACAAACGCAGAGCGCTTGTTAAAGGCCTGGCCCTGATCATAGAAAATGACGCGCATCGGGAAGAAACAGCAAGAAGTTTTCCTGTGCTGATGGATAATTTTTCGGATATAGAGGATTCCGTATTTGATATCGGCAGGAAATCGTTAAAAGAAAGGGTCCTGGAACATTTGCGTGAACAGGACCTTTCCGTGAAGATCAGGTGCCAGCGGCCATTGAGGGAGATCGTTTCAATTAGAGAGTACAATACGGACATACGGAAGATGGCGTTGGAGATACTGCATGATATTGGCGCGTTGGATGAGAAGAAAGATCTTATCCCGTTGCTAAGGGGAACGGAAGATACGGTCTTTGCATTGGCCATGGATATGCTTGCTTCCAATCCGGGGACTTCGGCGGAGGGGCTCTTGACATTGATCCGGCTGGAGACAAAAACGAACAGGTTAATGTCTCTTATCGATCGATTTATATCACGGGGAGGAGATGTTCAACAACTCAACCTTCTGGCTGACCAGCTGGGGCTAGGGAGTTTATTGAATGAGCAGAAAAAGTTCATGCTCTACATGAGATCAGGCCGCTTCGCGCGGCTTCTTGAACTTTTGGCAAGTTATCCGGATCACTTTAGGCATGATCCGATGAAAAGAATGTTTTATTTAAGGCAGGCACTTAAGGCGACACAAAGTGTCCCGGGAGCAGACACCCTGCGGCGCGTGGTGTTAGCGGACGTGGCGAAAGATTACCCGTGGGCGTTATCATTTTTGACCGAGACGCCGGCGGACATGGTCATCGATATGAAGCAAATCGGGAATTCCAGGTTGATACACGTTAACGGCAAAATACTGGTGCTAGATGAGACCGATACGGTTAATGTGCTTGACCATAATTTTAATCTTGTGGATTCTTATTACCGGGACGCAGGTTTTGGAGCGAAGTTGTTTCAAACCTCAAAGGATCATTTCTTTTCCTTGACCCATGGTGGGACCCTTAAGTTCCTGGGCAGTGATCTGAAGTATGAGCCTCCTGTTCTCCTGAAGACTGGTCTCGGTTCGATCGGAAAGGCATCCAGTTTTCTTGAGACCTCCAAAGGGCTCCTGGTTGGGGGTGAGCATGGATTTGTTGTGCTGGACAACAAGCTAGAGCTTTTGAAGGCGGCCAATGATCGTGTGGGCAAAGTGTCAAGCTTCCTTGAGACGTCCCGCGGCATCCTTGTCGGCGGAGAACGCGGGTATGTTGTGTTGAATGATGATCTCCAGTCCACGGCTGAGCCAGTTGATCTGGTCAAAGGGGTTTCAGGCATGTGGTCCACGTCCCAGGGTATCTATATCAGCGGCAAGGCAGGGACGCGGCTGTTGAATGCCGACTTGACGCCAGCGACAGGCGGTATTTTCCCTGGTCAATATGTCGGCCAGGTGAAAGACGGGGCCATTTTTTATTTATGGGACGATCGATTTTTTTTGATAGATGAAAACTTTAAGGTGAAATGGTCCATTGGTACTACGGCGGGCGATGTGTTCGTCAAAGGACCGGACGCTGTTGAACCGACGTTTATTCCCGGCGGGAATTTTGTATCATCCGGCGATCTGGAGATCAGGCCGTGGGGTATGGTCCTGCATTGTACGAGGGCTGATCTGTTCTTTAATTTCAGGCTGGATCTGTTAATGGCTGTTCCAAGGATGCCCAATTATATAATCGCCGTGAGTTACCAGGGGGAAAAGATGTTCGTTGCCTCGAATTTTCCCGCAGGCGCGGACAGTGCCGAAAGTTTTACCCAGGACCGTCATGCTGTCAGCAACGGTGGTATCGATCTTACATCTGAACAAATGCGCCTGGAGACGACATCGGACGGGGCCGAGATGGACTTCACACTGGATCCGTCCGCGCTGCAGCGCTACCAGGCCGCACCGGGGCTTGAGCCTGTCATCATCAACACCATGCCGCTGGATGATCTGCAAAAATTCCTTGCCGTGCAGTAGACAAAGGCACCTTCCTGGTTGAAAAATCGTATCCGTGTGGGATAATGTCCGCCTATGGAAAAATCAACCACGAGTTTACGGAAGCTTCCTTTGTTCACTCCCCGGGCGTTTGTTCCGCTTGAGGCCGTATTGACCGACCCGGCTGTTATCACGGCCCTGTATGAAAAACTCCTCGCACGCGGGGTCCTTTCAGCCACGGAGTTTGAAGCCTGGGTATTGGACCGTTCCGAGCTGGATGCCGCACTGGGCCAGGCGGGGAGTATCCTTTACATCGAAATGACCTGCGCCACGGATGATCCCGCCAAGGCAAAGGCGTACCAGGATTTTATCGAACATGTCGAGCCGGCCATCAAGCCCCTGGCCCATAAGCTGAGCCAGCGCTTCCTTTCCCTGCATGAGCTGTACCCGCTTGACTCCCGGCGTTATGAGATCTACCGGCGTTCAGCCAAAGCGGAGGTGGAACTTTTTGTGGATAAGAACATCCCGCTCCAGACGGAAGTCAGTCTTTTGTCCCAGCAGTACCAGGCCGTGTGCGGAGCCATGACCGTCACCTTCGACGGCAAGGAACGCACTCTGCCCGAAATGGGAAAATTCTTGCTTGAGACCGACAGGCCCCTGCGGGAACGCGCCTGGCGTGCCGTGGCTGCCCGCAGGCTGGCGGACCGGGAACGCGTGGAGGGGATCTTTGACGCGATGAGGGGCCTGCGCGGCCGTATCGCGGCTAACGCGGGATTTGATAATTTTCGCGACTACCAGTTCAAGGCGTACCAGCGCTTTGACTATACCGCCGAAGATTGCAAGGCTTATCATCGCGCTGTGAAAGAACTTATCGTTCCCCTGCGGCGCAAGATCGACAGCCAGCGTGCGGCATTGATGGGGCTTGATCGCCTGCGCCCATGGGATGTGGCGGTCGATCCCGCCGGCCGCAGCCCGCTTAAACCTTTTGACGATGTGACGCAGCTGGTCGAAGGGGTAGAACGGATCTTCCAGAAAATGGACCCGCAATTGTCGGCGTTCTATGAGAATATGAAGGGCTTGGGCCTCCTGGACCTTGCCAGCCGCAAGGGCAAGGCCCCCGGCGGCTATCAGAACACCCTCACCGAGGCGCGCAAGCCGTTCATCTTCATGAACGCTGTCGGCGTCGATGATGATGTCCGGACATTGCTGCACGAGTCCGGCCATGCCTTTCATGCCTGCCTGTGTGCCCAGGACCCGCTTGTGGACTACCGGCATGCTCCCATGGAGTTTTGCGAGGTCGCTTCGATGAGCATGGAGCTCATGGCATCCGACGGCATCGGTGTCTTCTATGATGAAAGCGCGGCCAGGCGCTCCAATATCGAACACCTTGAGGGCGTAATTTCAGTCCTGGCCTGGGTCGCGGTGGTCGACTCTTTCCAGCATTGGCTTTATGAAAATCCGGGGCATACGCCCGCCCAGCGGAGGGATGAATGGGTCCGTTTGCATGCGGACTTCGACAGCGGTGTTGTGGATTGGGCGGGGCTTGAGGAAGAGAGGTCTTATCTTTGGCATCGGCAGCTGCATATTTTCGAGGTGCCATTTTATTATATCGAGTATGGGATCGCCCAGCTGGGCGCGCTGCAGTTGTGGCAGCAGTTCCGCAGGGACCCCGTGCAGGCGCTGCGGGGTTACAAGCAGGGGTTGTCCCTGGGAGGGGCACGGCCATTGCCGGAGCTTTTTGACGCCGCGGGCATTTCTTTTTCATTTTCGAAGGAAACCATTGCCCCGCTGATGGATGATGTCTGGCACGCGTGGGAAGAATTGAACAAGGAGCCGTTGTGAAAAAGCAGCCCGTGATCCGCAGTGGAAAGTATTTACGGCTTGTCATCCGTGACGGCTGGGAGTACGTCGAGCGCGTCAACTCTTCCGGGGTCGTTATCGTTGTGGCCAAAACGGATGATGACAAGGTCCTTTTTGTCGAGCAGTTCCGCCGTCCTGTGGGAAAGAACACCATTGGTTTTCCCGCCGGGCTGGTGGGTGACGACCGCGGCCGGAAAGGCGAGAGCATGCAGGCGGCGGCGCAGCGGGAGCTGATCGAGGAGACGGGCTTCCGGGCCAGGAAGTTCAAGCAATTTTTCAAAGGTCCGGTCTCTGCCGGGATGTGCCGGGATATGGTCACTATTTTTCACGCCACGGGTTTAAAGCGAGTGGGGCAAGGCGGCGGCGTGGGGGACATGGAAAAGATCACGGTCCATGAGGTGCCGTTGAAGGCGGCCGATGCCTGGCTAAGGGCCCGTGCCCGCCGGGGCGTCCTCGTCGGACCGAATGTGTTCGCGGGTTTGTATTTTTTGAAGTTCTGGGTCGATTGATGCAGAAGCTCACGCATGCCCGTATAGTTGCCCGCCAAATTACACGCGCGCGTGCGCCCAGGGTCCCTGTCAGCGTGGTCCTCGACAATATTCGCAGCCTCGATAATGTGGGGTCTATTTTCCGGACCGCCGATGGGGCTGGCGTGGAAAAACTCTGGCTTTGCGGCATTACCGGCTTCCCGCCCCAGGGCAAGATCGCCAGGACAGCGCTGGGGGCCGAGGAAAGTGTCGTTTGGGAATACGCGAAGGATGTTGCCGGTGTGGTGCGTGACCACAAAGCGCGGGGGTACAAGGTGGCCCTCCTTGAGCAGGTCCACGCCAGTGTGCCCTTCGATGAATTTGTTCCGGATGGCCCGGTGTGCCTTGTGGTTGGCAATGAAGTGGATGGGATCTCGGATGAAGTTGTAAAACTGGCAGATGTGGCTCTTGAGATCCCTATGGCGGGCATAAAGAACTCATTGAACGTGGCGGTCGCGTTTGGTGTGGCCGTGTTCAACCTTTCCCGTGCCTGCAAACGAGCAGGGTTATAACTAGGTGAAATGTAGAGGTTTGTGAAAGCATTTATGAAGATTTCGTTTGACGACTTTTCTTTTGGGGCATACAATATTTTTCAAGCGATACGAAAGGCCGCCGCCATGGACCGTGAAAAGCTCCTGCAGGAAAAAGAAGTGGTCGAAGAGATCAACCGCCACAAGTGGTTGCGCAGCGAGCTGGTCGGATATGACATCGGTTTTGAGGAAGCGGCCAGTGACTGGTTCAAGAACTACGCCCCGGCCTGGGTCGCGCATCATAACAAGGACTGCAGATCAAAGTGCAAGAAGTGATCATTCTTTTCCGCAACGGTTACTCCTCGAATAGATCGTTCTAAGATCATCACTGAAAGGATTCTCCTTTATGTCCCGTTATAAGATCGTTCTGATACGCCATGGCGAAAGCACATGGAACAAAGAAAATCGTTTTACCGGTTGGGTCGACGTTGACCTTGCGCCCAACGGCGTGCAGGAAGCCCAGGAGGCCGGTGAGGTGCTGAAAAAGGAAGGTTATGTGTTCGACCTTGCCTATACGTCCCTGTTGCGCCGGGCGAACAACACCCTCAACACGGTGCTTGATAAAATGGACCTGTTGTGGGTCCCTGTCAAAAAGAGCTGGCGTTTGAATGAACGCCACTACGGTGCGCTGCAGGGATTGGACAAGGCGGACACGTTGAAAAAATATGGCGAGGAAAAATTCAAGCAGTGGCGGCGCAGTTATGATGTCCCGCCGCCGCCGTTATCGAAGGATGACGCAATGTACCCGGGGAAGGATCCGCGTTACGCGGATGTGGCCCCTGAAGAGCTGCCATTGACCGAATGCCTGAAGGATTGTGTGGCGCGCGTCCTGCCTTATTGGTTCGTTGAGATCGTGCCCGAGATCCTCAAGGGAAAAAAGATCATCATCGGCGCCCACGGGAATTCGCTGCGCGCGCTCGTCAAGCATATCAAGGGTATCAGCGATGCCGCTATCGCGGAGCTTAATATCCCGACGGCGATCCCTCTGGTGATAGAATTGGACCAGGACCTCAAGTATGTAAAAGATTACTATCTCGGCGATCAGCAGAAGATACAGGCCAAGATCGCGGGCGTGGCTAATCAGGGCAAGGCGAAGTAAGGGGTCGTGATATTTGATCGGAAAGACAACACAAAAGCCGCCAGGAAAGAACCCGGCGGCTTTTGTGTTTTGGCGGACAAAGGATAATGATCCATGCGTGTCACTCATGAAGTTGCATTCCAGGTAAAAGGGCAGGGTGCCGTTGCGGAATGCGTGCGGGCGGCGCTGACGGGACTTAATGTCCCACGCACGGACCTCGTTGAAGAAGAGTCGCACGGGATGCTCAAGATCTCGATTTTTTTGCCGACGGCTGCGCAGGCCGCGGCCTTGGGACGCGCGTTCAAGAAGTCGGGGTTGAACGGTGTGAAGGTTGTCCGGTATGTTCACCGCGCCAGCGACTGGGAGACGCGATGGAAGGATTCCTGGCGCCCCTTCGGGCTGACGCAAAGGATATATCTTATCCCGCGTTTCCTGGATGGCGTGAAATGCCCGCGCGGAAGGGTCCCTCTTTATCTCGATACAACGTCCGCTTTTGGAACAGGGCTTCATGAAACAACGCGCTTTTCCGCTCAGCTGATCGAAAGTCTGCGGGGGTCGTTCAGGACCGCGCTCGATATCGGTACGGGTACCGGCATCCTTGCTGCGGTCGCTTTATTATCGGGGGCCGAACATGTTGAGGCATTTGACATTGACCGTGAGGCGGTCAAGGCGGCTGACCTCAATTTGAAAGGAAATGGCCTTCGGTGCGCTGTGCTCAAGGCCTGTGATGTGAAGCGCTTTAAGTCCCGCCGGAAATTTGATCTTGTGGCCGCTAATCTCATCACGCACGATCTGTTGCAGTTCAAGGCAAGGATCGTTTCCTTTCTTGCCCCGGGCGCTCATTTGATCCTTTCAGGTATCTCGCTCAAGAATGTCCCTTTGATCCGCAAGGGATTCGGTGCGCCCACGGGATTGAAACTGTTGAAGATCATTCGGGGGAAAGAATGGTCCGCATTCCTGTTCGTGAGGCGGTCATGATAAAAGATGATGATATCGAGGAGATGTTCATCCGTTCTTCCGGGCCGGGAGGGCAGAATGTCAACAAAGTCGCCAGTTGTGTCTGGCTGAGGCATCGTCCCACGGGCCTTATCGTCAAGTGCCAGGAATTTCGCACGCAGCATCAGAATCGTGTCAGGGCCCGGGAGCTTTTAGCCCGTGCGATCGAGGAGCGCTTGCGGGCGCGGGCGCAGGCCTTGCGATCGGCGCATGAAAAGAAACGCCGCCAGTCCCGGGGGCGCAGCAGGGCAGGGAAGGCGCTGGTCCTTGAAGCCAAGAAACGGGTGTCCCGGAAGAAACACGCCCGCTCCCGTGTGCGTGTTGAAGATTGATCTCTAATGAAAGATCCGGGTTGATTTCTTGATCTCGGTTGTTATAATCTACTCACATGTTCAAAATCATTAATAAGAATTTAAGTATCTTATATATTTTTCTTGCCATTTCTGTCGTGGCGGGAGTTGTTTTCAGGTTGTATCATCTTGGCCTGAGCGGGATATTCTTTTACGATGAAGCGCTTTATCTGAACCAGTCGCTGCCGGGCCTTGATTTCATCAGGCACCACCACCTTTCCGGGTTTTCGGATATTGAAAAAGCGTTCGAATTTTACCTGCGCTTCCCGTTGAATTTTACCAAGCCTATCTGGATCCTTATCATTGACTCCCGCTACCTGATCACACGCTGGGATGACTGGGATTACGCGAAATATGCCGCCTGTTTTTTTGGTATCCTTACCCTGCCGTTGACGTTCATCTTTGCCCGTCGCTTTTTTAACTCAACGGCTGTGGCCTGTTTTTCAACGGCGATCCTCGCGCTTCTGCCCGCTCATGTATTTTATTCGAGGCTTGGTTATCAGGAGACCTTCAGTGCGTTCATCGCCCTGGCAGGATTCTATTGTTACATTTTCCCCAGGGCTTTTGGATTGAGAACGTTCCTTGCCGGGATATTGTTGAGCATGGCCTATCTGGCCAATTACCGGCTCGTCATCCTTCCCGGCTACCTGCTTTTGATCGAATTATGGTTGGGAAAAGTCCAGGGGGAGGGCCTGCGCTGGCGGCATTTCTTATGGGCCAGCATGACGTTCCTGATCATCCTGGTCGGCGTCGGCGGGTTGATGGACGGTGCCCAGATGCGCTATACCTTTGCCTGGATATTCCATCAGCAGGACATGGCCGCGACCAAAAGGCTGTGGAGCGAGTTCCTTTCGTATCCGTATTATCTTTTTCGGCTGGAGAATTGGCTCCTGGCGCTGGCGTTCTTTGCTTCGGTCCTTTTCCTGCTGCGGCGCAACTGGAAGCCGGCGTTGCCTTTTGTTATCGTCGGGGTGCAGATGCTGATCTTTTCCTCGGCATCGGACCGCGCGGCCCGTTATATTGCTGTTGTCCTTCCGTTCGTGGCCATGGCTTCGGCGGCATCGATAGATGAACTTTACCGGCAGGCCGTTCATGCGCGAAAAGGCATCATTCTGGCCGTGGTCCTTGGCGTGATGTTCACGGGGTTCATCCTGAAGATCGTCCCGCTTGTCACGGCGGTTTCAGATTATCGTACTTCTGTGGAGTATCTTCGCGGGAGGGACAGCGGGGTCAAGTTCCTTTCTACGCAGGATATCGTGCAAAAACTTTATCTGGATGACCGCCGTAATGTAGCGGCGGCCCCTGAGGATTTCAAATTGTTGTTCCCGTTCTATGCCAAGGGGTTCCGTTATCTCGTGGTTGACCCTCAGGCGTATATTGGCTATACGGGCAATGACCACAAATGGGGTTTGCCGTTGAAGGATTATCTTGGATTTGTCGATCAGCATATGCCGACGCTCAAGGTTTTTCCTCATTTCAATCAAGCGATCATGGAGCGGGTCGTTTTTGAGCACAGCGATGATCTTTTCCAGTCCATCAAGTTCATGGCGTCGCCGGACCTGGGGCACATGTCAACGCTCAGGATCTATGACATGGATGTCCTGATGCCCTTGATAACCCGCGTAACGCAACGCGTGAATCCCGGAAGGAAGCCCTGATGCTGAAAAAATGGATCGTCGCGGCTGTGGTCATTAGCGCGCTGCTTGTTGCGGCCAAGTTGTTGTTTTTTGTGGAGCGGCCGAAGGCGGCCGTTCCTCGTCCTGGCGTCATTGACGTGAAAAGAAAAAGTTTTTTGGCCAGTCAGCAGAGATCCCAGGCCCTGGTCGAGCGGGGTATTGCAAGCCTCCGCAACAGGGATGTTAACGCGGCGCTGACGGACTTCATGGAGTCTATCAGCGTATTCCCTCCGAACACCCAGGCGTACATGATGATCGTGAAGGTCTATTTGAGCATGCGTCAGGAAGGCAGGATGTATGAGGCCCTGGAGCGCGCGGGGAGATCTTATCCTTTGTTCGACAAAATATTGGATGTCATTGACGATGATGAGCTTTCCCGCATCCCTTTGCCCGTCGAACCGCTTGATGTTCATATCGCGCCATTCAAGGACAATAAGAAAGCGGCTGTTTCGTTCATGTTCGATGACGGCGAGGCTAATGTTTACACGGGTGTCCTCCCGTTGTTCGATAAATACGCCTTTAAGGCCACGGTCCCGGTCATCGCAGGGCAGGCCGGCACAGCGACGCCCAACCGCGGTTCCTGGGCTGAATGGAGAGATGCGGCAAGCCGCGGGTTCGAGATAGCGAACCACTCGATGAACCATCATGACCTCAGGACGTTGACGCCTGCAAGCTATAAGGTTGAAATAGACGACGCGAAGGATCTGATAGAGAAGGAAACAGGCCAAAAGGTCAGGTCTTTTGTATTTCCTCTGGACGGCTACGCGGATGGATCTCTGGCGTATGTGCTGCGCACCCACGCGGTGGCACGTCAGCCGGACCTGTTGCGGCGTTATTATGACAGGACGCTCACGATCGTCTATGGCGGCCCGCGTTTTCCTCTGGCCACGGCCAACAGGCTCATAGATATTGCCGTCGCGCGGCGTCTTTGGGTCGTGGCGGAAAGCCACGGGCTTGATCAGAGAGGGGCGGACCATTATAAACCTATGAGCGTTGATTTTCTCGACAAGCATCTGGCTTATATTTCTTCCCGCGCACAGGATATCTGGGTTGATACATTTTATAATGTTTTTGAGTACCTTGCATTACGCAAGGATGCAACCGTGGAACGCAAAGACGTGACGCCAACCCTGGCGGATGTTGTTGTGCATTGCCATTCCGACGGGAAAGTGCTGCCCCAGCCGCTTACGGTCGTCCTTGGGGTGGCAGAGGCTGCGCCGCGTGGTGTTTCCGCCCGTTCGCCGGGCGGGGCGGCGCTGAGGTCGTGGCCTTGCGCCGAGAAGAGTGTTTGCGTTGAGGTCAATGTGTGCGAAACGCCGGTCAATGTGAGTTGGGATGGCAACAAATAGAGGCCTGATATGAAGCAATATCTTGAACTTGTCCGTCATGTCCTTGAACATGGCGAGGAGAAAAAGGACCGCACGGGCACAGGCACGGTCTCTGTGTTCGGTTATCAATCCCGGTATGACCTGCGGGAAGGCTTTCCTCTGGTCACCACAAAAAAAGTCCTTTTTGACGCGGTGGTCCGTGAGCTTTTGTGGTTTTTGCGGGGTTCAACGAATATCAATGACGGCCTCAAGGCGCATACGCCGATATGGAACGCCTGGGCTGATGAGCGCGGTGAACTGGGCCCTGTTTATGGTTATCAGTGGCGCAAATGGGAGAAGTTTGTCTGGGATGAGAAGGCAGGTATTTACCAGAAGCAGTATCTGGACCAGATATCCGGGGTGATCGACATGATCAAGAAAACGCCTGATTCGCGCCGCTTGATCGTCAGTGCCTGGAACGTGGCGGATATAGAACGCATGGCCCTGCCGCCGTGCCATTCGTTCTTCCAGTTCTATGTCGTTAACGGGCGCCTGGATTGCCAGCTTTACCAGCGTTCCGCGGATATTGCGTTGGGTGTCCCGTTCAATATTGCGAGTTATGCCCTGCTGCTGAGCATGGTCGCGGCGGAATGCCGGTTGACGCCGGGGATCTTTGTCCATACGCTGGGGGATGCGCATATATATTTGAACCACCTGGACGGGCTTAAGGAGCAATTGGCGCGCGTCCCGAAGGCTTTGCCCAAGCTTGAACTGGCGCAGAAGAAAGTCCTAGAATATGTTTTTGAGGATATCAGGCTGGCAGGATATGAGCATCATCCATTCATAAAATTTCCTATCGCTGTATGAAGAAAAAGGGTTTTTCCATTATTGTGGCGTGTGATGAACAGGGTGGTATAGGCAAGGGCGGCGCTTTGCCATGGCATATCCCGTCTGACCTTAAACATTTCAAAGAGGTCACAACGGCGCCGTATGGGGCAGCGCAAAACGTGGTCATGATGGGCCGTAAAACATGGGAGTCCATCCCTGAGAAGTTCAGGCCGCTTCCTTTAAGGCTGAACGTTGTCATTACTTCTCAGGACAACTACGCGCTGCCGGCAGGTGTTGTCCAGGTGGATTCATTGGAAAGCGGATTAAACGCATTCTGTAACACGGCGCGCGAGGACGTGGGTGCTGTTTTTGTGGTGGGGGGTGCCCAGGTTTACGCCGAAGCGATAAAACATCCTTTGTGTGAACGCATTTATCTCACGAGGGTGTATGGCACGTTCCGCTGCGATGTTTTCTTTCCTGAGATCCCCGCAAGATTTACAAAAATGACCCATTCCCCAAAACAAAAAGAAAACGAGAAAATGTTTTCTTTTAGCATTATATCTTCCAAAGCATCTGCATAATTGTTTTCGTAAGCCAATATTCCGCAGTGAGTTGCAGTCCTGTTAAATTCCATGGCATATTTTTATGTCAAAAGAAAACGTTTTCTTTCGTGCGGTGTAGAGTGCGCAACCCATTGAAATATAACAAAGTATGAAAAACGACCTCCGAGAAAACGTATCACTTCGAATGTAATTTTGGTTTCAAATCATGCATGAAGCGTATATTCTTTATGAGGTGGTGGGATTAACGTGATCGAAAAAATAATAATTACTTTTAAAGAACAACGCTTCCTTCTTTTGTCGAGGAATGATGTAAACTATTGTTCTGCAGGCTAATGGAAGTGCAGGGGGCTTTTATTGAAAGTTGTAAAATATCAAACTTTTGCCAATAAGTCTGGTTTTTACAGGTATACTTAACGTAGGGTGTTCACTGTATTTATGGCGATCTGGCAGGTAATCTATGTTTGAGGATGCAAAAAAACAAATACTGGTGGCTCATCATGATGCGCACTATGTGAACAGCTTGCTGAAGTTGTTGCAGGAGCGTGAATTTGACGTGCTGACCGCATCCTCAGGGCAGGGGGTCATCGAAAAAGCTGAAGCCCTTGATATTGATCTTATTCTGCTGGGCGAGGGCTTGGAATCTCCGAATGGTTTTGAAGTTTGCCGACAGCTTAAAGGCCATACCCGGACGGAGCACATTCCTTTGATCTTATTGACAAGGAATTCCCAGTCTGATGCCCGTATAAAGGGGTATCATCATGGCGCGGATGATTGCCTGGCGCAGGATGTTGATAAAGACGAGCTGTGCGTCAGGATGGAGGCAGTCTGGCGTCGCGGCAACGGTGAATTCAAGAGCCTTCGTGAAAGCCGCCAGCGTGAGGTCATCCAGGAAATTTCGCGTATTATTACCAAGAGGCTCATCGAGTCCCATTTCCAGCCGATTTATTTTATCAAGCCGTTCCGGTTGTTCGGCATTGAGGTGCTCAGTCGCCCGCCGGTCAATTCATTCCTCAAGAACGCGGATGAATTGTTCAATTCAGCCGTAAAATATGATATGTACCATTCGCTCGAGCTGCTTTGCTGGCAGACAGCCGTAGATATCATTGTTGGGCAGAGCCGCAATGAGCATCTGTTCTTCAATTGCAGTCCGCATATCATTGAGAGCTCAAAGTTCCAGCACTATACTGATATCTTCAATAAGAGCCAACTGCCCCTTAACAAGGTGGTCCTTGAGATCACGGAGCGTTCGGCGATCAGCAAATATGACGTGTTCTGTGAGCATTTGAACAAATACCGCAAGGAAGGATTTCGTTTTGCGGTTGACGACGTCGGCGGGGGGTACGCGAGCCTGGAGTCTATCGTTGTGACCAAGCCCGAGATCGTCAAGATCGATATTCATATTGTCAGGGGGGTCCACCTTGATCCGGTCAAGCAAAGCATCATAAAATTCATTGTGGCGTTTTGCAGGGAGAATGACATTATTTCCGTGGCAGAAGGGGTTGAGGTGAAAGAGGAAATGGATATGATAGCAGAATTAGGGGTGAGCGCGGTGCAGGGGTATTACCTCTTCCGGCCCACGCACCGTTTGAACATCCGTGAAATGAAAGACCGCTGCGTCGCGTTTGCGTGATTGTTGCGAGAATCCTTCTTTTAATTTTCATGTATATTATAATATTAAAACTATGAAAAAAGAACGCGCCAGCGGGGTTTTGTGTCATATTTCCTCATTGCCGTCGCCATATGGTGTCGGAGATCTCGGGCCGGAGGCTTTCCGGTTCGTCGATATCCTTCACGCCGCCCGACAAAAATACTGGCAGGTCCTGCCGCTAAATCCCACCAACGGGGCTTTGGGCCATTCGCCGTACAGCAGTTATTCCGCGTTTGCGTACAATCTGCTTTTTTTGAGCCCGGATATTCTTTTCCAGGAGGGGCTCTTGTCCCGGGAGGATAAGGAGCAATGCCGTTTTGTCGACGATACGACTGTGCCTTTTGATGGTCTTTATGAACGTAAGGCGATGATGCTTGAACGTGCGTTCGTCGCTTACAAGGCAGGTGGCGCCATTGCGGCTGCGTTCGAAGATTTTTGTTCCACGCAGAAGAGCTGGCTTGATGATCACGCGCTGTTCGTGGCGCTCAAACGCCGTTTTAACGATCGTTCATGGGTGGATTGGCCTGTTGAGCTCAGGGATCGTCATCCGGCGCCGTTAAAAGAGGCGGCGTTGCAGTCAGAGGATGAGATCCGTCGTGAGAAATTCGGGCAGTTCTTGTTTTATCGTCAGTGGACGGCTTTGCGCGCTTATGCGGCCCGCCAGGACGTAAAGATGATCGGTGATGTCCCCATCTATGTGAATTATGACAGTGCTGATGTGTGGTGCGCCCCCGAATTTTTCAAGCTGGACGGACAGAGGCGCCAGACGTTTGTCGCCGGTGTGCCTCCGGATTATTTCAGCGAGAAAGGCCAGCGCTGGGGCAATCCCGTTTATGACTGGGACCGGCTCAAGAAAAGCGGTTTTCAGTGGTGGGTTGACCGTCTTCGGCAGAACCTGGCATGTTTTGATCTGGTGCGCATCGACCATTTTCGCGCTTTTGCCCAATGCTGGGAGATACCTGCTTCTGAACCAACCGCCGTGCACGGGGAGTGGGTTGACGTGCCGGGGATGGAGCTTTTTACGGTCCTCCAGAAGGAATTCCCGTCTTTGCCGGTCATTGCCGAAGACCTTGGCATTATCACGCCTGATGTGGATGAACTGAAAGACAATTTTGGCCTTCCGGGGATGCATGTTCTTTTGTTCGCTTTTCATAATGAGTACAAGAAAAGCAGGGATCTTCCCGAAAATTCAACGCCGCTCAGCGTTGTTTATACGGGGACGCACGACAATAATACTGTCTGCGGATGGTACCGCCATGACATGACGCGCATGGAAAAAAAGAATATGATCGAATATCTCGGGCGTGAAGTCCCGCCGGAGGAGGTCAATTGGGTCATGATCGAGCTTGCCCTGCGCTCTGCGGCGTTCCTCGCGCTCATCCCGGTGCAGGATATACTTGGCCTGGGCAAAGAGGCCAGGATGAACACGCCTTCCACGGTGAGCGGCAACTGGAAATGGCGGATGCTGTCCGGAGATCTCACGCCGGAGACCATTGAGCGTCTTGCGGCGCTGACATCGAAGACGGGGCGTTAACGAAGATTTGGGTTGAATATCTTGAGCCAAAATTTGACGCGTGTTACAATCCTGATATGAAAAAAACATGGATTTTGCCGGCAGTTCTTTCATTATCCCTCTCAGGGTGTTTTTGGCCGTTCTCCGGCGGCAAGAGCCATGTCGGTCAGGCGCCTGCGGGCAGTGGTATCTCTGTCGAGGTGCTGGACCCTTCCGCGCTGAGCGGCGGCGGTCGGGTCAGTTTTATGCCATTTTCCGCAGGAGCTGATGCTGAGGCAGGGGGCACTCTCGATCATTTGTCCTTGATCATGCTCAAGGGTTTTTCCGATGGTTTGTCCCAGGGCAGCCGTTTTGTGCTGGTTTCCGGCAATGACGCCTCCGGAGCTGACATTGTTATCCGGGGGCATATCGAGGAGCTAAGAACCCAGGGGCATCTTAAAAAGATGGCGTCCATTACGGTTCGCGGCGACGCACGCCTGTCCAAGAATGAAAGTGTCGCGGCGGTCATCTATGCGCGGCAGAAGGTCCCGGCCGTTGCCGGGAAGATGGATCAGGCGGCTTATGATATCGGCAGCGCTATAGCGGAAAAACTTTCAGAATAGAGGAGTTGCTAACGTGATCGTAGTAACGGGTGGGGCGGGTTTTATAGGGAGTTGCGTGGTCGCCGGGCTTAACCGCCGCGGCTTCAAGGACATTATTGTTGTTGACCGCTGGGATGAGCATGGGTTGATGCAGCATAATCTCGCCGGAAAAGCCTATCAGGCTTTTTATGACAAGTGCGATTTTCTGCAGCTTATCCTTTCTGATGGGATCAAGGAAAAGGTGACGGCGATCGTTCATATGGGCGCTTGTTCTTCCACCACGGGGCAGGACAGGGCTTATTATCGCCGGAACAATTATGAGTATTCCTGCCATATCGCGCGCTGGGCTTTAAGGAAAGAAGCCCGTCTCATCTATGCCAGTTCCGCGGCCACTTACGGCAATGGCGAGAACGGTTATTCCGACGATCCCAGGGGGATCCCTTCCTGCAAGCCTCTGAATTATTACGGTGAATCCAAGCAGATGTTCGATGAGTGGGTGATCTCGAACAAGCTTTACGAAAGGTTTGCCGGCCTCAAGTTCTTTAACGTATTCGGGCCGAATGAATATCATAAGGGAGACATGAAGAGCGTTATTGTGAAAGCCTATGATACGGTTGTTGCCCAGGGCTTGATGAAGCTCTTCAAATCTTGCCGGCCTGAATATGCCGACGGCGGGCAGATGAGGGATTTTATTTACGTCAAGGATGCTGTTGATATTGTATTTTATTTGCTGGATCATCC
The DNA here is from genome assembly GCA_903861305.1 of Candidatus Omnitrophota bacterium. GTDB lineage: Bacteria > Omnitrophota > Gorgyraeia > Zapsychrales > Fredricksoniimonadaceae > Fredricksoniimonas. The sequence goes on along the minus strand of CAIOTT010000040.1, from coordinate 1,373 downwards.
TGGGGTCAATGGTATTTTCAACGCCGGGACCGGGCACGCGCGGACGTGGAATGACGTTGCGGCCGCCCTTTTTGCCGCTGTTGAAAAGCCCGTGAATATCGAGTATATCCCGATGCCGGAGTTGCTGCGCGACAAGTACCAGTATTTTACCGAAGCGGATATGACCCGGTTGCGTAAAACGGGCTATGTGAAGCCATTCACGTCTCTTGAAGATGCCGTGAAGGATTATGCGGGCTATTTGAAAATTCATTCTTACATCTGAAAGGCGAGCCCTATGGTCATTATATTCCTGGCAGGTATCCTTTTCACGGCTTTCGGCGTGATGGGGTGGTTGTTCTATCAGATGCACAGCACTTCATTACTGGCTCAGGAGCGCCTTGCCATCCCTGTTGAAAGTTTGGAGGCGACGCCGTTCTTGGCTCCGGTGGCCGCGTCTGGATCGAAGGTGCCAGAGCCTCAAGTTTCGTTCCCCGCGAAAGCTGCCGGCCAGGATCAAGAGCAGGTGGATCACTGGCGTGCCGAGAATGCGGCGTTCCAGGCGCAGCTCCAGGAATTGTCGATCGAGGTCCAGCAGTTGAAGGGGCTATTATCGCGCCTTGAAGAAGAGAATGCCCGTCTTAAATCTGAATCTGAAGGGCTGGTCGGAACCCGGGGGCTGGTGCAGCAGGCGAAGCGTGAATATCAGCGTCAGCTTGAAGGGTTTTTCAAGGAGATCGGGGAGTTGAACGAGGATAACAGGCTGTTGAGGGATCAGGTCGTTGCGGGGGATGATCTCCAACAGTTGCGCCGGGCGGAGGATGAGCTGTCGGCCAGGGTGCGTGAACTGGAGATCTATAACGCTGCCCAGTCGGAGAAGAATGAATATTTACAGTATGAGTTGACCAAAAGCCGCGCCCAGGTCGTCGGGCTTGAGCGTTTATGCGAGCAGATCCCGGTTGCCGGTTGAGGCTCTTTCGTTGAAACCATTCCATTATTTGTTATAATGCGGGCGCTATGAAAAAATATATTCCTCTCTTATTGATCGTAGTAAGCTTGGCCGGCTGTGCCTCGTTAAAAGATTTTCCCAAGCTTGTCATCGGTACGTCGACCCGTGATCTTGAGGCGGCCAGGGCCAATTCGATCTATCAGGATTATCCCCATGATAAAACGACGTGCTTCGACGCTGTTTTGAGGGTCGTCAATAAAAACAAATACTATGTTTTTATGCAGGACCCTTCCCGTGGTATTATCGTCGTGATGAACATCCCGGATTTTGTTGATACAACTGAAGTGGGTGTTTTTATCACCGAACTGCCTCAAGGGCAGGGGGCTCGTGTCGAATTTTCTTCCCGCAGTTCTCCGGCTAAAAAGGCTGTGGCAAAGTTGCTTTTTGG
>CAIOTT010000039.1 GCA_903861305.1 Candidatus Omnitrophota bacterium | reverse complement strand
GGGCTTAAACTGACCCGGGTGCCGGGTTGCGGCAGCTGAAATACCTCCTGCGCCCGGGCAAAACTCACAGGCCCTATCCCATTGGTCAAAATAAAGACCACAGTCAGGGAAAATGCAATAAAACTGCGTAAATTTGTTAGTTTATCGCAAAATTTGAACATTATCATCCTTATTACGGAAGTCATAAACCGAACTTAATTAAGTATAAAATATTAATATCTATAAAACAATGGTTCCTAAAAACAACAAGGCCCCCGGGATTTTGAGCCCCGGGGGCCTTTTAAAACATACAAGCGTTATGCCTGCCTGGATATTACTTCACAGCTTCTTCCGAGATGATCTGCATGTCCGTGAAGGACTTCAGCACGAAAGTTACGGCAATTGCGAAAAACACAGCCGCCAGCCCGATATTAAGGCCATGGCTCAACTGGAGCGCGATCTCGATGGCCAGAAGGCCGAAGAGCGTCGTGAACTTGATGATGGGGTTAAGTGCGACAGAAGACGTATCCTTGAACGGATCGCCAACCGTGTCCCCCACGACTGAAGCCGCATGCAACTCAGTGCCCTTCTCGCGCAAATTAACCTCAACCACTTTTTTGGCATTATCCCACGCGCCACCGGCATTCGCCATGAAGATCGCCTGGAAAAGCCCGAACAACGCGATCGAGATCAGGTAGCCAATGAAGAAATACGGGTTCAGGCACGCGAACGCGAGCGTCGAAAACAGGACCGCGAGGAAAAGGTTGATCATCCCTTTCTGCGCGAACGTCGTGCAGATCTCAACGACTTTTTTGCTGTCCTTGATAGAAGCCGCTTCAACGCCCTCCAGCTTGATGTTCTTCTTGATGAACTCCACCGTATGATACGCGCCCGCGACGACCGCCAGTGTGGAAGCGCCCGTGAACCAGTAGATCACCGCGCCGCCCATGATCATCCCCAAAAGGAAGGGCGGATACAGGATCGACAGGAACTGGATATTCGTTGTCAGGCCGACCGTCAGGATCATGATGATCGAGAAGATCATGGTCGTCGCGCCAACGACCGCCGTGCCGATCAAAACAGGCTTGGAGGTAGCCTTGAACGTGTTACCCGCACCGTCATTTGATTCAAGGAAGTGTTTGGCCTTCCCAAAATCAGGCGTAAACCCAAACTCCTTGTTAATAACACCCGCCGGGACATTCTCGATCAGGGAAAGTTCATAGATCGACTGGGCATTATCCGCGACCGGGCCATAAGAATCGACCGCGATCGTCACCGGCCCCATACCCAGGAACCCGAAGGCAACAAGACCGAACGCGAAAACGGACGGGGCCAGCATGATCGCATCAAGGCCCATCCCGCTGACAAAATAGGCGCCTGCCATGAGGATCGTGATCGTAAGACCCATCCAGTACGCGCTGAAATTGCCCGTCACAAAACCGGCCAGGATATTAAGGGAAGCACCACCTTTTTTCGAGGACTCGACAATGTTCTTCACGAACGCTGACTCGGGCGAAGTGAAGATCTTGACCAACTCCGGGATGATCGCCCCCGCCACCGTGCCGCAGGTGATGATCGCCGCAAGCTTCCACCACATTGTGCCGTCACCCATGGTCGGGATCAGGAGGTATGAGGCGGCAAACGTAAAAAGGATCGAAACGAACGACGTGATCCAGACCAGCGAGCTCAAAGGATCTTCGAAATTCATCTCCTTGACCGTTGCATAACGCGCTTTGGCAAGAAGATCATTGATCCAGTAAGACAACGCGCTGGCAATGATCATGAGCAGGCGCATGACGAAAAGCCATACCAGCAGCTGCACCTGGACAACCGGATCTTTTATCGCAAGCAAAATAAAGGAAATAAGCGCGACACCGGTGACGCCATAGGTCTCAAAACCGTCCGCCGTAGGCCCAACAGAATCGCCCGCGTTATCCCCCGTGCAATCGGCGATGACACCCGGATTACGGGCATCGTCTTCCTTGATATTGAACACGATCTTCATCAGGTCAGAACCGATATCGGCGATCTTGGTGAAGATGCCGCCCGCGATACGCAGGACGGACGCACCGAGCGACTCGCCGATGGCAAAGCCGATAAAGCAAGGACCCGCGTACGAAGGGTCAATGAACAGCAGGATGGACAACATGACCAGAAGCTCGGTCGAAATGAGCAGCATGCCGATGGACATGCCCGCCTGCACCGGAATGGCGTACACAGGGAACGGCAGGCCTTTCAAGGCGGCGAACGCCGAACGCGAATTCGCCATCGTATTGATCCTCATGCCGAACCAGGCCACCCCGTAGCTGCCTGCGATACCGATCAAAGAGCAAATGAGGATCATCACAACCTTGACCGCCTCCATATGGCGAAGCCAGCCGAAATAAGCGATCATGACGATCCCGATCAGGGCCTCCAGGATCAAAAGGAACCTGCCCTGGGTGATGAGGTACGTCTTGCACGTTTCGTAGATAAGCTCAGAAATGTCCTTCATGGACTTATGGACCGGCATCTTCATGATGCTGATGAACTGTGTCAAACCAAAAAGGAACCCAAACACACAAATGGCGATACCATATAAAAGAAGCGTCTTGCCATCAAGCCCCAGGAACGACACGGACGCAAGGTTCGGCACAATAAGGTCCGCTTCACTTGCCCATGCAGGCGCCAACCCGGCCATCAAAAATACAGCCGGCATCAGTAATAATGGTTTCAGGATAGATCGTGTGAACTGGCCCATAAATACATCCTCCTTATTGAATAAAATTTAATCCCGCATAGAACCTGTGCCCAGGATAAAGCGGGGATTATAAAAAATGATGTTAGTTTTTAAATATACTCCATTTTTACTATTCCGTCTAGAATTAAACACCGTTTTTTAACGCCATTGCCTTGACATCCTTTTTGTTTTTGATAGTCTGATAAGGATTCTTATCAGACTATTCCTGAAGCGACGTGGCGACTATCGGGAGCCCGCGCTGCAGGAATACCATAAGACGCTTTTACAGACTATTCCTGAAGCGACGTGGCGACCATCAGGAGCCCGCGCTGCAGGAATACCATAAGACTCTTATATCGACTACCCCTAGCGACGTGGCGACAACAGGCGAACAACAGGAGCCCGCATGATCATCGGCATTGTCAAAGAGACGTTCCCCGGAGAATTGCGCGCGGCCATTGTCCCGTCCGCTGTTACCCGGTTCATCAAAAAAGGCTTTAACGTCCTTTTTGAGCCGGGTCTTGGCTCAACATTGAACCTTGCTGACGCGGAATATATTACTGCTGGCGCAACGACCGCTTCCCGCAAGGATATCATTTCAAAGGCTAACATCCTCCTGCGCGTGCGCAAACCTTCCATTGAAGAAATACGGCAAATGGCTTCAGGATCCGTGCATATCAGTTTGCTCGATCCCTTCAATGAAAAGGACATCGTCACGGCCATGGCGGAACGCGGCATTTCCGGTATCAGCCTGGAAATGATCCCGCGCACGACCCTGGCGCAAAAAATGGACACCCTGAGTTCCCAGGCCAACCTGGCCGGTTACGCCGCGGTGATCCTTGCTGCCGAAAGGATCAATAAACTACTCCCCATGATGATGACCCCCGCGGGTACGATCTCCCCCGCACGTGTTTTTGTCATCGGCGCGGGCGTTGCCGGACTGCAGGCCATTGCCACGGCCAAACGCCTTGGCGCGCGCGTTGACGCCTTTGACACCAGGCCCGTGGTCAAGGAACAGGTCCAGTCCCTGGGAGCGAAATTCGTGGAAGTCGACCTCGGAGAGACCGGCCAGACCAAAGACGGCTATGCTAAAGCCCTGACCCCCGAACAACTCGAGAAACAACGCGCTGTCATGGCCAAAGTATGCGCGGCATCGAATATTGTCATCACGACCGCCCTTATCTTCGGCAAGAAAGCCCCCGTGATCATCACCCGCGCCATGATCGCGGCCATGAAGCCCGGTAGTGTGATCATTGACATGGCGATCGAATCCGGCGGCAATGTGGAAGGCGCTGTGTTAAATGAAGAGCCTCTTATTAACGGTGTGCGCGTGATAGGGTTCGGGAACCTTCCTTCCCGTGTCTGCGTCAACGCCTCTGATATGTTCAGCGCCAATTTGGTGAATTTCATCGAACATTCCTGGAACAAGGAAAAGAACGCTTTTATCCTGGATCCCGATAACGAGCTTATCAAGGGATGCCTGATCACCCATCAGGGGAAAGTCCTAAAATAAGGAGTCTTATGGAAAACCAGATCATCCCCTTTGTATTCCTGCTCTATATCCTGGCACTGTCCGTTTTCCTCGGCTTTGCCCTCATCAGCCGCGTGCCGCCTTTACTGCACACGCCGCTCATGTCTGAAGCGAACGCGATCTCCGGGATCACGCTCGTTGGTGCCCTTATCGCCGCGGGTTCCGGCGACGCCAATTCTCCCCTGACGATCTTTCTCGGCACGGCAGCTGTCGCCATGGCGACCTTCAACGTGGTCGGTGGCTATCTCGTGACGGAACGCATGCTCAAGATGTTCAGATCAAAGACATCCGCCCACTCTCCCGTGCATTCAAAAGGATAATTTATGAACCATGCGTCCTGGATCAATATTGTTTATATCATCAGCTGCGTCCTATTTGCCTTTGGCCTGAAGTTCCTCGGCTCTCCGGCAACAGCCCGACAGGGCAACTGGATGTCAGCGCTGGGCATGTTACTGGCGGTCCTGGCCACACTCACCGCCAAAGAGATCATCGGGTTCCAATGGATCATCCTCGGCGGGACCATTGGGGCCAGCCTCGGCGCTTTTGTCGCCATGCGCGCGGCCATGACACAGATGCCGGAAATGGTCGCCCTCCTGCACGGTTTCGGAGGTTTGGCCAGTGTGTTCGTCGACTGGAGCGCCTACCAAAATCACACGCCTGACACCGTGGTCGTCATCACGGCCCTGTACCTGTCCATCCTTATCGGAGGGGTCACCTTCACCGGAAGCCTTGTGGCCTGGGCTAAATTGAGTGAGCGCTTACCCGGGAAACCCCTCCTTTTCCAGGGACAACAGCTCGTCAATATCGCTGTTCTTGCCGGAGTCCTGCTCCTGGCCGTGCCATTCTACATGACCCCTGCATACCATCCTGTTTTCCTGTGGATACTGGCCTTGTCGCTCGCCTTGGGCGTCCTGCTGGTCATTCCCATCGGCGGCGCCGACATGCCCGTGGTCATATCCGTCCTCAACAGCTATTCGGGACTGGTGGCCTGCACCACGGGATTTGTCATCAACAACGTCCTTTTGATCGTCGTAGGCGCTCTGGTCGGAGCAAACGGCATCATCCTCAGTTACATCATGTGCAAAGCGATGAACCGATCCCTAAACAATGTCCTCTTCGGCGCGTTTGCGGCCCGCAAGAAAAAGACGGAAGGTACCGCTAAAGGTGAAGTGAAACCCATCAGCCCCGAAGACGCGTTCCTGATCCTCGAATCAGCGCGCTCGGTTGTCATTACCCCGGGGTACGGCCTCGCGGTCGCCCAGGCACAGCACGCGGTGAGGGAATTGGGAGAATTGTTGGAGAAGAACGGCGCGGATGTCAAATACGCCATCCACCCGGTCGCAGGAAGGATGCCCGGCCACATGAACGTCCTTCTGGCTGAAGCCAACGTGCCCTATGACCAGCTTGTGGAAATGGACCATATCAACCCGCTGATGGACACGGTCGATGTCGCGATCGTCATCGGGGCCAACGATACGGTGAACCCTGCCGCGCTCCACGACAAGACCTCGCCTATCTACGGCATGCCGATCATCGAGACATTCAAGGCCAAGACTGTTTTTGTGATCAAACGTTCCATGGCGGCGGGCTTTGCGGGGATCGAGAACGAACTATTCTATTACGACAACACGCGGATGATCTTCGGCGATGCTAAAGATATCGCGCAAAAACTTGTAGCAGAATTCAAATCAGCGGTGTAAGCCATCGCTGTGCGTTTTCCTGGTATATTTCTGCCAGGATATCCTCGACTGTGCGTGTCAATCTCCACGCAGGATAGTGGTTGCAAAACCTGGACACATCACTCACCCACCAGATATGGTCCCCGGCGCGGGGCTCATCGACCAAAACAGTATCCAGCCGCTTACCGGTGATCTTGGCACACAAAGCGGCTGCTTCCTGAAGTGAACAATGGCTGAAACGGCTGCCCCCGATGTTGTAGACCTCACCTGCCCTGGGGTTCTGAAAGAAATGGTCGAACGCGGCAACAAGATCATGGCTGTGGATATTATCCCTGACCTGCTTGCCACCATAACCAAAGATCTTATACTGACGCCCCAAAATAGCGCACTTCATCATATAGGCAAGAAAGCCATGCCCTTCAACCCCGGCATGCCCCGGGCCTGACAGACACCCCCCCCTGAAAACACCCGTCTTTATCCCAAAATATCGTCCATACTCCTGCGTGAGAACATCTCCCGCCAGCTTCGAAACCCCGAACAAGGAATGCATGCACCGGTCAAGCGACATGCCCTCATCCACGCCTTTGGCGAAATAAGGATGCCGTTCCTCTAAGTCCCAGCGTGTGGGAAGCTCGACAAAGGGCAAACGGTTCACATTGTCGCCGTAAACCTTGTTGGTGGATGTCAGGATAAAGACCGCCTTGGGACAATGAAGACGTACAGCCTCCAGAAGGTTCGCGGTCCCAACGGCGTTAACATCGAAATCCGTTAACGGCTCACGCGCGGCCCAATTATGGCCAGGCTGGGCAGCACAGTGAATGACCAAAGCAATGTCCGTGTTATATTCCCGAAATAAATTTTCCAGCGCAGACCTGTCGCGGATATCCACCTCATGATTAATGAAACCGGGACAGTGTTCGGCAAGGCGTGCAAGATTACCCCGTGAGCTCCCTTCTTCACCAAAGAAATATCGCCTCATATCATTGTCAATGCCCACGACCTTGAACCCGCGTCCCGAAAAAAACCGAACTGACTCGGCGCCGATAAGCCCGGCAGCACCCGTCACAAGGACGACGCTCATACGAACCTCCAGGCATGCAAGATGAACTTCATACCAATATCTCCTTGAGAAGGGATGCGTTATCCTTGATCCATGCAACAATATCCTGCAAGACAACTTCCGCGGATCTTTTCGGCTCCCATCCGAAGACCTTACCCGTGGGGCCGTTATCTGTCACATACCAGATCACATCTGACGGACGAGCCTCTATCCTGGAGGCAGTACTGACCTCATGGCCCGTAAGACGACGGCATATCTCCGTAGCCTCCCGCAGCGACAAGCTGGAACGGATCGACCCACCGGCATTATAAATATCCCCGCGAAAATCAGACGGACGATCCCTGAGCGCCGCGACCTGCCGGACTACCAGATCGACCAGATCTTGAATATGCAACAGATCACGCACCTGGTGGCCGTTACCCCCAAAACCGATATACTGCAGCGGCAGACGAAAATAATGACGGGCCGCCCAAAATGTAAAAACACCCTGATCCTCGCGGGCCATCTGCCAGGGCCCAGCCACAACCCCGCAGCGATTAATGATGGCGGGGAGGCCGTACTGCAAAGCGTACTCCCGCAGGATCAATTCAGCCGAGAGTTTACTGGCACCATAAAGCGAACGCACCCCGTCAAGCGGCATGCTGACGCTCACCCCCGCCTGAGTGACACCGGAACAACCATCAACAAATTCAAACCGGGTCTCCGTTTCACGATAATGGCAAGCGTTCAAACGGTCATAGGGATAAACACGCGAACTTGAAAAAAAGATCACAGGAACAGACCGGCGCCTGGCCCATTCAAAAGAATTCACGGCGCCCATCAGGTTGACATTCAGCAAAGAACGCGCCCCATCGCCGACGGCCCCGGACAAGACCGATGGCTCGGCGCTGCATTCGATCAGGCAGGAAAAACTATCATTCAGTTTATCCAGCGCCTCAGGGTCGCAGGTGTCGCTCTTATGGAACTCAGCCCCCATTGCCAACAAACGTGACAAGTTAAGCTCGGACCCGCGACGGCTGAGGTTATCAATCACGGTGACCTGATAGCCCAGGCACAAAAGTTCGGACGCCAGGGATGAACCAATGAAGCCACAACCGCCTGTTATCAAAATGCGGGGCATTATTTCTCCTGCCACATATAACGATTATAAAGCAACATATAAATGAAACGCGGCACATCATACGGCAACGCCAAAGCGTACGTACCTGCCCTGCGCCAGAAACCTTCATTCTTGTTGATCATCAAATACCTGTTGCGAAAAGAAAGATACTGCCGCATGGGAGCCGTTGTAGCGGAACCATTGCCCGTGTGCCGGCACCTGGCACGTTCACACAGCGACACGCCCCACCCAGCCCTTCGAGCCCGCCAGGCCAGGTCAACATCCTCAACCAGAAAAAAGAACCTCTCATCAAAATAGCCGCTTTTTTCGCGAACCTGCTCAAGCATCAGGCGCCTGTAGAACGCTGCCGCGGAACAAGGCCCAAGGATCCTCCCGATACCGGGATGATCCGCTCCTGCCGACTTCCCCCTGTTAATATCATGGAACCTTCTCCAGGGCGAAAGGTAGACCCCCTGTGAATAGATCCGACCCCCATCCTTATCCAGGATGTTCGTCTGGACCATTCCAATATTATCCGCAAAACCCTTTTCAGCCAACAAGAATTGTTCAAAAAAATCAGGCTCTAAGACTACATCACTGTCCAGAGTCAATATCCACGCACCACAAGCATTCGCCACCCCCTGGTTTCTTGCAAAACTGGCGCCCCGGTTGACATTGTTGCTGATGAGAATGACCTGCGGATATTCATCGCGGATAAGTGTGAGCGTCTGATCCGTTGAGCCGTTATCGACTACAATGATCTCAAGGTCCTTGGTTGCTTGGATCATCAAAGACGACAGACAAGCTTTTATATGGTCCTGACTGTTCCATGTCAGGATAACGACCGAAACCTTCATCTGCCCCCCATCACATATCTTTAAGCAACGCCGCCAACTCCAAACCAAGCTTCTTAAGAGAAAACCGAGCCTCGACATCATGTCTGGCCTGCCTGCCCATATCCAACCGCAACGGCGCGTCCTGTATTAATCGCTCCATAGCTGCAATAAATGACACTCGGTCGCAGGCCAGAAAACCGGTATGGCCATCTCTGAGAATGTGCACCGCTTCACCTGTCTCACAGGCAACACTGGGCAGGCCCATGGCCATGTATTCGAACAATTTTGTCGGACTTTTGGACAAATTGAATTTGGTGCGTTGGATCAAAGGTAAAAGTCCGACATCGACACCCGCAAGATATCCAGGCACTTGATCAGCCGCTATCCACGGGCTTAGGCGGATGCGGGCGCGATGGCGATGGGATGCGATCGATCGAGAAAACAGCTCAAAGAATCGCCCTTCACCCGCAATGCTGAGGATAACATGCCCGTAACGATCCGCCAAAGGCTCGAAACAAGAAAGGAGAAAATCAAGATTATGTCCCATATCTGCATGATATGCAGTCCCGACCCATGAAAAAACAAGTTCAGCGCGAACTTCCCGCGAACAAGGAATGAACTTTTGCGTATCGACACCTGTGGGCAACAATGTGACTTGAGGGTTGAAAGCGCTCAAGTACCCTTGAAGGTAGCGACTGGCCGCAATGCACCTGACAGCCCTGCGCGCGACACAACGGGTCACATACTCCATCTTGGAACTCGGGTAGAACCCGAAATGATAGACCGGATCCTCCCTGATGTTCCAGTCATCACAATCAAAGATCACACGATGCTTTTTCAATGCAGCCGCCAAAAGAGGCGCCAACGCATGATAATTAAACCTCTGCAGTATAAATACTGTCTGCGGATCTTCTTTCATGAATGTCCCAAATGACCTGGCATTCAACCACAGCTTATACGGCAAAGACATCCCGAATTCCTTTTCGCCATACTTCGCGCCAAAATGCTCCGCGAATGAGAACACACTCGCCTCAATGCCATGCCCGCGCAATTCCCGCGCAAAGTTATAGCAACGGACCCTGGCTCCGGATAACTCATACCCTTCCCGAGTTATAAAAATGACTTTCATGGGGTTATTTCAATAAACCTTCAGCCTGTATTCTTTTATAATCGTTCTCTGCCGTAATACCATAGCCCTTGGCATTACAATGGCCATCCAGAACAAACAGATCCCGCTGGTCGATCCCGTTCGCCATTTTTTCCTGAAAGATCGAATAAATATCCACAAAAAGCAGTTTGAACTTACCCGAGATCCGGGACAAAATAAAATTTACAGAGAAATCCATGGGATAATTTTGCACGACCAAAGATATCTTGCTCTGTTGAAGGATGTTGACGATCTCATCAAGATCTGAGGCGACCCACTGCAAAACCTCATTTTCTTTTAAGTTTCTAAAATTATAGGATTGACCAGGATCACTTTGACTGACGATCACATCGATCTTTGAATTTTTCTAATCATAGCTGATAAATATCGGTATAGTAAAATTTAGTTCAATAAATGTCGTTCAAAATACGTAAATACAATTTTTTCAGTGATCTCGTCTTAAAGATAACACAAGCTTTCTTCATGTATAGTTCGTTAGGATGTAATAAGCTGTCGGGAGCTTCATGACATTGATTTTGTGTCTGCAAATCATTTCTGAGGAAAATGAATGAAGGCACATTAACGAACTGATTTTAATAAGTCTTAACTCATGATCTTTTCAAAAAGGGTAGCCGCCATCACACCATACCCCCTGGCATTACAATGACCATCAGGGACAAACAGGTCCTGCTCACTCAACCCTTGAGACATTTTTTGATAAAAAACAAGCTCATTATTCACAAAAGGAAAATGATCCAATTCTGCAATCCTGTTAAGAACAATATTTTCCGGTGTCTTTCGGGGATAATTCTGTAAAATAAGGCTGATCTTCCTAAGTTTAACAGCCGCGACAATTTCTCTGATATCAGACTCAACCCATCGAAAAACTTCAGCATCATCCAAAAAACGAAGTTGAATATCTGGTCCGGATATCGGCGTTTAAATTGAGCGATGAACCTGTCTATTCTTTTATTAATCTCCTCATTGTGCGGTCCCTTGTCAACTCTCCTGATGTTCCTGATCTCTTTGTATCCCTCGTTAATGTTGTCGCGCTCTCTGAAACGGGCATCTACACTAACGCCCTTAAATAGCCAGTTCAAAGCCTCTGCATAATTATGCTGGAATCGATAGATATAGCCAATAAAAACATAATTGGCCGGATACGCAGGATCTTTTTTAATGGCACTCTCGAATACCCTGATAAAGCCCTCACCTGTCATTTGATCAATAGTCGCAGATCGACCTGTCACCAAAGCCTCATCCGTATCCCTGATTACTTTCAACGCTTTCATATATTTTTCCGTTGAGCGATAACTGATATCATTGTCATTTCAGCCTGAATAAACATAGAAACTATTATTCTTGAATTTATCATGGAATAATATTGCCAACCTGCAAACCCGGCTTTCGGAAATAGAATTTATCCCCTAATGGCTCAAACCTGTAAAAATCGGCCCATGACTTTCTTTCCTTTTCAAGTAGTCCGTATATTTTATCCCGGATTTTGCACGCTTCTCAAAACAGCGTCAAGAATACTGTGCACTAAAAAGTGCGTGCAAAATCCGGGTTAAAATCGGATCAAGATGCTCTTTTCGGACATCGACAAAGGATCATATATAACTTTAACGGGATTGACCGAGGTGATGTAATTATCGGCACGGATTAGATTTCCAGTTAATTGCAACGGAAATCATTGTACAGG
>CAIOTT010000038.1 GCA_903861305.1 Candidatus Omnitrophota bacterium | reverse complement strand
TCTCAATATTTGCGCGGACGCGGTGCGGTCCTCGTCATATTCAAGGGCCGCTCCGGCCGCCGTGATCGCCGGTCCCGCGGCCACGATCCCGGCGCGCAGGGCGGCTTCTTCGCGGCCATCCAGCGAGCGCGCGGTATGGGCAGGATCTCGGCACGCTTCCTGCATGGCCCGCAGGTCTTCCGGGTCGGTCGTGCCAAGCACGACGATGACATCGAAACGCCGCCCTCTTAATCTTTCGATCTTGTCATCAATGAGACCCGCCAGGTTATCCCGCCAGGACCGACGGCTCCCGGCAATGTCTTTCCCGCTCCTGCTCTTCTCCTCTTCCAGCCGCGCGATCGTCCTGTCACACAGCAGGAACGCCTTCATCTGCGCCAATGTGAACTTGACCGAGATCCCGCTTGCGTCGAAAAACTTTACTTGTGCCGCCATCTCCGGCGTTACCGCAATAAAATCCGCCAGTGTCCTGGCGACCAACCCACGATCACACTCCCCAAAGTAAACGAGATTCCTGATATGCGCATAGGACGCCGCCTCGGTCAGGACCTTGAGATGCGACCGCGCGCCCACATTGTCCCCGATGACCTGCTTATAAAGCTTCTTCAATGTCAGACGAAACTTGAATTCAAACACGGTATTGCTGCTGACCGCGTCAAATTCCTTTTTGATCCCGCCTTCAAAATTAACTTTCCGGTTCAATGCCAGAAGCTTTCCCGGTGCGATATCCTGCAGATCGGTCTTCATCATGATGACCGTGTTATAGATCCCGAAGATCTCTCCCGCCAGCCCGCGGACCCGGCTACGCCAATCCTTGGCTTCAGCCTGGAAAAGCCTGGCCATTTCAAGCACCGCACGAACCACCGCGGCACTGACAATACCGCTCGATTCGCCCTCATAAGCAAGGAGCTCCCTGACCCTGGCCTGAAAGTTCCTGTAATCAAAGTTTCTGGCCTCGTACTTTCTCAAAACCGCCATGGCACGCTCCAGCTTTGCCAGGGACCCCGCCATGGGGACGGAACCAGGCAATTCCCGGGGATACACCATCAAGACATTCGACCCGCCGCTGGCAAGGTCCGGGCGCCGCGAGCCCTGCAGGACATCCTTATAAACAGCGCCGAAATTCTGATGAATGTTCATCTGAAAAATGTCCCCGACCACATTAATATGGAAAGGGGCATACTCTTCCAGCGAGGCGAATTTTTTCAATTTGAAATACCGGCGCACCTGTTTAACGGTCAACAACCGTCCGTCATTAAGGCCAAGCTTGTTACCAGCCTCAAACTTCTTGTTAATGAACGCCAAACAAAACCCCTTGCTTACAACCTCACGGGGAAGGGCAAAAAACTTCTTATAATCCTTGAACGTCGGGAAACCTTGATGCTCCCGGCCCGCCCAAATGCCAAAAGTATCAATGACCTTGCGGACATCCACTTTTCCATCAGGTTTTAGATACGGCTCGACACGGAATTCCGGATTGTTGAGAATATGCTCCATAAAGAATTCAGCGCGGCTGTAAGCAACGGGAGGCCGCCGGCCGGTATCCATGGCCAGTTCATGGCTCGCCAGGATGAGGCGTTTGGTCAATTCAAGGTCCCTGACACAGGGATCCTTCCTGTCGGCAATGATGGAATAATCCAGAAGGTACTTATGGCTCGCGGGGTCATGCCGGAGCGCAACGTCATCGTAACGGTCAGGAATGACATCCACACAACTCACGAACACGCCGGCCTTGATCTGGCCATCGACCCGTGCCACAAAAACATGATTGGGCGCGCTGCCCAGGTCAGGATCGCCGAATATCCTCAAATGGACGCTCTCGGGTGAGACGTCAATGCCGCACATGAATTTCCAGGCAAGGACCTCGAGCTCAACGATCTGCCGGACCTCAGGGTCATCCGGACCAAAGGGCATAAATCTTGATATCGTTACCACCGGCCCGGTGTGAGATGCCGGCGGCTGGAACACACGCGCGATGGCACCCCTCATGACGTCGATGGCAAAAACCTCGCTCTCTTCGTGGGTCATGCCAAAAATGGCCGCGGCTTCATGGATGAGCGTGTAACGTAATTCAGAAGGTGTGCGTGGATGATCAGGATTAATAATGATGTAATGCCGGCCGTCGAAGGTGGCATTGACGGC
>CAIOTT010000037.1 GCA_903861305.1 Candidatus Omnitrophota bacterium | reverse complement strand
CCTGACTGGCAAAGACGAGCTTATGGAGGTCATTTCCGAATACAAAATCCGCATGATCTCCTTTGAAATGGACTGGTCCAAGCAAATGGATCTCTGGCGCGACACCAAAGGTTTCACCCAAGAAGCGTCCTTATCTCTCCTCACTGATTAGCCTATCCGACGGAAATTCCAGTAAATGACTTTATCACCGACTCAAAAACGCCGCTAATAATCAATATTACTCATTTACTAAAATCCGTCGAATATCCGCTGAATCAGAGAGTAAGAGATAAAACTTTGGCGGGTTTTGACCTTTTGAAGCGGGACAGCCAGACAATCAGGAAGCACAGGCCGAAACAATATCAAACCACAAAAATATTATGTCGTAACCCTTTGCGACGTGCACAGATGAAGAAACCCTGACAACATTGCTGTGATCAGGGCTTCTTCTATCTCTCGATCTGGATTTCGAGAGAACTATATGGCTGTCTCGCTTGGACTCGAACCAAGACAAACAGATCCAGAGTCTGTTGTGCTACCAATTACACCACGAGACAATGTTACTACTGTACCTATAGGAAAAACATTGTTGAGTCCTGCGCTGCCGGCAACCCCTGGTAGCGCAGGGCGAGACAATGCTACAACTATACCTTTAGGAAAAACATTTTCGAGCCCCACAATATACAACAAGCCTGCGGATTGTCAAAAGAAAAACTTACAGGCCCTGCGATCACCAGTATTTTTCCGTGAACGAACTATCCGAATCGTTCATGGAATTGGCCAGCTTGGTAACATTGTGTGCCGTATTGTCAATGTCCTTCGACATCCCTTTCACTGTTTCGCACCCCTGAAACAATACAAGCCCCATCAGGACGCACAGGACCGCTACCATAGGATTTCGCATCCCCTTCCTCCTTCTTATGTGTTGAACGCCGCACGCAAGCGCCCGACCGTCCGCTCACGGCCAAGCACAGCCATGGTCTCGAACAAGCCCGGCCCAATGGTCGACGCGCTGATGGCCAGGCGCACAGGATGGACCAGATCGCCGCTGGCCATACCCAGTTCGGCCACGAGTTCGCGGAAAACCTTCTCCGCCGCCGCGGTGTCGAATGGTTCGGCTTTCTCCAGCCGTTCTGCCAGCAGGCCGAACGCGCGCGCCAGGTCCTTCGCGCCAAGCTCCGCCTTGATCTCTTCGCTTAAGGATAACTCTTTCACGAAAATAAATCCCGCTCTTTCTAAAAAATCACGCAGGGTCAGCATCCGGCCCTTGAAAAGCTGCACCGCGGCCTCGATGTGCGCACGGTCGTGCGTTGCCTCAATAAGGCCCTCTTCCTTGAGCAAGGGGATAATGAGGTCCGTCAAACGGGCCGTGTCACAGGCCTTGATGTACTGCCCGTTGGTCCACTTGAGCTTTTCCATGTTGAACTGCGCGGCAGTCTTATTTACCTTCTTGATCGAAAATTTGGCGCACGCGTTCTGCAGGCCGATGATCTCCTGGTTGCCCGGCGACCATCCCAGAAGCATCAGGTAATTGACAAGGGCCTCCGGCAAGAATCCTTCCCCGCGGTAATCGGTCACCGCGACGGCACCGAAACGTTTGGACAGCCGCGCCCCGTCCGCTCCCATGATGAGCGGCAGGTGCCCGAACTTCGGGACCTTGAACCCGAGGGCTTCATAGATCAGGATCTGCTTGGGCGTATTGGAAATGTGGTCTTCGCCGCGGATCACGTGCGTGATGCCCATGAGCGCGTCATCCACGACACAGCTGAAACTGTACGCGGGCGACCCGTCGGACTTCATGAGGACCTGGTCCTTGATCTCGTCGGTGTTGAATTCGATGAGCGTACGGATAAGGTCATCGAAGCGGACCAGCCGCCCTTTTTCCACCTTCAAAAGCACCGCGGTCCCGTCGCGATAGGCCTTCCCTTCGGCAACAAGCTTCTCGGCCTGTTCCTTGTAGATCGCGAAGCGCTCGCTCTGCTTGTAGAACTCGTCCCACGTCAGGCCAAGCCACTTCATGCTGTCAAGGATCTCGGCCTCGTATTCCGGCTTCGAGCGCTCGAGGTCCGTGTCCTCGATCCGCAGCACGAACGACCCGCCCTGGGCCTTGGCGTACATCCAGTTGAACAGCGCCGTGCGCGCGCCGCCAATGTGCAAATAACCCGTCGGACTTGGGGCAAACCGTACCTTGACCATCACTTCCATCCTGTTTCGTGGCCGCTGCGCACAAGCTGCTCGATGATCTTTCCCAGGCGGACGCAGTCGTCCGGCTGGATATCCACAAATTCCAGGCCAAGGTCATAGAACGAAGGCTTGTTGTCCTCGAGGGCTTTGCGCCGCACGGACCACACGACCTTCCCCTGGCAGCGGACCGGCTCCCCGGCGTCCATCAGGTCGATCTCGACGGCTACCGAAGTAAAGAGCTCGCAGGATTTCTTGATGATCACGCAGGTGCCGCCGATGCTGACATTTTCCGTATGCGTCAGGATGACATCTTCCGCCTCACCCGAACGGATGATCTTGATCAGGCAGGGAAAATTGGCGCGCGGAAACTTACGACGGTTCAAGCCTTCCCAGGTCATGTCTGTCCCCCCTTGTTTTAATCTTTCTGGATGCGCGTGATGCCACGCGCGTGCCCGGTCGCCTCGTCCACATCCACAATAACACCGCATAACGTCGCAGGATGCGCCGTGACCTCGAACTTGCTGGGCATCCCCGTCAGGTACCGGTTGATGATGAGTTCCTTCACCTGGCCGATCACGGAATCGTACGGACCCGTCATGCCGGCGTCCGTGATATACGCTGTCTTGCCCGGCAGGACCTTCTCATCCGCCGTCTGGATATGCGTATGGGTCCCCAGGACCGCGCTCACGCGCCCGTCGGCATACCAGCCCATCGCGACCTTCTCGCTCGTGGCCTCGGCATGCATGTCCACCACGATCACCTTCACGTCAATGAGCCCGCCCAGCACGCTGTCCAGCGCGCGGAACGGGCAGTCCGTCAGGTATTTCATGAATGTCCGGCCCAGCAGCGCCAGCACCGCGACCCTCACACCGTTGATCTCAACGACGCACACGCCGCGGCCGGGAACGTCTGCCGGGAAATTGGCGGGCCTGACGATATTGGGCGCCGCGTTAAGGAAAGGATACACATCCCGCTTGTCCCAGACGTGATCGCCGAGCGTTATGACATCACAGCCAAAGGAATACAGTTCGCGCGCCACGGCTTCCGTGATCCCCGAACCACCGGCCGCGTTCTCGGCATTCGCGATGACCGCGTCCACCTCCCCGTTGCGGCGCATGAGCGGCACATGCCTCGCCACAGCCTCGCGCCCGGGATTCCCGACAATGTCGCCCAAAAACAGTATCTTCACTTGGCGAACTCCACGGCCCTTGTTTCACGCACGACCAGGACCTTGATCTGGCCCGGATATTCCATGTCCGCTTCGATCTTCTTGCGGATGTCACGCGCCAGCACCACCGACTCATCATCATTGAGCTTGGCGGGATCGACCATGACGCGCACCTCGCGCCCGGCCTGCAGCGCGAAGGCCTTCTCGATCCCCTTGAAGGAGTAGGCGATCTTTTCAAGCCCTTCGAGGCGCTTGATGTAGGTTTCCAGCGATTCAGCGCGGGCCCCGGGACGTGACGCGCTCACCGCGTCGGCCACGCACACCAAAACCCCGAAGATCGAACCCATCTCCACTTCATTATGGTGCGACTCGACCGCCTGCGCGACCACTTCCACTTCGCCGTATTTCCTGGCGAGGCGGGCACCGACAACCGCGTGCGTCCCCTCTTCCGCGTCGGTCGAAACCACCTTGCCGATATCGTGCAGCAGCCCCGCGCGCTTGGCCAGCTGCGGGTCAAGCCCCAGCTGATACGCCATGACGCTCATCAAACGGGCCACTTCCTTGGTGTGCTGCAGGCCGTTCTGCCCGAAACTCGTGCGGTATTTCAACCGGCCCACCAGCTTGACCAGCTCGATGTGCATGTTATGGATGCCCAGCTCGAACACCGCGGCTTCGCCTTCTTCCTTGATCTTCTGCTCCAGGGTCTTTTTGGCCTTCTCGACCACTTCCTCGATGCGGCCCGGATGGATCCTGCCGTCAGCGATAAGCTGTTCCAGCGCGAGGCGCGCGATCTCGCGGCGCACCATGTCAAACCCGGAGATCGTCACCGCCTCGGGCGTATCGTCAATGATGATGTCAACCCCCGTAGCCTGTTCCAGGGCGCGGATATTGCGGCCTTCACGGCCGATGATGCGTCCCTTCATTTCATCGGACGGCAGATGGACCATGCTGATGGTCGTTTCAGCCGCGTGGTCGGAAGCGCAGCGCTGCATGGCGATCGAGATAAGTTCACGGCCTTTTTTATCCGCGCTTTCCTTGATCTCCTCTTCCATCTGACGGATACGAACAGCCTTCTCGTGCATGAGGTCCTCATCCACGCGGGCCAGGAGCATGTTCTTGGCTTCATCACGGCTCAAATTCGATATCTTGTGCAGGATCTCTTTCTCCTGCTGGACCATCTTGGACAGCTCGTCGGCCTTCTGCACGTTCTCGACTTCCTTGCCCTTGAGCGCTTCAAAACGGATGGTCTGGTCTTTTTCTTTCTTATCAAGAAGGTCCAGGCGTTTTTCAACATGGTCTTCCTTCTGCAAAAGCCGGCGTTCGGTGACCGAAAACTCTTCGCGGCGCTGTTTTGTCTCAACTTCAAATTCCTGGCGGAGCTTCAACATCGTGTCCTTGGCGTGCAGTTCCGCTTCTTTCTTGATCGTCTCGGCTTCGCGCTGGGCCATGTCGCGGATCGACGCGGCTTCCTGCTCAAGCTGCTTGAACTGACGTCCTTTGAAAATGCGGCTGACAAAATACCCTCCGATGAATGTTCCGGCACCAACGAACACGAACAACAAGATGTTCAGCAAAATATTATTACCCATACACAGCTCCTTTATCGCGTTTGACGCGGTTAGTTGTCCCGGATCATACACAGTAAGATCCGCCCTCCCGAAAGAGGGTCGCGCGCCGGCCCTGACGGACCTGACGCCCATGCGAGGCTTTCCCGGTATTTCGCTTCAGGCGTTGCTCCATGCGAAATCCGGGATCGATGCCAATGCGGCACAACGCCTGAGGCGATCGTGCCGCGTACTACCTGTCCAGGTTGAACAAGAGGGGTCAATTCGTAACGAGATACGTTACCGGGCGATCGTGCGCTTCGATGCCCGCGATGGCATCCACGACCTGCAGGTCATACGCCAAACCGATGGTCGGTGTTGCGGCGGGTAATCCGGAAAGAAAGCGGTCATAATACCCCGCGCCGCGGCCCAGCCGGTTGTTATGGCGGTCAAACGCCACACCGGGAACCACGACAAGGTCGAGCTCGGCCGCGTCCACACGATCCTGCGGCACGTCTTCCGGGGTCAATATCCCGTGATGGCCTGGCTTGAGCTCTGACAGGGTCTTTATCAGCATCGGAACTATTCGCTGTTCTTCTTTCCGTATCAACGGCAACGCCACACGCTTGTTCAATACCATCGCTTCACGCATGAGGGCAAAGGTATCCACCTCACCCCGAAAGGACGCGTAAAAAAGGATCGTCCTTGCACTCTGAAAAACCGGCAATGCGATCACCTTGGCGAAGATGATCCGACTCTTGGATAAAGCAATTTCCTCCTTTTGCTCTTTTATACGATCAAGAACCTGCTGTCGCAATTCTTGTTTAACGGGAATTTTCACAATTTTGCCTGCTATCGGGCTAAAATGACCCTGATAAATGCGCCCTATATTATCATTATCTTTCTTATTATAATAGAAAAATTTCCCGTTCAATCTTTGGATTTTTTTAAGGCCTCCTGCCGCTCCTTGATCTTTTTTTCATACCCCATTTCAGTCGGCTCATAATATACCGCCGGGAAAGGCATATACTGCTGCGCCACATAATGCCCGGGAAAATCGTGCGCGTATTTGTAACCCTGGCCATGCCCCAGCTTTGAGGCGCCGGCATAAGACGCGTCCCTCAAATGCGCCGGGACATTCCCCGCCTTTTTGGTCTTCACATCTTCCAGCGCCTTGTCGATCCCCAGATAGACCGCGTTCGATTTCGGCGCGCACGCCACATAGACCGCGGCCTGGGCCAGCGGGATGCGCGCCTCAGGTAAGCCGACAAATTCCGCCACATGCAGCGCCGCGCTTGCCATCACCAGCGCGTTGGGGTCCGCGTTGCCGACATCCTCGGCCGCGCAGATGCAGATGCGCCGGGCAATGAACCTCGGGTCCTCCCCCGCGTAGATCATTTTCGCCATCCAGTACAGCGCGGCATCCGGGTCCGACCCGCGCATGGACTTGATAAAGGCCGAGGCCGTGTCAAAATGCGCGTCGCCGTCACTGTCGTACTGCACCTGTTTTTTCTGGATCGATTCCTGGGCGGCCTCAAGGGTCAGCACAACGCCCCCGTCCTTATCCCTGGGCGTCGTCAGGCAGCCGACTTCCAGCGCGTTAAGGGCCCGGCGCGCATCGCCATCAGAGATATCCGCCAAAAAATCAAGGGCCGCTGCATCAGCTTTCACACCGAGCGCCCCGAGGCCCCGCTCCCGGTCAAGGAGGGCGCGCTGCAAAAGCGACTTGATGTTCTCGCGTGTCAGCGGTTTCAGTTCAAAAACAAGGGACCGCGACAAAAGCGGGCTGACCAGCGAAAAGAACGGGTTCATGGTCGTGGCCCCGATGAGGATGAGGTTGCCGTTCTCCACATCCGGCATCAGCACATCCTGCTGGGCTTTGTTGAAACGGTGGATCTCGTCAATAAAAAGGATAGTCTTGCCGCCGGAGGTGGCCAGCCTGTTCCTGGCCGCGGCAATGATCTTGCGCAGTTCTTCAACATTGGACGCGACCGCGTTCACGCTTTCGAAACAGGCGTTCGTCCGTCGGCTGATACATAGGGCGAGGGAGGTTTTTCCCGACCCGGGCGGGCCGTAAAGAACAAGCGAGGTGACGCGGTCAGCTTCAATCGCGCGCGTGAGGAGTTTGCCGGGGCCCAGGATATGCTCCTGCCCGACACATTCATCAAGGGCCGCCGGGCGCATCCGCACCGACAACGGCGCATGGGCGTTAAGGTTGGTCTCGAAAAGAAAAGACATGAGGACCCCATGCAAATTTAAACCCGGATCTTTCCTTGGAAAGATCCGGGTCAGATCAGATCCCGCTTGTGCCGTTGAGAAAGGGCAACCTTGAACCTGTTTTGCAGGTGGGAACAAGCCCGGGACCCGAAGGTCACCGAAGACAACAGTCCCCAAGGTATTGAATATTGGTTCAAATTAGCCAGATCCCTGACGAACACAGCAGGAAACGCATACCCGCGTAACGCCAACGGCTTCACGCAGTATAACAGCGAAACTACCTTCTTAGAGCTTCGAACTTTGCCATCAATTCTTGCACGATACTTTCATGCAGGGCGTTCACCGCGTCTTCGGTCAACGTCCGGTCGCTGGCCTGGTAGGTCAGCGAAAGGACAAGCCCCCGGTACCCGTTCACTATCTTATCACCACGATATTCTTCAACAAGCTCAATCTTTCGCAGCAGGCCCGCCCCGCGTGCCGCGCACGCAGCCTTGATATCCTCAAACCGCGCGGCCTTGACCGCAAGGCTCACATCGCGCACCATCACGGGGAATTCATCGGGGATGGCGAACTTGGCCTGCGGCGTGAGCGCCTCGAGGGCGGGTGCAAGATCGATCTCGGCCACATGCACATTCGCCTTCTTGATCTCGAACTTCCCCAGGACCTCGTCAGCGATACGGCCCATGAACCCCAGTGGCTGGGCGTTCAGAAAAACCCCGGCCGCCTGCCCGGCGTCAAACGCCGCACTCTCACCCGCGCGGTATTCCAGGCCCTTGACCCGCAACGCGGTGAACGCCGTTTCCAGCGCGCCTTTAACATCAAAAAGATCGAACGCGTCGCGCTTGCCCCGGCGCCAATCCCCTGCATGCCGCCCCGTCATCACGATGAGCAGCGTCCAGCGCTCGCCCGCCGGGAGATAGCGCTTGCCGATCTCGAAGAATTTAAGGTCTTTCTGCCCGCGGTTCATGTTGAACGCCACCGCCTGCAAGGCGCTGGGCAGCATCGTCGGGCGCATCAGCTGCTGTTCCGCGGACATGGGATTTTGCAGGGCCATGGGCGCGATGCCGTCATACCCAGTCCGCTCCAGCGCACCGCGGCTGATCATCGCGTGGGTCAGTATCTCGTGAAACCCCTGGGCCACCAGGCTTCCCGCCAGCCGCCCGTTGAAATTTTCCTTTTCCCTGTCGACAGCAATATTGATCGCGCCGACGCTCGGCAACGACATCGCCAGGTTGTCGAACCCGACCACCCGCGCGAGCTCCTCGATGATATCTTCCCTTATCTTCAGGTCATTGCGGTTGCGCGGCGGCTGCACGGAGAAAGAATCGCCCGTGACCGAAACGCCGCATCCCAGCCGCTCCAGGATCCGCTTCGAGCGGACCGGATCAATGTCCGTCCCCAAAAGTTTGCGGACATCCTTTGCAGAAACCTCGATAGCGCTCCGGGCTGCCGCGGCCTCCCTGAGGCAAACGTCACGGCGCGCCGTGACACGGCCGCCCGCCAGTTCAAGGATAAGATCAATGGCGCGGTCTGCAGCTGCAGCCACTGCAGCAAGATCAACGCCGCGCTCAAAACGGTAACAGGAATCGCTCGTAAGGCCAAGCTTGCGCGAGGCCCGCCGGACAAGGCCCATGTCGAAATAAGCGCTCTCCAGAAGGATGTTGCGGGTCCCCGCCGTCACCGCCGTGTCCCGCCCGCCCATGATGCCGGCAATGGCCACGGGTTTGCGGGCGTCCGCGATCACGAGGATCCCTTCATCCAGCGTCCGCTCCACGTCATCGAGCGTGACGATCTTCTCGCCTTTTTTCGCCCGGCGGACGATCAACTTGCCGCCCTCCAGCTTGTCCGCGTCGAACGCGTGCAGCGGCTGCCCGAATTCGAACAACACAAAATTCGTGATGTCGACAATGTTGGAAATCGGGTTAAGACCTATCGCCTGCAGCAAAGCAGCCTTGTCCGCGGCCACTGGCCCGGCAGTAACGCCTTCAATGCGCGTGCCGATGTAACGGCCGCAGCCCTCTTTGTCCTCGATGGTAATATCAACCTGGGCCATGTCGGGGTGGGACTGTACCGGCAGCGCCTTCAGGTCCCTGTCGGTGATCGCCGAAACTTCGCGCGCGAGCCCCAGCACATTGAGGCAGTCCGGCCTGTTGGGTGTCACCTCGATCTCAAAAACGGTATCGTTCCCCGCGTGGTGCACCGCCTCCACTTCAAGCCCGGCCATGGTCATGCGGTTGGCCAGCTCTTCGGCGGTGAGACCGTGATCAATATAACGTGAGAGCCAATTCAGACTTAATTTCATATCAAAACTGTTTCAGGACCCTGAGGTCGTTTTCTGTGAATGTACGGATATCCCCGATGCCGTGCCGGAGCATGGCAATGCGCTCCACACCGAGGCCGAACGCGAGGCCGCTGTATTCTCCCGGCGGATAGCCCGCGTGCGCGAACACCGCGGGGTGCACCATGCCGCAGCCAAGGATCTCGAGCCACTTGCCGGCCCTTCCTTTGAAAATATTCGACTGGATATCCACTTCCGCGGATGGTTCGGTGAATGGGAAGAAATGCGGCCGGAACCGCATCTTCACGTCATCACCGAAGAATTTCTTGCAGAACGCGGTCAAGAGGCCCTTGAGGTCCGCGAAGGTCACGTGCTTGTCCACCAGAAGCCCCTCGATCTGGTGGAACATGAACGCATGGCTCGCGTCGACGGCATCAGGCCGGTAAACCTTCCCGGGAATGATGACCGCCAGCGGCGGCTTGTGTTTCTGCATCACGCGCACCTGGCCCGGCGATGTGTGGCTGCGCAATAAAAGGTAACGGCCCGCGGCCGTGGGATCTTTCTCATCAAGATAGAACGTGTCAAAGGAATCGCGCGACGGATGGTCGAGCGGGATGTTAAGCGCCGTGAAATTATAGAACTCGGTCTCGACCTCCGGCCCGCGCTGGATGACAAAGCCCAGCCGTTCGAACACGTCGCAGATCTCTTCGATCGTCTGGGTGATCAGATGCTGCGTTCCGGGTTCGCGCGCCACGCCCGGCATGGTGACGTCCAGCGCCTGGGCGCGTTTCACCGTGGCCGCGAGGAGCGGCTTGCGCTGCGCGATCAGCGCGTCAGCCAGGACCTTGATGTCATTGGCGCCCTTGCCCAGCGTTTTCTTTTCTTCCGGTGACGCTGTGGCCAGCCCGGCGTACATCTCCTGCACAAGGCCCTTCTTGCCGAGGTATTTCACGCGCACGGCTTCAAGCGCGTCGAGCACCTCGGCGGCGTTCACGTCAGCGGCCACATCATTTTTTATTTTCTCAATATCCCAGGACATCTGTCGCCTATTAACTGTTAGTTGCCCGCGCATTATATATGAAAAAGGCTCCTCAACAAAGGAGCCTTTTTCAAATCAGTGTTCTTCACTACCTTAATTAGTAGCCGCAACCTTCTTGCGCGTCACGTTCGCCGGAAGAGACTTGTTTGAAAGCTCCACCAGCTTCTTGAACGTGTTCGCGTCATTGATCGCGATCTCCGACAGCATCTTGCGGTCAAGAACGACCTTGGCTTCCTTCAGGCCCCGGACGAACCGGCTGTAGGTCATGCCGTTCTGCTGGCACGCCGCATTGATGCGGACGATCCACAGGCTCCTGAAATCGCGGGCCCGCGCCTTGCGGTGCTTGGTCGAATAGCGCAGCGCCTTGATGAGCGAGCGCATCGCCTGGACCCAACGGTTCTTCTTGTGCCCGTAAAAACCCTTCGTCGCCCTGAAAACACGTTTGCGCCCTCTTTTGCGCGCAACTGAGTTCTTGATCTTAACCATATGGCAACATCCTCCTGATCTTCTTCACTTCGACGCCGGCGAGATAGCTGCCCTTGCGGAGCTTGCGCTTGCGCTTGCGTGACATTTTAGAAAGAATATGTCCGCGACCAGCGCTACGCTTCTTGATCTTCCCCGACTTGGTGATCTTGAAGCGTTTGGCCACGCCCTTTTTCGTCTTCAACTTTGGCATATCATTTACCCCTTGGTCATACCTTATCTGCTTTGGGCGCTATCACAATGGACATGACCCGCCCTTCCATCATCACGTCTTTTTCCACTTGCGCAAGTTCGGCCGTGTCCGCCACGAACCGCTGCAGCAATATCTTCGCCTGGTCCTTGAACGCCATCTCGCGCCCCTGGAAGAACAAATTCACCCTGACCTTGTCCTTCTTCTCAAGGAACATTATGGTCTGTTTCAATTTTGTCTGGTAATCATGCTCTTCAATGTGCGGCTTGATCCTGATCTGCTTGAGCTGGGAAACATGCGCGTTCTTTTTCGCGCGACGTTCTTTCTTTTCCTGCTCATATTTGTATTTGCTGAAATCCATGATGCGGCACACCGGCGGTCTCGCCGTGGGCGCGACTTCAACAAGATCAAGCTCAAATTGTTCCGCAAGTTCCATGGCCCGCAGGGCTGTGACCACGCCCAGCTGTTCTGAATTCGGGCCGATCACGCGAACTTCAGGAACGCGGATCTGCTCGTTGATACGTATCCTTTTTTGAATAACGATCTCCTCTGGTTAACGACTTTCCGTCGCATTACCCTCCGCATGCGCGAAGGCGATGCACTATTATCTAAAAAACCTATAGTTTGTCAACAATCTCTTTCCCGGCCATGGCCAAAAACTGCCCGACGGGCATGGCTCCGAGGTCTGTTTCCGGGCGTTTTCTGACCGCGACCGTCCGTGCCGCGACCTCCTTGTCGCCGATGACCAGGATATACGGCACCCGCTGCAGGCGCGCCTCGCGGATGCGTTTGCCGAGCGATTCATTGCGCGCATCAAGCGATGCCCTTAGCCCATTGGCCTGTATCTCGTCCATAACTTCGCGGGCGTACGCGTCATGATCGGGGTTGATCGGTATCGTCACGACCTGCAAGGGTGACAGCCAGAGCGGAAAATTCCCCGCGTGATGTTCGATGAGCGTCCCGAAGAAACGCTCGACACTGCCGAACAAGGCGCGGTGCAGCATGATCGGCCGCTCCTTCTGGCCCTGCTCGTTAATAAAGGAAAGGTCGAATCGCTCAGGCAAGGCAAAGTCGCACTGCACCGTGCTGCACTGCCATTTCCGTCCCAGCGCGTCCTTGAGTTTCAGGTCGATCTTCGGCCCGTAGAAAGCGCCATCCCCCTCGTTGATCTGGTACGCGATGCCTTTATGCTCCAGCGCGTTCTTCAGCGCCGACGTGGCCAGGTCCCAGTCTTCAAGGGCTCCGATGTATTTGGGCGGCCGTGTGCTGAGCTCTATTTCATATTCTTTAAACCCGAACGCGGACAGGATCTCGAACGCCAGGTCAAGCACCTTCTCGACCTCGCCCTGGACCTGGTCCCGGCGGCAGAAAATATGCCCGTCATCCTGCGTGAACCCGCGCACCCGCAGCAGCCCGTGAAGCACGCCCGCCTTTTCATAGCGGTACACGGTCCCGAGCTCGAACATCTTGATCGGCAATTCACGGTACGAATGCGTTTTTGCCCCGTAGATCAGCATGTGCCCCGGGCAGTTCATGGGCTTGACGGCGTACTCTTCGCCGTCGATCTTGAAATAATACATGTTCTCGCGGTAATGCTCCGCGTGGCCCGAGATCTGCCACAGCTTGCCGCGCAAAAAATTCGGCGTCTGCACCAGGTCGTACCCGCGCTTGAGGTGCAGGTCCTTGGTGTAATCCTCGAGGATCTTGCGCATCAACGCGCCCTTGGGATGATAGAAGACCAATCCCGCGCCCGCTTCTTCATGATAAATATGGAACAGGTCCATCTCCGCGCCGATCTTGCGGTGGTCGCGCTTGTCCGCCTCGGCGAGCACCTTCAGGTGCAGGTCCAGCGCCTCCTTCGTCGGGAAACAGGTGCCGTAGATCCGCTGGAGCATGGGGTTCTTGTCATCGCCGCGCCAGTACGCGCCGGCCACCGACAAAAGCTTGAAGGCCTTGATCTCGCCGGTAGAGGCCGCGTGCGGCCCCTTGCAAAGGTCAAGGAACTCGTTCTGCCCCGTCGTGTAAATGGAAACTTTTTCATCGGGGATCCCCGCGATGAGATCGACCTTGTAAGTTTCCCCCTGCGCGCTAAAAAGTTCGGACGCCTCTTTCTTCTCGAGGGACGTGCATGTCAAGGGCAGGTTGCGGTTGATGATCTTCTGCATGCCCTTGGTGATCTGGGCAAGGTCCTGGTCGGTGAACGGCTCCTTCTTGTCGAAGTCGTAATAGAAACCGTTCTCGATCGCCGGGCCGATGGCCACCTTCGTTTCAGGCCAGATCTGCTTTACAGCCTGGGCCATTACGTGGGCGCATGTATGGCGGAGTTTGTCGATGTCGCGGGAATAATCCATACTTGTTCTTTTATGGTGCTGCCTGTTTATTTTGTCCCAAAGGCAACAAACCTCCTCCCATGCGGGCAGGAGGTTTATTGCGCTGTGGAAAAATGGTGGACCCGAGAGGGTTCGAACCTCCGACCTCTTCCATGTCAAGGAAGCGCTCTAACCAAACTGAGCTACGGGTCCAATTACCTTAATTTTTTCCGAGATAAATTGGAGCCCAGTCCTGCGAGCCGACGTTTACGTCCTGGCGAGCAGGGCGGGTCCAATTACCTTAATTTTTTCCGATATTAATTGGACCCTAGCCCCGATTGCCGGGGCGGTTTTCGCGTCAGCGAAAATGCCGTTAGGCAAGCCCCATGGAAAACGGGGCGGGTCCAGCTACGTTAATACCAAATAAATTTTCAAAAGTATACTCTGTCCAACCAAAAGCTACAAGAAAAACTTTATGGGCAAGGAGGGAATTGAACCCTCAAGGCCTTTCGGCCAAAGGATTTTAAGTCCTTCGTGTATACCATTCCACCACTCGCCCGTGAGTTATATTTAACAGGCCCTGAAAAGAATCCTTTTCAAACTTCAATCACTCAATCTTATAAGGCACCATGATCCGGGGACGACTCAGGGGACCTTGCAAGATAACTTATATCTAACAGGCCCTGAAAAGAATCCTTTTCAGGGCTCCATTTTGTTTTCCCATAACAGAAAAACTTTTCCCCATTCGGGTAAAAAGTTTTTCTGGCAGTGGAACAAAATGGAGGCGCGGACCGGATTTGAACCGGTGCATAGCAGTTTTGCAGACTGCTGCCTTACCACTTGGCTACCGCGCCAAAATCGCCTCTACGGCTTTCACGATCTCGGCCACATCCGCCAGCGCGCCTATCCCTTCCCGGCCGCAGGCCAGCTTCGCCTTCTTCGGCTCGATGAACTTCACGCCGTGCTTTTTCAATTTCGCTATATTTTCCTGGAGGATCGCATTGGCGAACATCGCGTCGTTCATCGCGGGCGCGATCACGACCGGCGCCTTTGTTGCCGCGGCCATGCACGCCACAAAATCATCGGCGAACCCGCCGGCGATGCGCGCAATGATATCCGCCGTTGCCGGCGCGATCAAAAAAAGGTCCGCGCTCTGCGCCAGTGACACATGGGCAATATCCCAGGCGCCTTCCCTGACGAACATATCGCGGTAAACAGGCCGGTGCGACAACGCCTCGAACGTCAACGGTGTGATAAATTTTTCCGCGCCGGAGGTCATCATCACGGTCACGTCAAACCCGGCGTCCTGAAGGCGGCGAACGATATCCGCGGCCTTGTACGCCGCGATACTTCCGGTCACCCCGAGAACGATATGCTTTTTTCCCATGATCTTCAGTGCGCTTTTAATGCTTTCGCGGCTTTCTTGGCGTTATCCGACGCTTCCTTGGTCATCACCTTGCCGGCGATGATCTCGCGCATGGCCGTTGTGACAGGTTTTTCATTCATATGCGCTTCAATGAGCTTGACGCCACCCTCGCCGATCTCGAGCGCGCGCGCCGCCACCATGCGGACCAGTTTATATGAACTGTTCGCGGATCTCGGCAATAATCCTTCAAGCGGTAAGTAAACCATGCAGCCTCCTTAAAAGCCTCTTGTGTTCATTAATGGTGGTCTTATATAACACACCCCGAAGGAAATGTCAACGAAGCCACCACCGCAGCCAGCCGCGCGTAAGCGGCGTCAAGCCTGTCATTGACGATGACATGATCATAGCCGGGCGCTTTTTTCAGCTCCGCACCGGCGGTCTTAAGGCGCAGCGCGACACTCTGGGGGTTGTCCGTTCCCCGCGCCACAAGCCTGCGGCGCAGGACCTCCAGTGTCGGCGTCTTGACAAAGATCATCAGCGCGTCAGGGGCCTCTTTCCTGACCGCGCCGGCGCCTTTGACATCGATGCACAAAAGGACATGCTGTCCGCGCCGCAGCGCCGCGCGGACATTTTTCAGCGGCGTGCCGTAATAGTTGTCGAACACTTTCATCCATTCCAGGAACTGCCCGGTGCGGATCTTGTGCTCGAACATCTTGCGGGTCAGGAAAAAATATTCACGGCCATGGCGTTCGGACCCGCGGGGCTTCCTGGTCGTCGCTGAAATTGAACGGACAAGGCGTCCTTTAAAACGCGGGTCCTCGAGCAGGCGGTCATGCAGCGTTGTTTTCCCCGCTCCCGACGGCCCTGAAAGGATGATGATCCGGCCGGGCTGGATCATTCGACGTTGTTCGCCTGTTCGCGGATCTTTTCGATCTTGCTCTTGAGGGCGATCACGGCATTGGACACCATCTCGTCCTGCAGTTTGGAGCCGAGCGTATTCGCCTCGCGCTGCATCTCCTGGGCGATAAAATCCATCTTTTTGCCAACGGGAACGGCTGTTTTCAGCAGCGCGCGCATTTCTTCGATATAATGATTGAAACGCGCGAGCTCCTCGTTGATATCAATGCTCTTCTGGTAGGACGCGAACTCTTCGGGCTTGCTCTGTTTCTGCACGCCCTTGATCAGGAGGTCGTGGCGCTTCTGGATGTCCTTGAGCTTCTGGCTCATGCGCTTGAGCTTGTCACCCATGTCGGCGGCAAGGCTCTTGCCCTCGCGCTGGCGCATGGCCTTGAGGCTTTTCAGGCAGATCAAAAAACTTTTCTCGATCGCCGGCCACATTTCCTGCGCCTCGACAAAAACTTCCTTCACGTCGACGATCCCCGGCATCCTGATCAGGTCGGCCAGCGTCAGGTTGTTCGACAGCTTGTA
The DNA here is from genome assembly GCA_903861305.1 of Candidatus Omnitrophota bacterium. GTDB lineage: Bacteria > Omnitrophota > Gorgyraeia > Zapsychrales > Fredricksoniimonadaceae > Fredricksoniimonas. The sequence goes on along the minus strand of CAIOTT010000037.1, from coordinate 13,037 downwards.
TTTCTTTTCAATGCTCTTGGCGTGCCGGAGGTATTCTTCAATAAGCTCTTCCTTGAACGAAACCTCCTGCCCGGGCTTGTCCGTGATGCGCACCGAGATCGTCACCCGCCCGCGGGCCACCTCTTTCGCGAGCATTTCACGGATCTTGTTCTCCACCACGCCGAATCCCGTCGGCAAATAGAACGCGACATCCAGATAGCGGTGGTTAACGCTCTTAATCTCGATCACGCCCTTGATCTTCCCGGCGACGAACGTCGCCGAACCAAACCCTGTCATGCCTGTGATCATGCCCGCACCTTTCGTTTAGCCCGAATTTATTTCCGAAGGACCGCCAGGATCCGGTCAAGGTCATCCAGCGTGTAATATTCAACGACGAGTTTTCCCTTGTTGCCGCGCTTGTTGACGATCTCGACCTTTGTGCCCAATATCCGCCGCAACTCTTCTTCCAGCGACGCCACCTCGGGGTCCTTGAGGGACACCTTGACTTTTTTCAGCGGTTTCTTCCCGGAAACGGCCGCCTTCACGCGCTCCTCTGTTTCGCGCACGGAAAAACCTTTTTGCACGATCTGGGTAAAAAGTTCCATCTGTGCAAGAGTGTTGTCAACCGCCAGAAGCGCGCGCGCGTGGCCGGCCGATATCTTTCCGTCAACAACCGCCTTCTGGATCTCAGCGGGCAATTTTAACAGCCGGATATGATTGGCGACGGTCGCCCTGTCCTTGCTGACCATGCGGGCCACGTCTTCCTGCGAAAGCTTGAATTCTTCAATGAGGCGCGAAAAACTTTCCCCCTCCTCGATCGCGTTGAGCTCTTCCCGCTGGATATTCTCGACAAGCGCCAGAACAAGCGCCTCTTTATCATCCACATCCCTGACAATGACGGGGATCTTTTCAAGCCCGAGCTTGCGCGCCGCCTTCAAACGCCGCTCTCCGGCGATCACCTCATATCCGTCACCCGCTTTGCGGACCATGACAGGCTGGATCATCCCTTTTTCTTTGATCGAATCCGCGAGTTCACTGATCTTGACAACATCGTACGTTTGACGCGGCTGCAGACGATTATCCTTGATCAGAGACGTCTGGATGTGCAAAACCCCGCCTTCATCCTGGGCTGGATCTTTCTTTTCCGAAATAAGCGCGGAAAGCCCTCTACCTAATGCCATAAGACATCCTTAATCTATCCCTGTTTGGACATTATATAAATTATTGAAAATAAATAACTTATGTGTTTTTTGCAGAAGCGGCGACAACTTCCAATGCCAGCTCCGCATACTTTTTCGCGCCTATAGAAGCGCTGTCATAAAGATTGATCGGCTTGCCATGGCTTGGCGCCTCGCTCAGCCGAATATTGCGCGGGATCACGCTCTGATATACTTTTTCTTTAAAATAATTGCGGATCTCATTGATAACCTCAACCGTCAAATTGGTCCTAAAGTCCGCCATTGTCAGCAAGACGCCTTCGATCTGCAGCGCCGGATTCAAGCTATCACGCACAAGGCTTATCGTGTTCAAAAGCTGGGAAACACCTTCAAGCGCATAAAATTCGCACTGTATGGGGATAATGATCGAATCAGCGGCAACAAGGGAGTTCAGTGTCAACAACCCAAGGGAAGGCGGCGAATCCAGGATAATATAATCATATGCATCTTTAACCTCATGCAAAGCCTTCTTAAGCTTTGATTCCCTGGACAAAACACCTACGAGCTCTATCTCTGCTCCGGTCAAATGAATATTGCAGGGTATTAAATCCAGGTTGTTTACAGAAGTCTTAACAATTGATTTTGAAGCCTGGGCTTTACTGAGGAGAACTTCATACGCAGAATTTTTTATTTCGTTCTTATTGATGCCTACCCCGCTGGTAGCATTACCCTGGGGGTCCATATCAACAAGAAGAACTTTTTTACCAAGATCTGCCAAAGCTGCGGAAAGGTTCACCGACGTTGTTGTCTTTCCCGTCCCGCCCTTTTGGTTACAAGTGATGATTGTTTTTCCCATATTCTCGGCACACTGTTTCACGTGAAACTCAACCCAAATTTTTCATTAGAAAAATTCGCCCCGAAGGGGTCGCGTGGTAAATCCGAATGAATTTGCCAGCTGTGCGAGGTTGTCCAATATTTTGCACGCAACTATATGCGTACAATATTTTTAAATTTTTTACAGAGCGTGCAAAAGATCGGACTACGAAAGCTTCATTTAATATATCATAAAAACAAAAACTTATGCTTTTTTTGTTTTAATCGAAACTTTGATCTTGGCCAGTTTGGCACCTTCCATCCCAAACAGCCCGCGCTGTTCTTCACAGACAACTTTGATATTCAATGTTTCACGTGAAACGCGCAACGTCTTCGCAGCGTGCTTTATAGCCGCTTCTACGGTAGTTCCCTCGAATTCTATGGCTTTAGACATGTCCGTCATGTTTGATCAGCGGTCTTCAGATTGTTTGTGATGTTCCACTGACTAACGGTCGAAAGAAGATAAAAAATAACGAAATACAAGTTCAGCCCGCTGGCCATACTATAGAAGATAAACCCGATCATGATCGGAAAGAAAATAGCCATCATCTTTTGCTGATCAGCCTGATCCTTTGTTGTGGCCGTCATACTTTTCATGTTTAAATTCTGTTGTACAGCCATAATAATGATCATTAACACAGGCAGAATGTTCAAATACTCCCCCAAAACGGGCAACGTGAACGGAAGTTTGACCGTATGATCGGGCAAAGAGAGGTCCTTCATCCACAAGAAGCTTTCTCCCCTAAAATAAATAGAACGCCACAGAACCTGGTACAAACCAACAAAGATCGGCATTTGCAACAACATCGGCAAACAACCGCTCAACGGATTCACCTGATTAACGCGATATAATTCAACGATCTCCTTGTTGAGCTTTTCGGGATTATTCTTGTATTTGTCCTGAAGGTCCTTCATCTTGGGCTGCAGCGCTTGAAGCTTCTTCATGGATGTCAGGCTTTTAACAGTCAACGGATACATAACACCATAGACAAGAAGACTTATGGCAATAATGGCTATGCCCCAATTGTGTATGCCTTTATGCAACACGCCCAGCAACCAATGAATGAACTTTGCCACAGCATCGAGCCAACCCCAATTACTAAATACCATGACCTTCTCGAAAGATGGATCAGCTTCTTTTAATAACTTGAGGTCCTGTGGCCCCGCGTAGATCTTATATTCATAGGTAAAGCTCTTCCCAGGCTCAATGATCGTATTGGCAAGATCAGAACCAATTTCAAGCTCTTTCTCAGATCTCACGTTAATAAAGAAATTTGTCTGAGGATTTTTCGGCTGAAGGAGGGTTACAAAATACTTGTCCCGGAAGGCCGTCCATTCAACATCATTAAATTCTTTTTTGTTCAGTTTTTCATTTAATACTTTAATGTTATCTTTACGTATAAAATTCTTTTTAGTTTTTATTACGTATTCACATAAAGACCAGTCAGATTGGACATTTGTTTTGTCCAATCTGGAAATATCTACGGTTAAATGCAGATCTTTTGCAATTAAAGTTTTTGGGGTTTGTGAAATATTTTTTATTAAGATCTTATTTAATACGACGTAGTTAGGTTTTATGGAATATTCTTTGGTGATCTGCCATTCGGCATTCTGAAATGAATATTTGACATTGCTCTGGTTGTTTTCAACAAGTAGGAACTTTTCTCCCTGAAACAGATCTAAGCTGGCAATGTTCTTGGCCGGCAATTCATAATTAAACGACTTCAGCGTGATCGAATTGATATTGCCGCCTTTATTAGAGAAATGGATCTGATAGGCTGCATTGTCAACAGAAGTGATCTTTTCTTCAAAAGAAGATGCCGGCTCCTGGGGCAGGGGCTTTTCCACAAGGCCCGCCGAAGCTTGTTTATCATTATTTACAGGTGCTGCTTGTTGTGAAGTTACAGCTTGTGTGGGATTCTTGCGGGGGAAAAAAACATTTTGAAAAACAAAAACAACCACCAACGATAAAAATACTGCTAAAAAAAGTCTTTTTTCCATAATGTTACCTTACTGGATCATATCCGCCATGGCTTATAGGAGAACACCTTACCAGACGCCAAAAGGCTAAGAACACACCTCTAGAGGCGCCATATTTATTTATAGCTTGAATTGCATAGTGGGAACAGGATGGATAAAATCGGCAAGCCCTGGGAAGCAATGAATGACTTACACCCTGATATAGACGGATGAGCCACATTAACACACGGGACATGAGATATCCTGCTGACTAAACGGACAGGCGCTTGCGGCCCTTGGCGCGTCGGGCTGAAATGACCTTGCGGCCATCTGCCGTCGACATGCGCTTGCGGAATCCGTGTGTCTTTTTGCCCTTGATCTTTGTAGGTGTTTTAAGTGTTTTTTTCATAATGGCGTGAATTATAACATACCCCTTATTGAAGTCAAGTGCTGTATTACGTCATGAATTACACGGATGCTAAATGCTGTTCATATCAACAAACCGGGGGGCTGGGAAAAAATCACATTGTATTTCAAACCTTCTTTGCTATAATGACGAAAATTTCAGAAAATACTCTCATGATCCTGAACTCTCATCAATCCTTTCCGACGAATTGCATGCACAACCCATTGACGTTCAACAACATTCTCAAGCTGTGGAAAACCTGTGGGATTCTTTTTAGTAAGTTTTTAAGTTGTTGCAAATATTCGATTTACAACATTTTCGTGTTTCCACAGTCATTGGCGGCCTTTCCATGAGCCCATTAACAGCCTGGTCCAATGTTCAAGAAGATATCCGCCTGAAAATAGGGGAGAGCGGTTACAGTTCCTGGTTCTCCCATCTGAGCGCTTCATGTGAAAAAGAAAACACACTCATCCTGATCGCGCCCGATGAATTCTTCAAGAACTGGATCGTGGACCATTATTTTCCCGTGATCCAGGATGCCATGAAAAATCATTTCCCGTCGGGAATAACCCTGGAAATGCGTGTGGCCCAGCCCGGCGACGCACCGGCGCATATGAGCCCGCCATCCGCCAAGGCCATCCCGATACCTGCCGCAGCGCCGGTAGCAACCACCAGCCCGGCCACCACACAACGCTTGCGCGGCCTGCACATCAATCCGCGCCTTACATTTGAAAATTTTGTTGTCGGGTCTTCCAACCAGATGGCTTCCGGCGCCAGCCAGGCGGTCGCCAATGCACCTGGAAAAGCATATAATCCGCTCTTTTTATACGGTCAGTCGGGCATGGGGAAGACCCACTTGATGCAGGCCATGGCCAATCACGTGATCCGGACCAATCCTTCATTGAAATGCCTGTACCTCACATCCGAACAGTTCACCAATGAACTCATTGATTCGATCCGCAATAAAACAACCAATGAATTCAAACAAAAATACCGCACAGTCGATATCTTGTTGATCGACGATATCCAGTTCATCGCGGGCCGCCGGGCGACCCAGGAAGAATTCTTCAATACATTCAACGCCATGCACGATCATCGCAGCCAGATCGTTATTTCTTCGGACAGGCCTCCTAAAGAAATATCGGATCTTGAAGACAGGCTTGTCACGCGTTTCCTGTGGGGTTTGATCGTCGATATCCAGCCGCCTGATTTTGAGACCCGCGTGGCTATCCTGCGCAAGAAGATCGACCTTGAAAATGTCGCTGTTCCCGATGACGTCGTATTTTTTATTGCGGAACAGATCAAGACCAATATCCGGGAACTGGAAGGAACGCTTATCCGTGTCGTCGCCAGTTCGATCCTCCAGGAAAAACCGATCACGCTGCAGCTGGCGCATACGATCCTGAAGGATATGTTGAAAGAAACCACCAAGATCATCAGCATTGAAATGATCCAGCATGTGGTGTGCGATCATTTCAAGATCAATATCAATGAACTTAAAAATAACAAACGGACCAAAAATTTTGTGCTTCCACGCCAATTGGCCATGTCCCTGGCAAGAAGCTTGACGCGGCATTCATTACCTGAGATAGGCAAGGCTTTTGGAGGCAAAGATCATACGACCGTTCTGTATGCCTGCAAAAAAATTGATGAAAGTCTTAGTAAAAACAGTGAAATAAAGTATATTGTTGAAAAACTTTCTACAATCCTTAAACAGTGACACGGGATCCATCCACAATAGTTTTTATTCTTAAAGCATTGCAATACAATGGTTTTGAAGCTTATTAAAAGATTCACAGGGCTTATTTCAATTATTACTGTATATTCTAATAAAGAAGCAAAGGAGTAATAGCCTGTATGAAAGTAAAACTTTCCAAAGAAGATCTGCTGCAGGGGATACAAACAGTACAAAATATTGTTTCTCCTAAAGTGACGTTACCTATTCTATCTAATATGTTAGTGGAAACAAAAAAGGATACGCTGCGGTTCTATACGACCGATCTTGATATAGGTATATCCTGTGAAATACCTGTGACTATCATGGAAGACGGGGCGGTCACGATCCCGGCCAAACGTTTCAGCGATATAGTCAGGGAATTCCCTGCAGGCGAGATCATCATTCACGCGCGCAAGAATAATCAGATAGATATTGAAGGCCAGAATTGCCGCATGAAATTATTTGGCCTTCCTAAAGAAGAATTCCCGAAATTCCCTGAATTCAAGGATAAGGAAGCGGTAAAGATAAAACAGGCGGATCTTAAGGAAATGTTCCGCATGACGGCCTTCGCGGTATCGCATGAGGAATCCAGGTATGTTTTGAATGGTATATTGGTTGAAGTGACAAAAAATGCATTGAGATTGGTTGCCACGGACGGGCGCCGTTTGGCCAAGATCGAACGGCCTTTGATCGAGCCTGTTGAGAAAGAGGTCAGCTTTATACTTCCGGTCAAGGCCGTAGCGGAAGTGAACCGTAATCTTAAAGATGAAGGTGAACTGCTGTTCGTTCCCGGGGCCAGCCAGGTGATGTTTGATATTAACGGCGTACTTATCGCCACGCGGATCATTGAAGGGGATTTTCCTAATTATTCACAAGTGATCCCGCGGGAGGTCACGACAAAAATAAAAGTGAACACGCAGGAGTTCCTTGCGGCTATCCGCCGGGCTAACCTTTTGGCCACATCGGAATTCCAGGCCGTGAAATTCGAAGTGTTCAAGGACAAGCTGGTCGTATCCAAAGCGACGCCTGATGTGGGCGAGTCACGGGAAGAAATGCCGGTGGAGTACGGCGGCAATGAAATGATCGTGGGCTTTAATCCCCAGTACATGATGGATGTCCTGAAGAATATTTCTGACGAGGTCCTTTATCTGGAGCTGGGCGGGCTGGACAAGCCCTGCGTGATCCGGAAAGAAAATTACTTGTATTTGGCATTGCCAATGCGGCTTTAATGTGGAAAATAAAAAACGGAAAATCCTGACACTAGGGCAGATCCTTCCCGGGATCATTGAAGGCCTTACACGCAGCGACATCCATGAACAGATCCAGCTGGAGAAAATCTGGGCGGATATTGCCGGTGACGATGCCGCGGGTGTTGTTTTGAACGGATTCAAGGATGGAACAGTTTTTATCACGGTGGACAGCGCGGCCAGGTTGTATTTCTGGAAAATGAGGCGGGCCACGGTGCTGAAGCGCTTTCAGGAACGCAGGCCCGATGTGAAGAACATCGGTTTTAAAATAGGGAAAGTGACATGAGCAAACAAGACGAGAACAAAGAGAGCAGCGCCCCTAAAAGCGCCAAGTACGACGCGTCCAACATCCAGGTCCTAGAAGGGCTTGAAGCCGTGCGCATGCGCCCGGCCATGTATATCGGCGACACGGCGGTGCGCGGGCTGCACCATCTGGTCTATGAGGTTGTGGATAATTCCGTGGACGAGGCGCTGGCCGGGCATTGCCAGAACATCGAGGTCACCCTCAACGAGAACGGGTCGTGCTCGGTGACGGACGACGGCCGCGGCATCCCGGTGGACATGCATGAGCGCGAGAAACGCCCGGCGGTCGAGGTCGTTCTCACGGTGCTGCATTCGGGCGGTAAATTCGACAAGGATTCCTATAAAGTGTCCGGCGGCCTGCATGGCGTCGGCGTCAGCTGCGTCAACGCGCTTTCCGGCTGGCTTGAGGTCGAGATCAAGCGCGACGGGAAGATCTATCACCAGCGTTATATGTGCGGCAAGCCCGTGACCAAGCTTGAGGTCATCGGCAAGACCAAGAAAACAGGCACCAAGGTCACGTTCCTCCCGGACACCACGATCTTTACCCAGACGACGGTATTTGTCTACGACATCCTGGCGAAACGCCTGCGCGAGCTCGCTTTCCTTAATAAGGGGCTGAACATCAAGCTGACCGATGCCCGCCAGGGCAAAGAAAAAGAAGGGCTCTTCTTTTTCAAGGGCGGCATCGTTTCCTTTGTCGAGGATATCAACAACAACAAGGAAGTCCTGCACAACAAGGTCGTATATTTTACGGCGACCAAGGAGAATATCGAGATCGAGGTCGCGTTCCAGTACGCCGGCGGTTATACGGAGAATGTTTTCAGCTACGCCAACAATATCAACACCACCGAGGGCGGGACGCATCTGAGCGGGTTCCGTTCGGCGCTCACGCGCGCGGTCAACAGCTACGCCAAAGCGAAAAAAGCGCTGAAGGAAGGCGAGACCATATCGGGCGATGATACGCGCGAAGGATTGAGCGCGGTCATCAGCGTGAAGATCCCTTTCCCCCAGTTCGAAGGGCAGACCAAGACCAAGCTTGGCAATTCCGAGGTCGAGGGGCTGATGGCGTCGTCGACGCTGGAGGCGCTGAGCACGTTCTTTGAAGAGAATCCGACGGTCGGCAACAAGATCGTCGACAAGGTCATCCTCGCGTCCCGCGCCCGCGAGGCGGCGCGCAAGGCCAGGGAGCTGACCCGCCGCAAGGGCGCGCTCGAGGGCGGCGGGCTTCCGGGGAAACTCGCGGATTGTTCCGAGCGGGACCCGATCCTGTGCGAACTTTATCTCGTCGAGGGTGATTCGGCCGGCGGTTCTGCGAAACAGGGGCGCGACCGCACCTTCCAGGCGATCCTGCCGCTGAAGGGCAAGATATTGAACATTGAAAAAGCCCGGCTGGACAAGATCCTTTCCAACGACGAGATCCGCACGATCATCACGGCCCTGGGCGCCGGTGTCGGCGAGGATTTCAACCTGGAAAAGCTCCGTTACCACAAGATCATCATCATGTGCGACGCTGACGTTGACGGGTCCCACATCCGCACGCTGATCCTGACGCTTTTTTACCGCCAGTTCAAGGCGCTGATCGAGGGCGGTTATATTTATATCGCCCAGCCGCCCCTTTTCAAGGTGACGCGCGGCAAGCGGGAAGAGTACATCGAGACCGAAAAAGAGATGAACGGGCTATTGATGGACCTTGGCACGGAAGGGGTGAAGTTCACCAAGCTGCAGGGCAACCGCAAGTTCAACAGCGCCCAGCTCAAAGAGGCCATGACCCTTCTGGTCGAACTGGGCAAGGTCATCGAGAAGCTCGCGAAGAAGGGCATTGAGTTCAAGGATTACACGGTGCGTTTCGACGCCAAGCGAGGGATATTCCCGCGTTATGTCGTGAAGGAAGACAAGAACAACCGTTTTGTGTACGACGACAAGGACCTCGCGGCTTTGACCGGCAACGACGAGGAGACGCAGTACACGGAGATCTTTGAGTCGGAAGAACTGGAACGCATTGAAAGGGAGCTTGTGAAACTTGACCTGGACATCCGTGAGTTCGAGAAGGATGAAGAGGTCAAGGCCGAGACGATCATCGCCAAAGACAAGGAAAAACGCCGGGTGACGACGCTGGCCCCGCGCTATCAGGTCGAGGACGAAAAAGACCTCAAGGAATTCTATTCGCTGCGGGAGGTCCTCAATGACATTCAGGAGAATGCCAGGAAGGGCATGCATATCCAGCGGTACAAAGGTCTCGGGGAAATGAACCCGCAGCAGCTGTGGGACACGACCATGGACCCGCAGCGCCGCACCCTGCTGCAGGTGGCGCTCGAGGACGCGGTCGAGGCGGACAAGACGTTCACGATGCTCATGGGCGACGAGGTTGCGCCGCGCCGGGATTTTATCGAGACAAACGCACATCTGGTCAAGGACCTGGATATATAGAAGGATCAAGCGATGAAAGATTTTACGAAAAAAGAGAAGATCGTATCCGTTCCCATTGAAGAGGAAATGAAGAGCTCCTACCTGGCGTATTCCATGAGCGTCATCGTCGGGCGTGCCCTGCCGGATGTCCGCGACGGACTGAAGCCCGTGCACCGCCGCGTCCTCTACGCCATGAAAGAGCTCCACCTGGAGCACAGCAAATCCTACAAGAAGAGCGCGCGTATCGTCGGTGAAGTGCTGGGTAAATACCACCCGCACGGCGATTCCGCGGTCTATGACACCATGGTGCGCATGGTGCAGGAATTTTCCCTGCGCTACCCTCTGATCGACGGCCAGGGCAACTTCGGTTCCATTGACGGGGATTCCGCGGCCGCGATGCGCTACACCGAAGCGCGCATGGCCTCCATCGCGGAGAGCATGCTCGCGGACATTGACAAGGACACGGTCAAGTTCGCGCCGAACTTTGACGCGACCCTGGAAGAGCCAACGATCCTTCCGTCGGGCGTACCGAACCTCCTGGTCAACGGCTCCAGCGGTATCGCGGTGGGTATGGCCACCAACATGCCGCCGCACAACCTGACCGAGGTCGTGGACGGGCTTTTGTTCCTGATCGACACGCCCGAGGCCGAGATCAAGGACCTGATGAAGTTCGTCAAGGGCCCGGATTTCCCGACCGCTGGCATCATCTGCGGACGCGAGGGGATCAGGGATGCTTACATGACCGGGCGCGGCAAGATCATCCTGCGCGCGCGCGCGGCGATCGAGAAGCAGAAGAACGGCAAGGATTTCATCATCGTTTCCGAGATCCCCTACCAGGTCAACAAGTCGAACCTGGTCTCCGATATTGCCGCGCTTGTGCAGAACAAGAGCGTGGAAGGCATCACGGACCTGCGCGACGAATCCGACAAGGACGGCGTGCGCATTGTCATCGAGCTGCGCCGCGACGTCGAGGCCCAGATCGTCCTGAACTACCTGTTCAAGCACACGCAGCTGGAGACGACCTTCGGCATCATCAACCTCGCGCTGGTCAACAACAGCCCGCGGGTGCTGAACCTGAAACAGCTGATGGCGTATTACATCGACCACCGCCGGGTGGTCGTGCGCCGGCGCACGCAGTTCGACCTGGACAAGGCATTGCGCCGGGCCCATATCCTCGAAGGCTTGCGCATCGCGCTGAAGAATATCGAAGAGATCATCCAGGTGATCCGCAAGGCCCCCTCAACACCTGAAGCCAAGGTGTCTTTGATCAAGAAGTTCGGCCTGACCGAGATCCAGGCCCAGGCCATCCTTGAGATGCAGCTGCAGAAGCTGACCGGGCTGGAACGGGAGAAGATCGAGGAAGAGTACGCGGGGCTGCTCAAGGCGATTGACGAGTACCGCGCGATCCTCGCGGACGCGAAAAAAGTCGACGCGCTCATCAAGAAGGAACTGATGGAGCTCAAGGATAAATTCGGCGATGAACGCCGCACCGAGATCGCGGGCAAGGCCGAAGAGATCGAGATGGAAGACCTCATTGTCGAAGAGGACATGGCCATCACCATTTCAAATACAGGGTACGTCAAGCGCATCCCGGTCCAGACCTACCGCAAGCAGAAACGCGGGGGCAAGGGCGTGACGAGCATGACGACCAAGGAAGAGGATTTCGTGGAGCGGCTTTTTGTCGCTTCGTCGAAGGATTACCTCCTGATATTTTCCAACAAGGGGATCGTCCGCTGGCTCAAGGTTTACGAGATCCCGGTGGCGTCGCGCCAGGCCAAGGGCAAGGCGATCGTCAACCTCCTTTCCTTTGACAATGACGAGCAGATCAGCGCGATCGTGGCGGTCAAGGAATTCAAGGATGACGAGTTCCTGATCATGGCCACAGCCAAGGGCGTCGTCAAAAAAACCATGCTCTCGGCCTACGGTAATCCCCGCAAGGGCGGCATCATCGGCATCACGCTCGAGAAGGACGACCGCCTTATTTCCGTCGAGATCTCTGACGGGAAAAAAGAGGTCTTGCTGGCCACCCGGCTTGGTAAATCCCTGCGGTTCCAGGAAAAACAGCTGCGCGACATGGGCCGCGGGGCCCGGGGCGTGCGCGGGATCGGGCTCGCTCCCAAAGATCTCGTGGTCGGTATGATCGTATTTGACACTGACGCTGACAAGACCGGCAACACGTTGTTGACCTGTTCGTCGCTGGGGTACGCGAAACGTTCCAAGTTCGAAGATTACCGCGTCCAGTCCCGCGGCGGCAAGGGGATCATCAATCTCAAGTGCACGCCCAAGAACGGGCACGTGGTCAATGTCCTCGTGGTCCATGAAGATGACGAGATGATGGCCGTGACCCGCCAGGGCATGATGATCCGCTGCAATCCGGGCGATGTAAGGGTCACCGGCCGCAGCGCGGTGGGGGTAAGGCTCGTGAGCATGGGCGCCGGGGACGAGGTGGCTTCGGTCGCCAATGTCGTGGCGCGTGAGGATGATGTGGTCGAAGAATAAGCCGGGTGCATGTTTGTTCTTGACGGAAGCGGCGGAAAAAATATAATAAGGAACATTTTATTTGCGCCGGGCGCCTGTTTTACCTGTTTTAAGCAAAATATTCACGACCCTATCGTCTAGCCTGGTCAGGACACAAGCTTTTCAAGCTTGGAACACGGGTTCAAATCCCGTTAGGGTCACTATAATTTTACCACCAAATCAAAAAACCCTCAGATGTTCTAACCCGAATGGGAGAACATCTGAGGGTTTTTTGATTTGCCAGAGCATCCAGAAAAAATTATAGCTCCGCGATCGCTCCGCCGATCGCGGAGCTCAAACACAAGGGCTTTAAGGTTAATTGATCAAATACAGTCAGCAGATACGCTCCGCCGATCGCGGAGCTCAAACACAAAGGCTTTAAGGTTAATTGATCAAATACAGTCAGCAGATACGCTCCGCCGATCGCTGAGCTCAAACACAAGGGCATGAACATTTCCCAATAAAATTACATT
>CAIOTT010000036.1 GCA_903861305.1 Candidatus Omnitrophota bacterium | reverse complement strand
CTCGACGCTGTTTTGAGAAGCGTGCAAAATCCGGGATAAAAATACCCTTCTGATCGTGCAAGGGACGAAATGTTACAAGTTATTAGTATTAGTGATGTTGTGTTAACAATGGGGTCGTTCTTGACATGTTTAGCAGAGACGGATCTTATCCAAGTCTCCCCATACAACCAGCCATGAACTTACAGATCACACAATACGTTTCAAATAAGGGATTTTCGAAATGAAGCGCACGAAAAAGAATGAAACAAAATATATCCCGACAGAGATCGCGGGTATCATGATCAAAGGATGTCCACCGGAAGGCTTGATCGCGACCCCCAACCTTCCCTTATCCAGCACATCGATGATCATGGGATGAATTAAATAAACACCAAGACTTGCCTTCGACAGATCAATAACAAAGCCTTTCAAGAACACCGGCAGCTTGTCTTCTGACGAAGATACAATAAATTTTACAAGAACGAAAAATGATGCGCAATACAGGACAATGTTCGGTGCCAGGTTATCATAAAACACATCCTGGAAAGTTCCCGTGCGGGTGGTCATCCAGCCTGTTCCAAGACAACAGAACAGAAAACAGGAAGCCCATACCACACGCGCAAGGGCTGTCCATGCTTGAACGGCATATGTCACAAGGAACGCTCCCAGAATGAAATACCCGATAAACCCTTCCGCCATGGCTACTGGAAGTCCGACGTGAAAACCGGGATACCCCAGCAACCTCGCGAACTTTTCCGAAAAAGGCACGCATGAACCGCACAGGAACCACAGCCACAAGAAATACCCGACGTGCGCGCGGGTTGCATGCGCCATGAATATCCGCAAAACAGGCGCCATCAGGTACATTCCTGCCAAAATGTAAAAGAACCACATATGGAACCAGACGCCGCCATCAAGCACCATGCTGACAGATTGCGACAATCCCAGATCCGGCCTGTAGAACGCCTTTTTCCAGAAAAGATACAGGACAGTCCATGCCAAAAAAGGGATAAGGATGCGATTGAATCGTTTGCGGAAGAAATCCCTGACCCCTTCCTGGACAGGCAACAGCAAGGCCCCGCTGACCATGATAAATAGAGAGACACAGCCGCGCGTCAGGGAATCAAAGATATTGGCGAACCACCAGTGGCTGACCGGTATAGATCCCCATTCGGTAATGACATCAGCTGCCACATGAACAAAAACCACACCAAAGGCTGCTATCGCGCGTATGTAATGGACCCAGAACAGATCAGCACTGTTTTTCTGTGTATGGCTCATATTCCATGAGGTGACGCGGCTGTGTCAAACGACTTGCTTGAATTTCTTGGTAAGAAGGGGAACGACTTCAAAAATGTCGCCGACAATGCCGTAGTTGGCGACACTGAAGATCGGAGCTGAGGCGTCGCGGTTGATCGCGATGATGATGTCAGAGGATTGCATGCCGACCAGATGCTGGATCTGTCCGGATATGCCGCAGGCGATATAGACCTTGGGGCAAACAGTCTTCCCTGTCTGGCCGACCTGGTGGGCATACGGAAGCCACCCTTCATCGATGGCGGCGCGTGAAGCGCCGACCGCGCCGTTCAACACACCGGCGAGGTCTTCCAGCATTTTAAAATTCGCGGCACCCCCCATGGCGCGGCCGCCGGAAACGATCACATTCGCCTCGGTGATATTGACCGTGGCCATGACAGAATCAACCACTTCCAAAACCTTTGTCCTGGACGTAAAGAATGACCTGTCGAACGTCAGCGCATCGATACGACCTTTCCTGGAAAGGTCAGGCGGCAATTCTTTCATGACCTTGTGGCGAACGGTCGCCAACTGGGGCCGGTGATGACGTGACAAAATGGTGGCCATGATATTGCCGCCGAACGCGGGACGCGTCTGCAACAGGAAACGCTCGTCAAGATTCACATCCAGCGCCGTGCAATCAGCGGTCAATCCGACGCGCAACTGCACAGCGACCCTGGAAACAACGGAACGTCCAATGGAAGTCGCCGGCGACAGGAGGATCTCAGGCCTGTGCTTCCTGATAAGGTTCGCAAGGATGCGGGCATAGGGTTCATCCAGAAAATGCTCGAGCTTGGGATCATCGGCCACGTACACCGTATCAGCCCCGCGCTCGATCAGTTCCTGGGCCTTTTCCTTCACATTATGCCCCAGAAGGACCGCGGCTACTTCGACGTCGAGCTTGTCAGCCAGTTCCCTGGCCTTGCCTAGCAGTTCAAAGGCAACGGGCTGGACAACGCCTCTTTTCTGTTCGACAAAGACCCAGACGCCTTTGTATTTCTCGATATCGGGTGTGCGTGTCGTTTCACGGATGATCTCAATGGCATTGGTCTTGCGGCAAGCCTCAACGCAAGAGCTGCACAGGGTACACTTGTCGAGGTCAATGACAGCCTTTTTATCCACCAGGGTAATGGCATCAAATGGACACGTCTTGACGCACAGTGAGCAGCCAATGCATTTATCTTTATAAACTGTGATACCGCTCATAATGATCCCGGATTTTGTTGTGGAACTTCTTCCCGAAGGACTCTCAATAAAGAAGGCCCTTTAAAGAATCGACAAGCTGATCAACGGATGCCTGCGCTTCACCTTGAAATATTTGCCCCTGAGCCCTGGCCGGCGGCGTGAAGATCTTCCAGACCTCGGTCGGGGACCCTTTAAGCCCGATGCGGTCAGGTTCGGCCTCGATATCAACGGCCTTCCACGCCTGGATCACCGCGCTTTTGGCTTTCATCTTCCCCTTTAAGGAAGGCAGGCGCGGGGTATTGATCTCTTTCACGACCGTGATAAGGCATGGCAATTTGGTCTGAACGACCTCATACCCTTCTTCGGTCGAACGTTCGGCCGTGATCTCGCCGTCCTTGACATCGTTGATCTTGCGGACATACGTGATCTGGGGGATGTCCAGCATGGCGGCAACACCAGGCCCGACCTGGGCGGTATCACCGTCAATGGCCTGCTTCCCGCAAATAATAAGGTCATAATCTTTGATCTTGGCAACAGCTTTGGAAAGCGTATACCCTGTGGCCAGTGTATCTGAACCCGCAAAAGCACGGTCACTGACAAGGATCGCGTCATCGCACCCCAGAGAAATAGCCTCCCGGAGCACCATCTCGGCCTGCGGAGGCCCCATCGTGACAGCCGTAACCTTGCCGCCGAATTTTTCTTTCAGGCGCACGCCTTCTTCGATGGCGTAAGCATCAAAAGGGTTGATGATCGACTTGACGCCTTCCCTGACAAGGTTCTTGGTGACCGGATCGATCCTGACCTCTGTGGTGTCAGGAACCTGTTTGATGCAGACAATAACGTTCATCGGGCGGATTCTTTGATCAGGCCCAGGCCAATGATATTGCGCTGGATCTGATTCGTCCCTTCATAAATTTGTGTGATCTTAGCGTCACGCATATATTTCTCGGCAGGATACTCCTTCATATAGCCATAACCGCCGAAGATCTGGACCGCATCGGTCGTAACCTTCATCGCCACGTCTGACGCATACAACTTGGCCATCGCGGAATGAACGCCAACGTTCTTTTTCCCAGCATCGACTTCCCTTGCTGAAGCATACACCAGAGCGCGTGAAGCTTCCACTTCCGTAGCCATATCGGCCAGCATCCACTGGATGCCCTGGAACGTAGAGATAGATCTATCGAACTGCTTTCTCTGCTTGGAATATTTGACCGCCTCATCCAGCGCCCCCTGGGCGATGCCGACCGCCTGCGCACCGATCCCGGGACGGGACATATCAAACGTCTTCATGGCCGCAATAAAGCCCATCCCCTCTTTGCCAAGGAGATTTTCTTTCGGGACCTTGCAATTATCAAAAATAAGCTCGCGTGTCGAAGATGCACGGATACCCAGCTTGTCTTCTTTCTTGCCAAAGCTGAAACCGGGCGTGCCTTTTTCAACGACAAACAGGCTGGCACCCCTGGCACCCTTGGTCTTGTCGGTCATGGCAATGATCGTGTAGATCTCGGCGTCACCGCCGTTGGTGATGAAATGCTTGACCCCGTTCAGGACGTAATGATCGCCCTGTTTCACGGCTGTAGTCTGAAGCGCGCTGGCATCCGACCCCGCGGCAGGTTCCGTCAAACCGAACGCCGCCAGTCTTTCACCCTTGGCGATCGATGGCAAATATTTCTGTTTCTGTTCCTCTGTACCGAACAGGATGATCGGATAGGCTCCAAGCGCCGATGCCGAGTAACAAATAGCGATCCCCGCGCAACCTTTGGAAAATTCTTCAGTCGCAAGGCAAAGTTCGAACACCCCGCCGCCTAACCCGCCATACTTTTGCTCGATATAAACACCGAAGAGGTCCGACTGGGCCATGACCTTCATGATCTCCCAGGGGAATTTCTCGCTTTTATCATGCTCCGCCGCCACAGGCCTGATCTTTTCATCAGTTATCTGGCGAGCCAGATCACGTATCATCTGCTGCTCTTCGGTAAGTAAATAATCTATCATTGATCCTCCACTCGATTGACTATTTCAAGGATTCTAAATTCCACCAATAATATCACATGCCCTTTGAAATAAAAAATATTTTTTTAATATAATCAAATACGTGAACAAGCCCGTTTTTCGCCACTTCGGGCGGGCTGCACTAGGCTTTATTCCGATGTTTCTCAGTTACCCTGAACTGGATGTCTTTTCCCAGCATAAGGCGCGTTTGAGCGTCAAGCGCCGGAACCGAACTGAGCAACAGCACCACAAAAGGGATCGCCAGCCAGTCAAATACGTGAAGGACCATATGTGACCGCCGCTGACGGATCGTGCTGGTCGATAAAAGCGCAAAACTTATGGCAATGCAAATAACAAGACCTATTAGAGAAAGCCCGAAAATAACATCCTTGATCCTGGGCGCCATGTAATACATGGTCGTTGACGAGAACTCACGCCCCGCAAAAAGCATGGGCAGCCATGTGATAACGGTCAAAAGATAGGACCAGGTGGCCCAGGAAACGAACAGATCGAACAACCTGCTGGCAAACATCAACTTCTTGTAAACTGAGATCTTCTTTGACCTCAGGAACGCACGCAGGACGACCGGCAGGTTCTCAACCCCCCAGGCCCAGCGGCGTTTTTGTTTGTAAATATTAACGAAAGTGTTGCCAAAACTCCTGCCTGAAGCGATATCCATGGACACGGTCGTGTAAATTGGAACAACCTTGTAATCACCATCGTAATGAATGAAGGATTTCCAGAAGATCGCGGAATCATCCGAGATCATATCGACCGGCCAGTATCCCACCTCCACAAGGGCCTTGAAGCTCATGCTGTGGCTTGAGAAAGTAACAAGCTTTTCGGTATTGGTGGCCTCAACAAGCTGGAAGAAAGATGCCCCGATATCAAGTATCCTGGCAAAACTTGGGACATCCCATAGATTATTATAATAGACCGGTATCGGCTGATAGCTCACACGCAACCGTGAAGGCGTTATCATAAAGTAGTACGTCAGGCACCCCAGATATTCCTTGTGGGCCACCGTATCCGCGTCAAAACAGGAAACAATAACGCGTTCTTCGGCAATGCCCTTGTCCTGCAGATACTTCGCCGCGTGTTTTGCCGCCCACGTGGCATTCGCTCCCTTGACCATGGCTTCACCTGGGATATCCCCGGGGTGCTCGACGACCAGAAAATCAAGAAAAGAAGCCGCGTAATGCTTTTGGATGGCATAGACATCCTGTTTAACAGGCGCGGCAGCCCTGGCCTCAAGCGCAATGACAACAAGGACCTGTTGCGAAGGATAAGCGCCATCGACCAGGCTTTTCACTCCCGGCTCCAGGATATTGCGACCTTCCCGCACCACCGGCAAGATCACAAGATGATATAAGTCCTCCGGCTTCGGGGGATGCTGATCGGCCCTCCATAAAGATTCGATCTGCCTGCGCCGGAATGGATCTACCCCTGCCAGCGACTCCGGAGGAAGCCCGATCTTCCCGATCAACCCCATCCAGTCAGTCCCCTTTTCAATGTGAAGCCTCATATAGGAGATCACAAGAAAAATGTTCATATAAAGCAGGCGAAAGACCCAAAACAAGACAAAGGCCACCATGATCGCGGAAGCGAGCAAATGGTTCGTGACAGAAAGGACCGTCATCCCCACAATGATCGACCAGGACAAGGCGCCGGGAAGGGTCTCAAAGAACCTCTCGATACGGCGCTCTTTAGGGTCAAGTTGATGACGCGAATAAACGAACTGCACGTTCAATCCCTTTCATTTAGGAATTTCTGGACAAGATTTTCCGGCGGCACAAGCTGGATGCGCTGAAAACGGCTCCCCTCATCCAGGAAATAAACACACCCCGTGGCATTGCTGAAGAAGATCGACGTCCCCTTCTTGACAGCCGCGATGAACTCACTGTGTTCTTCGCCCTGAGGTTCAACCTCGATCAGAAGTATCCTGTCGTTATCATTGCAGACGATATGGGACGCATCGAGTGCCCAGAAGCATTGGCGGATATCCTGCCCTGTCCGAAAGACAGTCTTGATAGCGTTCCCTCCATGAGCCTCTTTTTTTTCATCGCCCTGGTCAAACACGGCGATCGTCGACGATGTCCAGCTCATGAATGTTCTTCCATGGTCATTGAACTTCACCCCCAGCACACCCTTATCGATGATGCCGTACGGGGGATGATTGGACAAGAGGCTGCCGTTCTCCCCGAGAAGGAATACCCTGTTATCCTCAGGCGCGAAAATACGGTAAAATACTTTTCTTGAAAGGATGCGGGGATCAAAACGTTCGGCCAGGAGAAAAGGTTCCACCCTGGCCTTGTCGTGGGCATACTTGATAAAGTGATCATCGGCGGTCATCAGATAAACACGGTTGTTCTGAAAACCGCAGCCTTTCACGTTCTCGATATCCCTGGGATAGACGGCAGCGGTGGCGGTATTGATACGGTCAATGGCATCGGAATAGATCGCAAAGATCTGATCAGGTTCCAGCGGATCCCATTCGATGAGCAAAGGATCACGGGCCAGGAGTTTTGTAATATCCGTGATAACAGGCGCGTCACCTTTCACATTGACCAGAAGATATTTCCTTTCCCATAAGCCCCCGCCGTAAAGGATGAACGACCGGCTTTCGTCCTCATGAAAAAGGGATATAACGGAAAAAGAACGCCATGAAGACCCTGCCCCGACCAGAGGCACCGCCTTGTTATCCTTGATATTATACAGCTGGAAGCTTTCAAGCTCCGTGGACCTGGCGGCAAGAAGAAGATCTGTCCCCGGTAATATATAGATCTGCTTATAGACCCCCTCAAGGACCTCCTTCGACGATAGGTCCCTGGGAAGAAGAAGGACCTTGTCAAAAGCTGTCGCCTTGCCTGGCTTGACAGCGACTTTCTGCGTCCACATCCTGTATCCGGGAAGTTCAATGGTGACCCTGTAATCACCCGGGTAAAGCTTTTCGAGGGTCGCGGGGGTCCTCTGAATAAAACGGCTGCGCTCCAGATAAACGTTCGCTCCCGGAGGGATGGAATTCAAGTGGATCAATCCTGTGCGCGCCACTTCGCGGGTCAAAGGATCAAAAATATACCCGGAGGCGTAGAGCAACAATCCCGGACAAAGGATAAGGTACAACAATAGAAATGTGTAAAAGACGATCCTGCGCAGTATCAGCATTGTATGATCAATCTCTCTTTGTCCTGACGCGTGAGCGCCTTGATCCGGGCTTCTTCCTTAACAGCAGACTTGTAGTAGCGATACGGCTTGAAATAAACAAGCCGGACAGGCGTTCTTCCCCGGACATATTTGGCCCCGCGCCCGGAATTATGAAGCTTAAGGCGTGCCTTCAGGTCTTTGGTATAACCGGTATAGAACGTCCCATCAGAGCAACAGAGAATATAAACAACAAAGCCCGCACAGCGAACGATCTTTTTCCTGCGCGGACGGCTCTTGCCTGATCGTTCCTTAGTGCGCCGCGACCCTGACGACATACTCATCACCGATCACATTAAGCAACTCGGCAAGGAACCCATGACCCTCACAAATACCTTTGAGCTGTTTCCAGGAATCCTTCTTCAGTATCCCGTAAGTTTCCGGCTGACTTTTCAAGAAATCCAGGACCTTGGCTTCCGTATTCAGATCAGGGACTGGATGAGGACTGAAGAAATTCGTGCTGTTCACATTCATCAGGACCACATCTTTCCCCGTATAAAAAAGCACCGCCCTGGCAAAGAATTTAGAGGTCAGGATCTTGCCGTTGACAGTCCGCCCGTTCATTAACCAGGAGGCCGCGTCCTGGGTTGAAACATATGGTTCAATGTTCTGGTGGACAGCGAACAATAAAAAAACAAGCAGCGGCATTTGCAAACTAAAGATGCCCGCGGACAAACGGGCATTCTTCAAGTATACGGCGACGCCGGCAACGGCGATGAACAACAATTCCACGACCATCCCTGTCAAAAAAAGAGGTTTTGGAGGAAGATACGCGGGATATTTCACAGCCGCCACAAGGAACGCGACAGGAATAAGGGCCAGCAGTCCGCATGTTCCGATGAACAACCTCGACAAAGGCGCGTCTTTACGCTGCGTACGTTCAAAGAGGCATTCCCCGGCCAATAGGGCCAGCGCAGGAAATAAAGGGAAGATATAACTCACCAGCTTGGAATGCGCTGTCTGGAAGATCACGAACACAACCATGATCCAGACGATCAGAAAAGTCTGAAAAAGCGGTCCCTCACGCTTAAAGAACGCTTTGAACGCTGTCACGCAGGCTGCCACCACGAACAAGACCCACGGGAACATGCAGAGGGCCATAGAGGCGGGATAAAAATACCAGCGGTCATTCTTGAGATGCTCGGCTTCGATAAGCCGGCGCCAATGGTCGTTATAGAAGAACTCGCGGATAAATGTCCCGTCGTAAAGCCGCAGGATAACGATATACCAGGGCAGCGATAACAACAAGAAAAGCAGCAGGCCCCACCAAAACCCGGCGGCATTGATAAAGGAGATATCCTTGCGCAACAAAAGAAATATCACCACGATCAGCAAAGGTATGGCGAATCCCAAAGGGCCCTTGGTCAGTACCGCCAGCGCGGCAAAGACATGGAACAGAAGAAGCCCTGATGTTTTCCACGCCGGACGACTGAACGCGGCGTAAAATGACGTCAGGCTCAGGAGGATGAAAACAGAAAAGATCATGTCCGTAAAGACCGTGCGCGCCAGGCCGATGTAAAGGCCGGAGGTCATGAGCACCAGCGCAGCCATGAACGCCTTGCTTTCATCCTGCCAGGCCATAGCGGCCATGAAATAAACAGCCAATATGCCGATCAGGGCAAAAAGGGCGGGAAAAAACCTCGCCGCGAACGGCGTTTCCTTGAACAAAAGAAAACCGGCGCGAATCAGATCATACGTCAGGACCGGTTTTTCAAACTGCGGCTGGCCAAAAATATATGGCGTCACCCATGTCCCCTGCCGCGCCATTTCCTTGGCTGTCTGGACATAAAAGACCTCGTCGGGACTCGTCAGGCTGACAATATTGTTGCCACAGAAAAAAATAAAACAACTAAAAAGCGTAAGGATAATGATGTTCTTCAAGATGTTCCTTTCTCCTGTGCCAGCCCTCACACGACGGGGCTCAACAACGCTTGTCCTTAAGGGGTCAATTTCATGCCGAAAATATACAGAGGGACCTCAAAACCTGCCGCTTCATTGAAATATGAACGTTTGCCTTCAAAAAGCTGCGTAAAACCGTTCTTTTTGAAAAAGGACGCGCCCTTGTCAGACATGGTGGCCAGGCGGATCCCCTTCACCCCGTCACGGCGAAAAGAATCCAGCAGGACGTTCAAGAGCGCCGTGCCTGCGCCGGCACCACGCAGGCCATCCTTGATATTAATATGAAGAACGGCCGGATATTCCTTGGAAAGATCGGGAGCTTTAAGTTCACCGCTGAACCACCCCGCGATAACCCCCTTGACAAGCCTGAGATTGGTCACCTTGAAGATCATGCCCGAACGGAGGAACTCGACCAGGAGTTCAGGCAGTATCCTTAACAGAAAACATTTCCACATCCTGGACTCATCCCTCGCGGCGATAACATACCCGGCGATGGCGCCATCCACTTCCGCGATCCAGGAACTCTCTGGCTCATGATCTGTAAAATACGCCGTCAAAGCATCTTTAAGGAATTCTTCCCCCTCGAAGAAAGCATCCGCGCTGCGACCCATCAAAGCTGTATCATAAGCGATCTGGCGCAACGCATCACGGTCCGAAGCCTGATAAGGACGAATGACCGCCTTCACGGGAGCTCCAGGATCCGCCAGGCAAGTTCGTCCAGCGTGAGGTCGTAGAGCATGGTTTTCGCGGAAGTTAAGACGCGGTCAGGGTTTCCCAGCAGGGATAACGGGACCTTGAACAACAATTCTTTCTCATTCTCGATAAAAATAACATCCTTGGGAACGATGGTCTTTTTCTTATCCTTGATATGAAAACCGTTCAAGCCGACAAGCAGGCTTATCTTTGGCATCGTCGAGAACGGGACCCTCGCGTTGTAACCGATCAGGAACACGGACAAGCCGAATTCCTTGTCAAGGACCCGCTTAAGGACAACCTTCACCACGAGATAATTCCCCTGACGCGCGTACGCAAGTTGGGCAAAATGGTCCGTGGCATCGCTTTTAAAACGGCCTTTGGGCGGCTCATTAACACCCACGTACGCCCAGACAAGCTCACTGTCCGAGGCCAGCTGCCGGTGAATGGACAAAGAAGAAAATTTCTCGAACAGCTCGTCACGCCGGACAAAGGTGACCAGGTAGTGCGGCGCATACTTGACCTGGGTCGGATATTTCATGACAGCGTCGTATTTCTTTGATATTTCATCTGGATCAAGCGGCTGCTCGATCCAGGACATCCCGCTCTTCTCAAGGGACGGCGGCAAAAGCAGCTGCTGCTGGGGGAAATATCCCCTGGGGACAGGCCATCCGGCAACATGAACAATGTAACTGAATATTTCAGGAGGCGTGATCTGACCGCGGTCTTCCAATTCCCACAAAGCGACCTGGGTAAAAAGAGGGGTCGCCCGATGGTCCCTGTTGACATCGCCCGGATTGGGCATGAATATCTTCGTCGGTCTATAATCCTCGATCACACGCTTGAAGTCCCTCAGCATGCTTTCACCGACATAAGGTGATCCCGGCGAAAGCGCGTCACTGAACGGCACAACGCGCTTGCGTGATAGCATGCTCCGGAAAGGCTTCGTTTCACCCCAATACTTCAAGAATATCTCCATGGTCCCGTAATCCGGATATCCGAGGGAAACAACATTTTCAAGAGGGACCCCCAATAAAGCCAATGCGTCAAGGCTCTCCTGATGGCGCACTTCTCCCAGACGCAGGAATTCCTTCGGCTTGAGCACGATCCGCCGTTCGTAGACAATGAAGGAGAATTCATTATTCTCCCCGTAAGTGACCAGACAGACCTTGACCTTCGCGCCGGCTTTTAGAGCCTGCTGGATCACTCCCCCCGCGGCAATGCTCTCATCATCGGGATGCGGCGCGAAGACCAGAACACGGTCCTGGTCGGTGAATGTGATCGGTTTTTTCAGGTCGATCTTCTCCTGAGCCTCGGCCAAAGGGCACAAAGAAAACAGACTGAACAACACGGCGATCATCAACGTCCTCATGAAAACGTTCATCCTCCATCCTCTTGTGCTATGACACATCCGTCGTCAAGCTCCTGCAGCTTCACACGGATGATCCTGTTACGGATACTCTGCTCGGACAACAATTTTATTGTAACATAATTGTCCAGATGACCGACCCAATACCTTCCTTTTTTCTGCTCAAAAAGCGCGTTTCCCACCGACCCAATGCTGCTGTTAAGAAAGGCCTGCCGTTTCTTCTGGCTGAGCGCCCGCAATCGCAGGGAACGGGCATGAATGACCTCAGCCGGAACGGCGCCTTTGAACGACCGGCTGCGCGCCCGCTGCCTGTGGGAATAACTGAACACATGAAAATAATGAAAAGGGGAACTTTCCAGAAAATCACACGTCTGCTCAAAATCACTGTCGGATTCACCTGGAAAGCCCACAATAACATCCGTGCCCAGCATAACGCCTGGTACCTTGCGGACGATGCGTTCCAGCAAAACCCTTACATCACTCGACGTGTACGCCCGCCCCATGTGCGCCAGGATGCGGTCACACCCGCTCTGAACAGGGATATGCAGAAAGCGGCATAACTTATGCGACGGCTGCATCAGGCCAGCCAGAGCGCCGATCCACGGCGCATACTCAAGGGAAGATATCCTTATCCTGGCAAGACCTTTGATCTTCTCCATCTGCCTGATAATATGCACAATGGTCCTGCTTTCATAGGCATAGGCCCCCAGGTTGATCCCTGTCAGAACGATCTCCTGATAACCGGCATCAACGAGTGCCCGCGCTTCAGCAAGGACATCAGAAAAGACCCTTGAACGCCCACCCCCCCTGGCAAAAGGGACCTCGCAGTAAGCGCAGGCATTATCACACCCGTCCTGGATCTTGAGATTGGCCCTCGTGCGGCGGCCAAAGGAAGATGTCAGCGGCATCGAAAAAGGCCCGCGCCGGATAGGAGCAACGATCAACCTTCCGGCATCGGACCCATCCTCATCAGCGGCATCCTCACGGATGATATCCGCCAAAGACATTTTGCGCGCCGTACCTACGACCCAACGGACATTCTCCAGCGCGAGGAGCTTTTCCTTCTGCACCTGCGCCAGGCATCCGATAAGGGCGATGCGCACAGCTGGATTCAACCGGCGGGCACGGTCCATGATCTTGAGTGTTGCCCGGTCAGCCTCGCCGGTAACAGTGCATGAATTAATGACCGCAATATCGCTGGGCGCATCTTGATCAGCAAGGACAAAACCTTTATCGCGGAAAAGATCTTCAAGCACAGCGGTCTCCGCCTGGTTCGCACGGCAACCTAATGTAATAAAGGAAACTTTTGTCATGGCGGCAATTGTAGCATATAATCCCATTCATGAAATTAGGTAATTATGACCTTTACCAGCCTCTCGTGCTCGCGCCCATGGAAGATGTGACCGACCTTTCCTTCCGGTTGATCTGCAAGAAACTGGGCGCGGATATCACGGTCACGGAATTCACCGCGGCAGAAGCTTTGATCAGGAACGTACCCCGGGCCATCAAGAAAATTGAGATCCTGGACGAAGAACGTCCTGTCGGCATCCAGCTGTTCGGTTCACGGCCAGAAGCCCTTAAAGAAGCCGCCGCGATCGCGGAACAGTTCAACCCTGATTTCATCGACATCAATTGCGGCTGCTGGGTCAAGAACCATGTGGCCCGCACGGAAGGGGCCGGCCTTTTGCGCGACCTTGGACTGTTTGAAAAAGTCGTCAAGGCAACCGTCGCGGGAACGAAGTTGCCGGTGACCGTAAAGACCAGGCTCGGCTGGGACCATGATTCCATCGTTATTGAGGATGTGGCCAGGATGGTGGAAGCGGCGGGCGCCAAAATGCTGACGCTTCATTGCCGCACACGCGCCCAGGCCCATCGGGGCTTCGCGGACTGGGCGTGGCTGGAACGCATAAAGAAATGTATCTCGATCCCTCTCATCGGCAACGGCGACATCATCTCGCCGATGGACGTTAAGGCGATGTTCGCCACTGGCTGCGACGGCGTAATGATCGGCCGCGGCGCCGTCGCCAACCCCTGGATCTTCCAGCAAGCCAAACACTACCTGAAGACCGGAGAAACCCTTCCGGACGCTTCGATCGAGGACCGGATCAAGCTGTGCATCTGCCACCTGGAAGATGCCTGCCGGAACAAGAGCTGCCGTAATCCTGTTCTTGCCTTCCGTAAGCATTACGTGGGCTATTTAAAAGGCCTTCCCGGCGTATCAAAACTTCGGACCGAACTCATGCAGCTGGATACGCTCGACGCCGTTGTGACGCGTTTGAACGCTTACGTTACTTCTTCACATACGCTTTGATGATCTTCTGCTCCTCGACCGGACGGTCACCGGGCCCAACCTTAACGTTCTCTATCTTCGCGACAACATCGTAACCGGCAACAACCTCGCCGAAGATCGTGTGGTGGTTGTTCAGCCACGGTGTGGCGGCGACCGTAATAAAGAACTGGCTTCCGTTGGTCCCCGGCCCGCGATTGGCCATGGCCAGGATGCCCGGTTTGTTGAATGTAGCCGAGGGAGAGATCTCATCATCAAAATCCGCGCCCCAGAGGCTCTCGCCGCCGCGGCCCGTCCCCGTCGGATCACCACCCTGGATCATGAAACCCTTGATCACGCGATGAAAGATCACGCCATCATAATAACCCTTGGCCGCGAGTCCGGCAAAATTCTCGCACGTTTTAGGGGCGACATCATCAAATAACCTGACCTCGACATTACCCTGTGTGGTCTCAAGAACGATCACGGTTGACTTCTTCTCCATGGATGACTCCTCTTTCTGGGCTTGGACACTGCTTGTTAAGAAACATGTTCCTGCAAGGGAAATAATCAATAAGAACCTGCTGACTGAAACCATAGGACCTCCTTTAACACGTTGATGCCGTATCTCAGCCTTCGTCACCGAAGACATCATGAAGGGACAAGCCGGACTGCGAACTCGCGGGCTTGGGAACGATCTCTTGGACCGTGGGCGGTTGCGGTTCAGCAAGAACTTTCGCCGGCTGCGCAGCATAGACCCTCGTCTGAAGGTCCATATTTTCGTCAATAAGACGCGAAAGCTCGTCTTTGAGTTTCTTGTTCTGGCCCTTCAGTTCTTCGATCTGGGATTGAAAGATCTGCGTAATGCTTTCGATCTGCCCCTGCTGCTCATGGCTGGTATGCGCCCCTTCCTGCAAAGCCGTGATGATCTTGTTCTTTTCTTCAAGCATCTCTTCCTGTTTGACCACCTTCTGCAATGTCTGCTGATGCAAATCTTTCAGGAG
Source organism: Candidatus Omnitrophota bacterium (assembly GCA_903861305.1). Taxonomy (GTDB): domain Bacteria; phylum Omnitrophota; class Gorgyraeia; order Zapsychrales; family Fredricksoniimonadaceae; genus Fredricksoniimonas. The sequence continues at coordinate 28,360 of CAIOTT010000036.1, read as the reverse complement.
GTTGATCTCCGAAACAGTCGCCGGAATATCGACAGAAAGCACGGGAAGAGGCTCGGACGGCAGAGGTTCCTTGAATGAAACTTTTGCGGAGGCGACCCCTTTGAGACCTTTCATGAAGACAAAAACAAAAGCGCCAAGGCCTATCAACAGGATAAAAAAGAATAAAATGATCAAACGCCCCTCCTTACATGAGAGCAATAACTTCCGACGGTAAAGTCTTAAGCTCTTCAGTCCCCAGGACCTTGATGGCCCAGCGCAGGACCTGCAATTTGTTGCGGAGTTTAGGTTCCAGGGGATCCGCGTTCTGCAGCTTCTTGCGGGAAAGAAAGAACACCTTGCGCAGCGTATTCAACTCGATACGGGCCTCCCGCGTCCGCGGCGCAACAGCCGCATTGATATCTTCAAGCGCGGCAAAAGCAAGTTCATTCACAAACACATCGTAATGGTCCATTTTTTGCAGCAAAAGCGGTGCCATGGAATCGAAATAGCGGGACCTGTCCATCATGACGAGTGTGTGCATGATCTCGATCTGCTGGTAAATGGAATTAAGGCGCTGCATCTGCCTCAAAAGGACCCTTTCCACGATGATCCGCTCGTGAGAAACGATCTGAAGCGCGAACTTGTCACGAAAAACCCTCACCGCCGCAGCCTTTTTATAAGCCGAAAGGGCTTCATCGTTGATCATCGCCAAAAGGAGGTCTTTGGAGGCGTTCACAAGCTTGGCGGCGTACCCGGCGATCAAGGCTTTATCGTCAAAGATATCCGCGATGGCGGAAGGCGGCGCCTGCAGGACCTGCGCTTCTTCAGCACCCGACGCGGGCAGGGCCCCTGTGACAGTGAAAAATACAAGCAAAAAAGCCAAAAACCTATTCATCCAGCAACTCCAGGGACATGTCGATCGCTTTACGGGAATTCGTCAAAGATCCTACGGATATCCTGTCCACACCGGTCGAAGCGATCGTATGAACATTATCAAGGGTCACGCCACCCGACGCCTCAAGGATCGGGCGTTTTCCTTCGGAACAGAATTTCCTGGTCAAAGCGACAGCTTTCTTGAGGTCCGCGACGCTCATATTATCCAGAAGGACCATCTCCGGATGAGCCTCAAGGATGTCCTTCAGTTCCCATAAATAATCAACCTCGATCTCGACCTTCTTGTGGGTCCTGGCATGCAGGCGGCGGACCGTATCGGCCAGCCTTTCCTTCTTTTGCGAGATCACGCGATGGTTATCCTTCATCAGGACCATGGCGTCGAGATTGAACCGGTGATTGACACCGCCGCCGCACGTGACGGCGTAACGCTCCATGGCGCGCTGCCCGGGTGTTGTTTTGCGCGTATCAAGGATCTCGGCATGGTAAGGTTTTACAGCGTCACAGAACTTGCGGGTATGGGTCGCAATGGCGGTAAGATAACTGAAGAAATTCAACGCCACGCGTTCCCCGGTAAGGATCGCGCGGGTCCGCCCGGACAAGCGCATCACCACGTCCCCTTTGCTGACCCGATCGCCATCCTTGCGCTCCAGAACGACCTGAAGGTCGCTGTCTAGCTGGCGAAAAACCTCGGATGCAAAAATGGCGCCGCAAACAACTGCCTCTTCCTTGATAAAAATAACAGCACGGCTTTTATGGGACGAAGGGACCAGGATGTTCGTCGTGATATCCCCACGGCCGACATCTTCTTTGAGAGCTGCGTGAACGATCCTGTGAATATCTTTCTTTTTCATAAGGAAAAAACCCATGTTATCAGCATCTGGTCTGATCGCGCCTAATATACCATAATAATAAAAAGATCAGCGATAAAAAAAGTTAATTTCTTGACGGAAAGTGGCCGCAAAGTCAAAGCTGGATGAGAGAAAAAAGCCAGGTGCACAGCGCCAGCATGGCCGTTATAAGGACAAGCAGCACGCCCATGTCCACGCCAAGTCCGTGCAGCATCCCACCTGTCAAACAGCAGCGCAACCCGTCAATGCCGTAACTGAGAGGGTTCAGTTGGATGACCACGCGCAGGACAGGAGGGACGCCTTTGAGAGGGAACAACGCATTGGACAGGAAGAACAGCGGCATCACCAGGAAATTCATCATCATCTGAAATCCCTGGATGTCCTCCAAAAGCGAGGCGACCGCGGTGCCCATGGCAGAACAAAATATCGCCAGAAGGAACATCACCCCTAAAGCCAGGGGCAAAAAGAGGATGTTATTGATCCTGAAGCCGAAAATAACGCAAATGAGGAACACCAGGCATCCCTGGAACCAGGCTACGGTCGCCCCGCCAAGAACACGCCCGAGCACGATCTGGATACGGGACACGGGAGCGACCAAAGTTTCTTTCAGGAACCCGAACTGGCGGTCCCATATGATCTCCATCCCCGAGAACACCGCCACAAAAAGGATCGGCATCGCGATCACGCCCGGCGCAAGGAACTGAAGGTAATCCCCTTCACCCGCCTTGCGGAACATGGGGCCAAGCCCAAACCCCAGCGCCAGCAAAAACAGGACTGGCTGCCCGAGCGAACCGATCAGGCGCGTGCGTGAACGAAAATGCCGTTTGATCTGCCTCAGCCAAAGGGCGAATACCACGCTCATCTTCGCCTCCAGAACGCACGCTTGAGGCGGACGCGATCGGAAGTCGTCCCTTCCTCTTCCCTGATGTCATGGCCGGTCAGTGCGATAAAAGCATCTTCCAATGACGAGGACCCTGTTTGTTTAATGATATCCACCGGCGCACCGCGGGCGACGATCTTCCCGTGGTCAATGACCGCGACATCGTGGGCGATACGCTCCGCCTCATCCATGTAATGGGTCGTAAAAAAAATAGTGACCCCCTTGTCCTTGTTCAACCCCTTGATATAAGCCCACATGTGATGACGGGTCTGGGGATCAAGCCCGAGCGTGGGCTCATCCAGAAAAAGAACACGGGGTTCGTGGAGCAAAGCGCGGGCGATCTCAAGGCGGCGTTTCATGCCTCCCGAAAAGTTCTTCACGATATCCCCCTGGCGCCCCCACAGATCGACGAACTCCAATAACTCCCGGATCTTCCTCTTGCGTTCCACTGAAGGGACAGCATAAAGGACCCCGTGAAGGTCCATGTTCTCATACGCGGTCAATTGTTCATCATGGCTCGGGTCCTGGAACACGATCCCGAATGTCCGCCGCACCTCATCAGGATCGTCGACAGGGTCATGGCCATTGACGCGCATTGTGCCGCCCGTCGGACGAAGGATGGTCGTTAGCATTTTGATCAAGGTGGTCTTCCCCGCCCCGTTCGGCCCGAGGAACGCGAATACAGACCCTTTGGCAACATCAAAGGAAACGTTATCGACGGCACGGATCGTTCCGTAATCTTTTATCAACCCTGAAACCTTGATCATGACATCTTCCTGTTGGAGGAACGGACGGAATACTTGACGGGACAACAACCTCAAACAAACATCAACGCAAGGATATCCAGCACGGCCTGGGGGTGGATCGCCAGGAAAACAACACCCCACACACAGCCGCCCACCAGTAAATACCCTTGCCAAGATATCCGCGGATCATGGACCGCAGCCTGTTCATCGAAATACATCGCCTTGATGACCTTCAAATAATAAAAGAACCCGATCACACTGTTGAGAACAACAGCCCCCGCCAGGATGTAATCCCTGGCCTCAACGGCCGTCCAGATAACAAAGAACTTCGCAAGGAAACCGGCCAAAGGAGGAAGGCCCGCCAGCGACAAAAGAAAAACAGAGAACAGGAACGCCATGACGGGCGCCCTGCGGCCAAGCCCGCGATACGCCTCAAGCTGCGCGTTAACCGGAGACAAGAAGGCCGCGGCGGCGAAAGCCCCCATATTCATGAAAGCGTAAACGGCGATATAAAAGAACGCGGCGGTCAATCCAACCTGCCCCAACGCCATGGCCGCGAAAATATATCCTGCCTGGGCCACGGAAGAAAAAGCCAGCATGCGTTTGACGCTATTCTGATGGAACGCGGCCATATTCCCGATCGTCATGGTCAGGATCGCGATGACCGGTGCCACGCAACCCCAGAACGGTGCCATGACAACAGCATTGCTGAAAAATATCCTGACCAGCAGGATAAAGCCCAACGCCTTGGAAGTCACGGAAAGGAACGCCGCCACGGGCCACGGGGCGCCTTCATAAACATCCGCCACCCACATATGGAACGGCACCAGCGACGCCTTGAACGCCAGACCGGCCATGATCAACACAGCAGCCACGACAAGCGCGGGTCCTTGAACATCCCCTCCCGCGATCCTTGCCCCGATATGGGCCATATCCAGGGTCCCGTAAAGGCCATAGACAAGGGTTATCCCGTAAAGCATGAGCGCTGTCGCCAAAGCGCCAAAAAGGAAATATTTGACACCAGCTTCCGTTGAGTAAAGGTCTTTCTTGAAATATCCCGCAAGGACATAGGAAATGATCGACAGCGTTTCAACCGCGAGATAGACCATGGCGAGATTGCCCGCGCAGGCGGCAAGATCCAGGGCGACAGTTGCGATCAGAATGAAAAAATAGAACTCGCCCATGTCCTCATCCTGGGGCCAGGCGTATGCCATCGACATAAGGACCACCATGACAACCGTAAGGAGAATGAACAGCCTCATCCCGTACCCAAAGATGTCATTGACCACCATGCCGCCCAACACAGACTGTCCCAACGGCAAGGTGGAAGGCAGGCGAAAGATCGCAAGTATGAGCGCGCTCAACGCCACGAACGCAAGCGTCCTGCGCTCCATCCCGAAAACTGCCGCCATAAGGATCACAAAAGCTCCCAGCGCGAGAACGAGTTCAGCGGAAACAAAATGAAATGAATTGGTCATAATAAACCCACCAGCGCATTGACAGCATATGTTTGGAACTGCAGGATCATTTGCGGATAGAAACCGACGCACAGCGTCAACGCGACCAAAGGAAGCATGACGGATATTTCAACAGCATTCATATCCGGATAACTGGCATGCCCTGCGGGTTTGCCCCATAGAACTTTTTTGATAATAACGAGGAACAAGGCCACCAGCGCGATAAGGCCTATGGCAGATACCGCCGCAATGGACGGGAACCTGAAGAACGTCCCGGCCAGGGCAAGGAATTCACCGATAAATCCGCTCAGTCCGGGAAGCCCCAATGACGCGAGGGACATAAAGGTTAAAAAGAAGGCGTAACGCGGCATCACCGATGCCAATCCGCCAAAAGCGGACATCTCGCGGGTATGCGCCCTGTCATAGATGACACCCACCAGCAGGAACATCGCGCCCGTGATCACGCCGTGATTGAACATCTCCAAAAGAGCGCCATTGAAGCCGGTGACATTCAGGGCCGCGACACCCAAAAGGACAAACCCCATGTGGCTGACAGAGGAATACGCGATCATTTTCTTAAAATCAGATTGAGCAAACGCCGCGAACGCGCCGTAGATCAGGTTCACCGCGCCCAGGATAGCCAAAGGAAAGGCGAAAAGAACCGCCCCTGCGGGAAAGAACGGTACACAGATGCGCATGAGCCCGTAGGTCCCCATCTTCAGAAGGACTCCGGCCAGGATAACGCTGACAGGCGTCGGCGCCTCAACATGGGCGTCGGGAAGCCACGTATGGAACGGGAACACGGGAACCTTGATCGCAAACGCGAAAAAGAACATCAGGAAAAGAACAGCCTGCACCCCGCCAGGGATCATGGAAGAAGACCTGGCTATCTCGATCATGTTGAACGAATGAGGCGTAACAGAGAAATACACAGCCAGAATGCCAACGAGCATGACCACAGAACCGGCCAGCGTATAAAAAAAGAATTTCCAGGCGGCATACTCCCTGCGGGGCCCTCCCCAGATGCCGATCAAAAAGAACATCGGGATAAGGACAGCCTCCCAAAAAATATAAAAAAGGACAAGGTCCAACGCGAGAAAAGTCCCGAGCAAACCGGTCATGAGGACCTGATAAACAAGAAAATATTCTTTCACCCTTTTTACGATACCGCCGGAAGCCAGCGCCGCCAGCAAGCCGATCAGGGCAGTAAGAAAAACAAGGGCCAGGCTGATCCCGTCAACACCAAGGGTGTAGTGAATGCCGGCCTGGGGTATCCAAACGCGGTCCTCAAGGCATTGCATCAGCCCCGTGTGCCGGTTAAAATTAAGGCCCAGCACGACCACAGCCGCAAGGACCGCCGTATTGAACGCCACCGCCGTCAAACGGATGGACCTGACCTGTGCCGCGGGGATCAGCGCGATAAGGGCAGCGCCAAGCAACGGCATAAAAATAATGGCTGTCAAAAAATATGGCATAATTTTCCCACCAGGGTCACGACAACGATAAGAACAAAAACGCCCCCGGCCTGCGCCAGAAGGTAATTTTCAACAAGCCCCGTCTGCAAAGACCGTGATGCCTGGGCGAGCTCTTGAACGCAACGGCTGACCCCGTTGACCACCCCGTCAACGCGCACCTGATCGAAGCGCGCCACCGCCGCGGCCAGGCGATGGAACGGCTTTACGAAAAGAGCATCATAGATCTCGTCAAAGTAGTACTTGTTCTCGATGAGCGCGCAGGTACCCTCCTTGTATCCCAGGAATTTCCCGCGCAGCAGGAATGCCGTGAGAATGCCCGCGCACGCGATAACGGTCGACGCTACGGCCATGCCAAGATCAAGGGCTACCTCTCCCTCTTCAGGGGCGATGAACCGCTGGAACGCATGATGCGCCCAGGGTGACCCGGCGAATCCCAGAAAAAGGGCGAAGAATGCCAGGATCACCAGCGGCATGGTCATGACCGCGGGAGATTCGTGAGCTTTATGCGCACCGCGGGATTCACCAAAAAATGCAAGGAGGATGAGCCGTGTCATATAAAAAGCCGTCAGGAAACTCGTCGTCACCGCAGCGATAAACAGGCCAAGATTGCCATGTTGCCACACGGCCGTTAATATTTCGTCCTTGGACCAGAACCCGGACAAGGGCGCCACCCCCGCCAGCGCCAGCGCGCCAATGATGAAGGTGACCGACGTGACCTTCATTTTGTTGAATAACCCGCCCATGGCGCGGATATCCTGCGTATGGACCGCGTGGATGACCGATCCGGCGCCCAGGAACAACAGCGCCTTGAAGAACGCATGCGTCATAAGATGGAACGTTCCGCCCGTGTACCCGCCCGCGCCAAGGCCAAGCATCATAAGGCCAAGCTGGCTGATGGTCGAATAGGCCAGGACTTTCTTGATATCATTGGCAAAGCAGGCAATGGACGCGGCCATGACCGCCGAGATAGCGCCGATGACCGCGACAGTCTGCAGCGCCAGCGGATGCGCCGTAAAAAGAGGATAGCAACGCGCCACAAGATAAACACCCGCGGCGACCATGGTCGCGGCGTGGATCAGCGCCGACACCGCCGTAGGGCCTTCCATGGCGTCGGGCAGCCACACGTGCAGCGGGAACTGGGCGGATTTACCCACGGCTCCCATAAAAATAAGCAGCGCCGCCAGCACCATCAAAGGTTCCGGCGCGCTGATAACGCTCATATCGGCAAAACGCAGTGAATGCCCGACGGACATTAATAAAAGGATCCCCAGCAGCAACCCGGTATCGCCGACACGCGTGGTGATAAAAGCCTTGATACCCGCTGCCGCGGCCGCGGGTTTCTCATACCAAAAAGCGACCAGCAGGCATGAGCACAACCCGACACCCTCCCAGAAAATATACAAAAGGAAAAGATTGTCGACCAAAACAAGCCCCAGCATGGACGACATGAAAAGCGAGATATAGGCGAAATACCTGGTAAAACGCGGGTCTCCCCCCATATAGCCGATCGAATAGATCTGGATGAGCGTGCCAACGATGGTCACGACCAGGAGCATCATGACCGTAAGGCTGTCAACAATGATCCCAAGCGAAATGGGATGGCCGTTCACCGAAAGCCATGGGGTGAGCACATACGAACCGCCACCCGCCTGCAACCCCATGAAAACAAGCACAGCCAGCACGGCAGAGATCGCAGAGGCGCCGACAGAAACATACGCGCAAGCAACACCAAGCCTGCAGCCGAAAATGATATTCAGCCAGAAAGCGACAAAAGGAAATACCGGGATAAAGTGGGCGATGTTTACCATTTTAATAGATTGAAGTCATCCAGGAATACTGATTTTCTTTGCCTGTACACGGAAATAATAAGGATAAGGCCCACCACGCTGGCCGCGGCCGCCACCCCGATCACGAACAGCGAAACGACCTGCCCCTCGGCATTGGCCGGGGCGAGGTACCTGTTGCATGCCACAAGGTTGATGTTCGCCGCATTGAGGATGATCTCAACGGAGATCAGGAACCGTATCGCATTGCGCTGGGTCAGGACCCCGAACAACCCGATACAGAAAAGGACCGCGCTCAAGATCACAAAATGCCCGAGGGGGATCATTTCTTTACCTTTCCAATAACAATGGCGCCGACCAGCGCCGCCAGTAAAAGCAGCGAAATGAACTCGAACGGCAGCAAATAGCGTGTCAACAGCTCTACCCCAAGTTGCTTGAGATCTGGCCCCTGCACCGGCGGCAGCAGCCGGAGGCTCCAGGCGTTAGCCCTGATCACCGCCAATAAAAGGGCAAGGATAGCGCCCGCAAGAGCGGCGCCGGGCCACAGCTGGCGCGTGAACTGCCGTATGCTGGCATCACCAATTTTGGCCGTCAGTTTAATGGCAAAAATGAAAAGTGTCATGATCCCGCCGACATAGACGAGGATCTGGATAACACCGATGAACGGCGCTCCAAGAAAAAAATAAACTCCCGCCACGCTCAGCAGCGTGAATGTAAGACATACCGCGCTATGGAACACATCCCCCACGGTCACGCTCAGAAAAGCGAACGCACAAAGGCTGACAGCGATGATATAAAAAACCAGTTCTGTCATTTCTTCCCCTTCCCGGATGCCAACTCGCCGACATGGGCGTACTTGTCCGGCTTCATCAGGTCGATCGATGTCACGTCGCTGCGTTTATAGTAAGCAACCTCATAAACCGCGTTCAGGAAGATAGCCTTGGTCGGGCAGACCTCCTGGCAAAGGCCGCAGAAACAGCAAAGTTCCGCGTTAAAACAAAACGACTGCAGGACTTTTTTCTTTGTCTCGGGGTTCATTACAGAAACAAGATCAAGCGCCGCCGTAGGGCATATCCGGACGCACTGCATGCAGGAAATGCACTTTTCCGGGCGAAGGTCCGCCATCCCGCGAAAACGTTCGGTCATGACCGCCTTTTTCAGGGGATACTCGATCGTTACGGGTTTCCTGAACATGCTCCGGCCCGTGACAACAAAGCCCTTGAGGATGCTGAGGACGCCCTGGAAAAAGTCTAGCGGGATCTTGAACATATCAACCTTTTATAACGAGCAGCCAGCCCGTAACAAGTACATTGAGCAACGCCAGTGGCGTCAGCGCCTTCCAGGCAAAGGACATCATCTGGTCCATCCTCAGGCGGGGCAAAGTCCAGCGGACCCACATCAAAATGAAAATAATACCGTACGCTTTGAGAAGGAACCACACCGGGGACGGCGCCACGGGCCCCAGCCATCCGCCCAGGAACAGCGTCGAGGCAATGGCGGCAATAATGAAAAAATTCGTATACTCCGCCACAAAGAACATCGCGAATTTCATCCCGGAATATTCCGTATGGTAACCGGCCACAAGCTCAGATTCGGCTTCCGGGATATCGAACGGCACGCGATTGACCTCAGCCGTCGCGGCAATGATATAGATGATGAACGCGAGCAGCAGGTTCGGCTTCAGGAAGAACCACCCTGTTTCCTGGGCGTGAACGATCCCCTGCATGGAAAGCGTCCCCGCTTGCATAACGACAACGAGGACGGAAAGGAGCAGCGGTACCTCATAACTGATGATCTGGGCCGCGGAGCGCATCCCGCCCAAAAGGGAATATTTATTGCTCGACCCCCACCCCGCCATGAATATCCCCAGGACGCTCACAGAGGTCACCGAACACATGAACAGGATGCCGACATTAAGATCGCAAACTATGGCATTCGGCCCGAAAGGCATGCATACAAAGACCATGATCGCCGGGACCGCCACAAAGAACGGGGCCAGCCACCAGACCACGAAATCCGCCCCCGTGGGGACGATATTCTCCTTCAACAGGAGCTTCACCGTATCCGCGACCGACTGTAACGCACCGTGAAACCCTGTTATCATCGGGCCCATGCGGTTCTGCACCCGGGCCGAAACCTTGCGTTCAAACCAGATGAGGAACATCGCGGAAACAGCCACAAAGGTAAGCGCCATGATACCCTTGAGGACAAGCCAGATGATCTCCATCAAAAAGGGCTTCATCGGTCGATCTCCCCCATGACAATGTCAAGGCTGCCCAGCGCGCACACCGCGTCCGACACATTAAGCCCCTTGATCAGCGGCGCCAGCGCCGCGATATTGGAGAAAGACGGCGCGCGGATCTTAAGCCTGTATGGAAAAGTCTCACCCGTGCCAACGATATAGAAACCCAGGTCGCCGCGCGGGCTCTCGGTCCTCATGTAAACTTCTCCCGACGGACGGAAGACCTTGTTGACCTTGGCCACAGGGTCACCTTCGGGAATGGCGCCCATCGCCTGTTCAATGATCCTGAGGCTTTCGCGCATTTCCTGGATCCTGACATAATACCGGTCCCACGCGTCACCGTTAGCCCCCACCGGAACATCAAAATCGAACTTGTCATACACCAGATACGGCTCGTCCTTGCGCACATCCCATTTGAAGCCGGACGCCCGAAGGCTTGGCCCGGTCACGGCATAATCAAGCGCAAACTCTTTAGAGATGATGCCGATGCCCTTGGAACGCACCTTGAAAATGATGTTATGGGTAAGAAGCTCGTCATAGTCATTGACCATCTTCCTGAAATACAGCACGAACTCTCCGATCATCCGGGCGATCTCGGGTGTCATGTCTCCCGCAACGCCTCCAATGCGGATGTAGTTGTACGTCAGGCGCTGGCCGCAAAGCTCATCGAATATCTGCACCACCTTTTGCCGGTCGCGCATGGCGAAAAAAAGCGGGGTCGCGTACGCCCCCAGGTCCTGGGCAAAGGTCGAGATCGCCAGAAGATGGCTGGCAATACGGTTAAGCTCCGCCACAATGACGCGGAGGTATTGGGCGCGCGCCGGCGCCTCTATCTGCAGCAGTTTCTCAGCGGCAAGGCAAAACCCCAGGTTATCATTCATCGACGCCAGATAGTCAAGCCGGTCCGTGAAGGGGACAAACTGGACCAGCGTGCGGTTCTCCGCGATCTTCTCGATCGAGCGGTGAAGGTACCCGATATTAGGGCGGCACTCCACGATGATCTCGCCGTCAAGCTTCAGCTCGAGGTAAAGTACCCCGTGCGTCGACGGATGCTGCGGCCCCATATTGACAATGAGTTCTTCTGTCACCATAGTGTCTTCATTTCACGGGCTTGAGCACTACGCCCGCCCCTTTAAAGTCCTTGCGCAAGGGATGTTCCGTCCAGCCTTCGGGGTTCAGTATCCTGCGCAGGTCAGGATGCCCCGTAAACTTTACGCCGAAAAGGTCATAGACCTCCCGTTCAAACCAGTTGGCTGAACTCCACAGGCCGTTGACCGATGCCACGTTAAGGTCGTCCATCGCCAGGACCACCTTCAGCACGGCCATCAACCGGTGCGTGAAACTGTAAACATGGTAAACGACCTCGATCGTCCCCTTGCGGTCCACGGCCGTAAGGCACTGTAAACTCTCGAAAGAAAACTCGCCCTTCAATAAACCGAACACCAGGGGCACATCGTCCCTTCGGATGACAACGCCGGTGGGCGTCAGCTCCACACCCGCAGCAGGTGCTTTTTTCTGAAGTTCCTGAACAAGCGCGGCGATATCCATCAAACCGCCTCTGCTTTCCTGGCCGTGATCTTTTCCTGGAGCTTGATCAGTCCGTGCAGCAGGTTCTCGGGACGCGGCGGGCAACCGGTGACATAAACATCGATCGGGATACCGAGCGCGTCAGCACCCTTGACCACGGAATAACTGTCATGATAAAAAATGCCGCCGCTGATCGAACAATTTCCCATGGCAATGACGTATTTGGGCTCAGGCATCTGGGCGTAAAGTTTTTTCAGGCTCTCCCCCATCTTGATGCAGATCGTCCCTGAAATGATCATCACGTCACACTGGCGGGGACTGGCGCGAAAAACACCTGACCCGAAACGGTCGATGTCATAATCGGATGAACCCGCCGCCATCATCTCGATCGCGCAGCAGGCTAGCCCGAAGGTGAGAGGCCACAAGGATGCGGCTTTCGCCCAGTTAAAAAGATCTTCACTCGTGGCAAGGATGACCTGGCCGCCGGGCATCTTTTCAATATAAGAAGCGAACGGGAGGCTTTCGTTCACTGCCATTCCAGGGCCCCTTTCTTCCAGGCATACACAAGGCCCAGCGCCAGGACAACAATGAAAGCGACCATCTCCAGATACGCCTGCATGCCCATCTTCTGGAACACAACGGCCCATGGGACCGTAAAGAGTATCTCCACATCAAAAATTACGAAAATAAGGGCGACAAGATAAAAGCGGATATTGAACTGGATCCGTGAGGTTCCCCTGACGATCTCGCCGCACTCATAAGGAGCGCATTTCTCGATCGATGGGGCCTTGGGCCGCAAAAGCCAGGAAACGACGAACGCCGCGCCGACAAAAGCAACGCCCAGCAGGAAAAAGAAAAAGATCGGGATATAATCAGGAAGCAATGTCTGCATTATAAAATTTGCCTGTTGCGCTGGTTGTGTTAATCCTTATAATAACAACCATGTATTACCTTGCCACCCTCATCATCCTTCTTCTGTGCGCCGCCGGACTGGGCCTGGGCCTCATCGTCGCCAAGAAACCACTCAAAAAACAGTGCAGCCTTGAACCCAGCAAAGACTGCACCTGTGATGACGAAGAAAACCCTTGTGAGAATAAATCCAAACCTGCCGAAGATCGACCCTGATCTTTCACGCCTCCCTAGAATAGCATCGAAAATATTGCGCGCAAGAAAATGCGTAAAAAAGTCCGGGATCAACCGAAATTATCGTAAGCGATCATCTCCGGCGGGACACCTAAAGAATCCAGCATCTTGTTGACCGCATCGATCATGGGCCCCGGACCGCACAAATAATATTCGCAACCCTCAGGATCAGGATGGTTCTTTAAATACTTTTCATAAAGGACCTGGTGGATGAACCCGACATCACCCTGCCACTTATCCTCCGGCAACGGCGCCGAAAGCGCCACACGATGCTGGAAATTCGGGAACTCTTTCTCAAGCGCGCTGAAATCTTCCTCGTAAAATATCTCGCGGCGGGAGCGCGCGCCATACCAGAAACTGACCTTGCGCGTCGTCCGGCGGCTCTTGAAAAGCTCGAAAAGATGGCTGCGTAAAGGCGCCATGCCGGCCCCTCCACCAATATAGATCATTTCTTTCTGCGTATCCTTGATAAAAAATTCCCCGTATGGCCCGCTGACCATCACCTTGTCACCCGGCTTCAGACGATAAATGTAGGATGACGCGATGCCCGGGGGCAGGGACATGTCCTTCGGGGGCGGGGTGGCAATGCGGACATTGAGCTTCACCAGCCCCTTCTCACCCGGATAATTGGCCATGGAATAGGCGCGGAAAATAAGCTCTGTGTTCTGCGCCTTCAGGTCCCATAACTTGAATTTGTCCCAGTCGGGACGGTATTCGGGAGCAACATCAATGTCACGAAAACTCATCGTGTACGCCGGGATATCGATCTGGATATAACCGCCCGCCTTGAAATCGAACGGTTCGCTCGGGGGCAAACGCAGGACAAGTTCCTTGATGAAGGTCGCAACATTGAGGTTGGAAATGACCTCGCATTCGAACTTCTTGACGTTGAACGCCTCGGCCGGGATAAGGATATCAAGGTCTTCGCGGACCTTGACCTGGCACGCCAGGCGGTAATGCTCTTTCTGCAGGCGCCACGGAATCTGGGCTGTTTCCGTCGGAAGTATTTCGCCGCCGCCTTTGGTGACCCGGCAGGTGCACACGCCGCACTCGCCCCTGCCGCCGCACGCTGATGGGAGAAATATCTTGTTCTCGGAAAGGACGGTCAAAAGGCTTTTCCCGGACTGGACGACAAAGGGCATGCACTGGTCATTGATCTTCAAATGGCAATCGCCTTTCTTCACCACAAGGCTTTCGATAAAGATCAGCAAAAGCACCAGCACAATGATGATGATGGAAAAGAACAAGGCGCTCAACAGGACAAAACTTACAAATGACATCAAGCAGATCCTTATTATTTAGAAACTAATGCCGGCGAACGCCATGAACGCCATGGCCATAAAACCGGTCGTGACCATGGCCATGCCCAATCCCTTCAAGGGATCCGGCGGATTGGAATACCAGAGTTTTTTGCGAAGAGCGGAAAGCGTGATGATCGCCAACCCCCACCCGGCACCGGCGCTCACGCCGTACACGAGCGACTCCTTGAACGTATAATCCCGCTGGTCCATGAAGAACGTCGCCCCCAGCACCGCGCAATTAACTGCGATGAGCGGCAGAAAAATGCCGACAGCCGCGTACAGCGCGGGGCTGTAACGGTCAACGACCATTTCCGTGATCTGGGTCAGCGCCGCAATGGTGGCAATAAAAACAATAAAACTCAGGTAATTAAGATCAAGGTTGGGAAGTCCCGCCCACGCCAGCGATCCTTTCCTCAGGACATATTCCCTCAGCACCCAGTTCAAAGGGCAGGTCACGCCGGCGATAAAGGTCGTGGCCAAAGCAAGACCGGTGGAGGTCTTGATCTGTTTCGAACAGGCCAAAAAAGAACACATCCCCAGAAAATATGCCAGAAGGATATTCTCGATAAAGATGGTCTTGATGGCTAATGTCAGATAATGGCCCATAATACCGCCTTACTGTTGTTCTTCCTTGTAACCCGATATCGAACGCTGGAGACAAACGATCGCTGCCAGCAAAAAGAACGCCCCAGGCGCCAGCAGCAGCATGCTGTTGTTGATATAACCGGCCTGGTAAAAAGCCTGGGGGATGACCTGATGGCCCAGGAATGTCCCGCTGCCGAAGATCTCCCGCATCGCGGCCACGGTCAGGATCATCCCGCTGTAGCCGATGGCATTCCCAAGGCCGTCGAGGAATGACGGCCAGGGGGGATTGTTCATGGCATACCCTTCCGTCCGCCCCATGACAAGGGTATTGGTGATGATCAAACCGACAAAAACGCTCATCTGCTTGCTGATCTCATACGCGTACGCTTTCATGACCTGGTCGACAATGATGACCAGCGACGCGATGACCGTCAGCTGGATGATGATACGGACATTGCTTGGAATGTAATTGCGCAGGAAAGAGATCACCATGCAGGCGAAAGAAAGCACGAACGAGGTGCCGATGGCCATGAGCAGCGCGGTCTCAACCTTAACCGTGACTGCCAGCGCAGAACAGATGCCCATGACAAGGTACGCGATCGGATTCTTGTTCCATATCCCGTCCATCACGATCTGTTGTTCTTTTTTTCCGAATATGGCCATAAGGACCTTCCTCTAATTCCTGTGGAGTTTCATGAAGAACGGCTCGTAAGTCCTGATCCAGCTCTCCAACAGCGCGCTCACACCCTTGCCCGTCAATGTGGCGCCGCTGATACCATCGACATAATAAGGCCACTTTTCCTTGGGCATCCGGTCCTGGACCTTGCCCTTGGCCACGGCCAGCGGGACCGTCTGTTGACGGACATCATCCCATATTTTCTTGCCTTCGAAATTTTTCTGGAACCACAAAGCCTCGATCTCGCCACCAAGCCCCGGGGTTTCGCCTTCCTTGTAAAAGGTGATCCCGCGCACCGTTTTTCCGTCAGGCTCGATCGACATATAACCGTAAAGCATGGACCACAGCCCTTTGCCTTCGATCGGGAAACAATACCCCTGAACGATACCGCCCTTCTGATAAATGAACAAAGGATAAAGGCCTTGCCGTCCCTTGATATCATCGGGTTTCTTGCCGGGAACAATATTGCCCTGATCGTCAATGACAGCCAGTTGGATCGCGTCCGTATAGATCTGCGTCACTTCCCTGGGACTGGCATGTGGTGGAACCGGCGGGGTAAGCTTGACCGACCGGAGGATGTTCTTTTTCAGGTCCAGGCCCATGTTAAGTTCCTGCATGGGCTTGAGCCCCTGCGACACGGACGCCAGCAAAAGGCTGGCCACAGCGCAGATGACAAAAGCAAAACCGACAGGATAGAATTCACTTCGCTTGGGCACGCGGCGTTCTCCTGTTAATATGGCCTTCAACCACATAATGGTCGATCATGGGCGCAAAAATATTCATCAGAAGAATCGACAGCATCACGGCTTCCGGATACGCGGGATTGAACGTCCTGATAAAAACAACCAGCGCACCGATCAAGAAGCCATAGATCCACCGGCCCAGCCTTGTGGCCGACGCGGACACAGGGTCCGTGGCCATAAAAATGGCGCCGAATGCAAACCCGCCCAGGACAAGGTGCCATTCGAACGGAAGCACCGGATGGACTGTCTTGACATGAAGGAAGCCTATCAGGCTCGCAACACTCACGAGCCCCGCCACGCATCCCGCAATGATCCGCCAACTCGCAACGCCCGTAATAAGAAGGAAAGCCAGGCCGATCAAACAGGCCAGCTTGGAGGTCTCGCCGATGGAGCCGGGAATAAAACCGTAAAAAAGCTGGGACCAGGTATAGCCGGCCTGGTGCAAGGCCGCAACGCCGGTAGTACCCGCCGGCACCGACGCCATGGTCGCCAGGGGTGTCGCCCGTGTCACGCCATCAACCCCGTACCAAACCGCTTCCCCGGACATCTGGGCGGGGTACGCGAAGAACAGGAACGCCCGGCCCGCGAGCGCCGGATTGACAATGTTCATCCCCGTCCCGCCGAATATTTCCTTGCCAACGACCACGCCAAAGGATACGCCCGCCGCAACCTGCCATAACGGGATATGCGGCGGCAAAGTCAACGCGAACAGGAGTCCCGTGACAAAAAAACCTTCATTGATCTCATGCTTGCGGACACAGGCAAAAAGGACCTCCCAGAACCCGCCCACGGCGTAGCTGACAAAAATAACAGGCAGGACGATCTGCAACCCTCTGAGAACCGCATCCGGCCATGCATGCGCAAGGCCCAAAGCGTTCTGCGCCTGATAGCCCGCGTTGAAGATCCCAAACAGCGTGGAAGGGATAAGGGCGAGAACAACGATGACCATAACGCGCTTGAGGTCCCAGGCATCCCTGACGAACGGCGCTTTCCTGGCGATCGCCCCGGATGTAAAAAGAAATCCGTCAATGGCTTCGTAAAGCGGATGCAATTTTTCCAGAGGTTTCCCCTTGGAAAAATTCTTTCCAAGATCATCCATGGCTTTACGGATCAGATCGTTTCCCATGAGCGTTCAGCCTTCCTTCTCTATCATGTCGAGCCCGCGCTGGATGACCGCGCCCACGTCGACCTTGGACGGGCACGCGAACGTCGCCAGCGCGAAATCTTCAGGCGCGCATTCAAGGATGCCAAGGCGGATCATTTCCTCGATCTGGTGGCCATAGATCGCCTTGATCAAAAAATATGTCATCACATCAATGGCGTTAAGTTCATCATAGAGGTCATTGACGACCACGGCACGCAAACCGCCATGGACCTCCGTATCCAAAGACACGTCCCGCTGCGGCGCCAGGGCCGACGCGACGGTCCGTGAAAAGCTGTAATCCTTGAACATGGGCATGAGCCAACCGAAGAACTTTCGCGCGCCGCCGGCCGGTATGACCGTCACCTGCGCATCGAAAAGGCCGACACCGCCGTCATAACCCACATCGCTGCCGCTAAGGACGCTGCCTGAAATATAGCGCAAGGCATCATCCTTTTTGTCACCAAGAACATACGCCACCGAGGCCCCCAGGACCGTTTTGACATGCGAACGGAGTGAAGCGCCTTCACCAGTAACGGCGATGATCCTGGAGGGATAAAACACACCGTCAAGAAAAAGCCGACCCGCGCGCACCACATCCTGGGCTTCCATGAACCACACCACATCACCCTTGCCAACAGGATCGCAATGATGGATATGCGTCCCCACATTGCCGGCGGGATGAGGGCCTGAAAAAGCTACAGACTCAACATGGGAAGCCCCGGTCAGGGCCCTGGCTTTTGCCTTGGCGTCAAAACACAGATAGACATTCCCCGGGGTAAGGCGCTTGAGGACATCAAGCCCGGCCTGGAATTCACGCTCAACCCCGTTGAGGATAACATCAAGATCAGGCGCCAGAGGGTCCGTATTCATGGCCCTGACAAAAATGGACTTGGGGGTGTTCAAAGGATTTGCTGTCCTGGAAAACGGGCGCTGGCGCAGGAAAGGCCAGACACCGCCCTTGAGAAGCTGTTCCATGACCGCTTCGCGGGAGAGGGCGATCAACGACTCCGGAGAAAATTTCTGGTGCTGGACGGGCGTTTGCTGACCGTCCGTCGACAACGTAATGGACAATAAGGCCCGTTTGTCGCCGCGGTTGACATGCTTGACCGCTCCGCTGACCGGAGATACCAGGACCAGTCCCGGATGTTCACGGTCTTCCGCGATAGGCGAACCGACAAGGACCTTGTCGCCTTCCTTGATGAGCAGGCGGAATTGTCTGGGAGCGAAGTCAAGGAAGGGGAAAATACACTCTGAAGGCAACGGCAACGCCTTAAGTTCAGCGCTGGCACGCCCTTTGAGCGGTATATCGCGGCCTTTTTGAATTATAACAGTTGGCATTAGATATCGCTTTCGAGTTACCGATTTTACCCTATATGACAACCCTTTGTATATAGAAAATATTTTTTCTTGATGAACAAATACAAAACCTCCGCTCGGCCGATCAAGGCCAAACGGAGGTTCCTATATTCAAGCGATCTTAAGTTCTGCTGATCCTAGCCTTTTGCCAACTCATCGCCCGCTGGGCTTGCCTCCATGCCCAGGGCCTGGAAAGGACTTTGAAGCGGGACGATCCTGAGGATGATCCCCTCAACGCCCGTAAAATCACCTTTCTGGAATTCCGCGACCATGGCCGGGTCGAATTTCATGTCAACGCCCTTCCCGTCCCTGGCAACCTCCAGCCCCATGTTCCTGGCATTCAGGTCGATACCACCAAGGTCCTGGGGTGACCTTTTCTCACCTGTCGTGCTGGCCATATCCTCGATTTTCTTCTCTGCGTCAGCTTTAGACAGTTCTCTCGTCACAACACTTGTTTCATTCTCACCATAAATTATTGAATGAACTTCTGTCAACTTCAAGGCTTTCACAAGATCAGCTTCTATTGTGGTCCACTCACTGTCAGTTATTGGCGGCACTTTGGGTCGGGGTAAAGTAATAGTTGTCCCTCGGACATCCTCAGTAATAACTCGATTCTCCTTTATGTACCTGCGGTTTGATTTGCTTTTCGTGTTCAAAAAGACACCCAAAAGGACCGCCAACGAAGAAGTGATCAATATCGCACCCATATTGTAGTTCTTCGCTTGGAAGGATGTAACGCCGGCATACATCGTCAGCGCCGCACTCATCAAGTTGATCGCATCACCGCTGCTCATCGCCAGATCAAGCCCTTCCTTTACATCTGGTATTGATACTGGAAAGACGACCTTTATCCGGTCTTTAGCGACCTCAACTTCATGAGGGGCAAAGAACGACTGGGCTATCTCCTTGATCTTGACGAGCTCTTCTGCGCTGGGCTCACCATCAGACAATGACTGTTCTGGATACGCGACAGCCCACAGACCGCTGATAGCCTTTCGTACTCTATCAGTGAAGTGAACAGTGACCTCGGTGGCCTTGCCATCCTGTTTAGGTTCATAGGTTACGCTTCCTTGCAATGCGGTAAAGAGGGCTCTCCCGGCTTCCTGAGACTCCTGTGACACGCCGGGCTCATTCTTTTGCGTCATAGACATATCTAGCGCGGCCATTAATCCTTTCCCCGCGTCCTGAAGAATGTTGTCGGACAACGGGATAGCAACCTCCATCCACCTGCGCATCTTTACATCATTACGCTTATCAGGAAGTGTACCAACGTAGCCATCCTGCATATTCATTATATAAAGAACAAACTCTTTCCCTGTTCGGGCGTTTTTATAAACACGATATTCCCGGATCGATCCGCCAAAGAACGACTTCCTAGAGCGCTCGACCATCTGCCACTCATCGCCTTTAAACTGGATACCGACCTCTCGCTTGCTCTGGGAATAATAAGCATCGTATTTTACGGAAATACTCCCATCTGAACTTGTATACCCATCAAGAAGGGACGGCAGTTTTTTATAGCTTGAAACGCCTTCCGTTCCGACCACGTTCCGGGTGTCTAAAGACAATTGCGCGGGGGCGTCTACCTGACCGATCCTCTTTTGAATCACCTCATCATGGAGCATTCCCGGTATAATAAACAGAGAGCCGTCATTCTTAAGCGTGAATACCAGCACAAACTCTTTCCCTTGGGCATTTCTATAGATACGATACTCCAGGGTATAGCCATCGAACGTCTTCCTCGAACGCTTGATCATCTGCGGCTGGCCTGACTGATCTCCTTTGAAAACAGGATGAAATAAGATCCCGGCCTCTTTCGTATCCGTGGATAAATAAGCATCATATCCTACAGAAACACCCTCTGTTGAATTCTGATATCCATTGCCAGCGGGCATGTATTTGAATTTCGAGACGGCATCCGTCCCAACCACATCCCCGATGTCTAAAGACAATTGCACGGTCGCATCTACCTGAGCCATCCTCCTTTGAATTATCTCATCATGGAGCATTCCCGGTATCACGAACAGAGAGCCATCATTCTTAAGCGTGAGCACCAGCACAAACTCTTTCCCTTGAGCATTCCTGTAGATACGATACTCCAGAATATAGTCATCAAACGTCTTCCTCGAACGCTTGACCAACTACGGCTGGCCTGGCTGATTCCCACTAACAATAGGATGGAATAAAATCCCGGCCTCTTTCGTATCCTTGGATAAATAAACATCATATCCTACAGAAACACCCTCTGTTGGATTCTGATACCCGTTCCCGGCGGGCATGTATTTAAATTTTGATATGTCCTCGGCTCCGACAACGTCACCCGTATCTAAAGACAATATTGGTTCCACGTCTGTCTTGCTCATCATTTGTTGTATATACGGATCCTTAAGGCTGCCAGGTTCAATGATCAAAACGCCATCCTTTTTCATTTTGAGGAAAAGCACAAACTCTTTTCTCTTGGCATTTCTATAAATACGATACTCACCGGAAAAATCGTCAGATGTTCTCACCGAACGCTTGACCATCTGAAACTGATCCCCTTTGAGCCTGATCCCGATATCTCCTGTGCTGTTCGAATAATAGGCGTCATATTCTACGGAAATACTCCCATCCAAATTCGTATACCCATTAGAAGAGGACGCCACACTTTTAAACCCTGCGATGGCATCCTTCCCTATAATATCCCCGGTGTCTAACGGCAAAACAACGCCTTTCGCCGTGCTCACAGTTTCCATTGGCGTTACATCTCTGCCAACGTCAAAGAAATGCTGCGCGAACGGCGTCTGTGTAAAAGCACCGATCCCAAGAATAATAAGACCCGCGACCACCGCCTTCTTGACAGTATTAATCGTTATCATGGCCAGGTCGCCTGTCTTCATCGCGGCACGTTCATCGGGGGTGGTCTTCTGGGAGCGATCAAGGATGCCAGGCAGCATATGGAACTCTTCTCCACCTGAGAAATACTTGCGGGGCAAGGGTTCCTGGCTCACCAGATCAATATCGTCCTTGATATAATTGAACACGCCCTTCTTGTACGCCTGCAAATACTGGTCATAGATCTTTTCTTTGACAGCCGGGTCGTCGGACAACACCCCGGATGTCTTCCCTTTATTGCTGTAGACCTGGTTGAGAAGCGCGTCCTTGAGCGCGAGCTTGTACCAGGACGCAAGGATCATGGTATAGAACATCTGGCGCAAGGGCGCGAAGTTCTGGCCTTGATTGACCTCTTTCTCGATCTCGGGGATAACGACCTCGCGGATGACCTATTTGGTGAGTTCTTGCTCCCCCCTCCCATTCCCTCCCCACGAGGGGGAGGGTTCCATCGCCGCCATACCCTTCTGATGGGACATGGCTTCGTAATCCGATTCCAGCATGACCTTCAAATGCGATCCTACGACATAAGCCCCATTGTTCTGCTCGAAGACCTTGGCCTTGTCCGCCACGATCCACACCTTGTTGAACGTGTCGACCGGGATATCCGAGGTGCCAAACTTTTCTTGCGCCCTGGTATAAACCCTGTTCCAGAAAGCTTTACCTAATTCTTTCTCCGGATAGATCATGGATGCGGTGAGCTGCTTAAGGACGTAGTCCTGCACCAGCATGTCACGCCCAAGTTCTGTCTTGCCCAACTCTTCAGGGATCATCCGGTCCTTCTCGTATGGCGAGAGGTTGACCCAAAGGTCGTCTTCCTTGATCGTCAGTGAGGCCAAAAAATACTTGATGAGCTTTTGCGACTCGGATCTAAACTCAGACCCATCGATCGCGAGCCCGGACTTTCCGGTGTCAAGAATGAAATCCAATAAAAGCGGATTCTCAGGATGTACCTTCACGCCTTTCATCATGACCGGCATGTAATCCGGCGACATGGCGACCATCGTGCCGGGTGCAGGCAAATTCAGGGCTTGGGCATAAGCGCGCGGCGGAACAATACTGCTCAACACAAAACTGAACAAAACGATCAATGATATTAATTTCTTCATATCCAGCTCCTTGTGGATCTCCAATATACAAAAGACACACCCTCTAAACTGTATGTGACGACCTCCACCATCTATAAATATATACTGAAAAAGGGGGTTAAAACAAGTTCTGGCGGGAATTTAAAGAAAACGTTTGCTTAAGTATTTCTCGTCAGCGTTGCGACGGTTCAACCTTCAAGGGATGGCGCATCATTTTGGAATACAGCCTTTCTCCCGATGAAAGGATTATGATAACGTCCATGCCTGGTATCCTGGAAAGCATTTCAAGGCCTTTTTGGGGGCCAAGGACGAAGGGTATCTTGCCCCAGGCCTGGCCGGCAACAGGGTCATCGCAGATCAAGGTGACGGAGGCGACACCTTCGGTCGGATAACCGGTCGATGGGTTAAAAATGTGATGATACCTGCGGCCGTCCTTGATAAAAAACCTTTCATAATCCCCTGCGCCCATGACCGCGGTATCCCCGACAGAAACATAGCCGACGATCCCCTCGGTCCGCGGCTGGCGGATTCCGATGTTCCACAACCGAAGGCCTTTCCTGCCCATCACATAAACATCACCGCCGGCATCGACCATCGCGGACGTCACACCGAACGTCCTGAGAACTTTCACCGCTTCAACCAGCGCGTAGCCCTTGGCGATCCCCCCCAGGTCAATGCGCACATCAGGCCTGTCCCTGGTCAATATCCCGTTCTTTAGTCCTAAATGCCGGAACCCGACCGGCTGGAGGGCTGAGTGAATATCCTTCTCCAGTGGAAGATGAGGCTCTTTGGTATAAAACCCCCACAATTCAGCCAACGGCTCAACAGTCATGTCAAACGCACCGCCCGATGCCTGGCTGATCTGCAGGCCCCGGCTTACAAGCGCCACGATCTCCGGGTCCGCCAGCGGCCGGCCCTCATGATTGAAGGCATAGACCGGGCTTCCGGGATCCTGCGCAGAGAATTTGACCGCGATCTGCTGCACGCGGTCCAGCGCTGCGATCACAGCCGCAGGCACCACATCGTGCCGTCCCGTCGCAGAAATGCTCACATACGTATCCATCATGAACCGGGTCTGCTGCTCGGTATAGTAATTAAAGGCCGCATAAGTTTTAGCCAGCACGGCTAAAACTATGACAGCCACAAGCAACAACACCGCTCTGGGGCGAACCGGCAGTGTACTCATGGCGCTTCTTTTCCAGGGATAACAACGGCTGACGCTTCCATATAAAATTTTGTCATGAACTCGCTCAATACCTCAGGAATAGCGCGAATGTCTTTAAACCTGCCCCAGCCAAGGCTACGGATAATGTTGCGGGATATATCCCAAAACACAGGAATGGCCATCCATGACACAGAAAAAACACTGGCCACCCGTTCCCCTGAAATGCCCACCGCTTTAAAAGGTTTTAAACCTTCACCCAGCGCTTTTCCCAGGTCCCAGGGTGCCGTGGTACGCGCCAGCAACGCACTAAATAACGCCAGCAGCATGATCCTTGAAAATAAAACACCGCCGGCAACCAGGCCTTCCCGCGTGAAGTTCAGGAACCCGATATGGAAAATATCATGCCCTGTGGCATTGACGAAGACCGGCAGGAACCCCGCCATGACCGCCAGAAAGATATATCTTCTCACGGTCAGCACAAGGAAGCTCAAAGGCGTTTGCGCCGCGGCGGCAATGCCAAGCATCAACAACAGTATCCAGGCGTAGGCGACCATATCACTGAGCAGCAGCACGGCAAGGGAAATAATGATCAGAGAAATGATCTTCATCCCGGCGCTCAATCCGTGAACGAACGACCCTCCCGGGACATAACATCCACGCCCCTGGAATGAACTCTGCGACGCTACCGGATCCTGCCGCAGGTCAGGGCTGATGCTTCCCTCTTGCAACGCATAACAAACGTTACCGGCCACGACGCCGGTCAGCCATCCCATGATAACCGCGCCGATGCACAGCCACGGAACGAACACAAAGACCCCCGGATGCCTTACCAGGATCAGATACGCCGCACAGATCTGCACGAAATTATGGACAAGAGCCCCAGCGATACTGATCCCCACGATGCTCATGCCAAGCCCCGGCACATAATACAATAGCCCCATGGCACAGGTGCTGGCCACCCCGCCCGCGAAACTCAACACAAACCCCGGCCCCATGAACGTCCCCGTCAAGAATGACCCCAAAATGGTCCGCAGCACGGTTATTTCCATGGCACTGGAAAAGCCCATGGTCACAAGCGTGATCAGCGTGATCACATTGGCCAGCCCCAGGCGTAACCCTGGCACAGGGTGCGGGATAAGGGATTCCGCGATCTGCAGGACGCAGGCCATGGCGACCAGGAGCGCTGTTTGATGAAGATGGTCTTGTTCTGCTGTCATAGGCCTCTTCAGAACGCCACGGCGTCAATGAGCTGCGGCGACTTGGATCTTATCTCGATCAGGACGCGGTTGGGCACGCATACAATGCTCTGGCCCGCGCGCTGTATCCATCCCGTGTGGGTACAAATATGCTGCAGGCAATCTGAATCAAGGACCCTGACCTTCCCATGACTCACCTGGATATGCATCCTCCCCTCAAGGACAGGAAAAACATCATCTTTCTCCAGCGGGACTTCTTTCAGCAACTGGCTGCCGTGATAAACCAGGACCATGCCCGGTCCTGCCTGGCGTCCGCTGTCACGGACAATAAAAAAAACACTGGCTGCCAGGACCAGCGCCATAAAAAAAATATCCCGCGGGGCAGTCCTATAAAACCCCGCAGGATGACTTTTGCCGCTGTTATCCATCATGGCCCTATGCCGCGCCCGCCGCGGCCACCACCGCCGCAACGTCACGGTCCGTATGGCTGAAAGAAAGGAACTGCGCCTCGAACTGCGATGGCGGCAAATAGACGCCACGCCCAAGCATGGCCCAGAAATATCCGGCGTACCGCTTTGAGTCAGCTTCTTTGGCCGTTGTGAAATCATTTACCGGTGAGGATGTGAAGAATACCGTGAACAAAGAACCGCAACGGTTGATGACAACATCCGTACGCTTGCGCTTGAACACGTCCTGAAGGTCGCGGCAGATGGTATCCGCTTTCTTATCCAGCGCCGCGTAATCCTTTTGGCTCAAAGCTTTCAAATTCGCGATCCCCGCGGCTACGGCCACAGGATTTCCGGACAATGTCCCGGCCTGGTAGACCGTACCCAGCGGCGCGACATGGTCCATGATATCTTTCCTGCCGCCGTAAGCGCCGATCGGCAACCCGCCGCCGATGATCTTGCCCAGGCACGTCAGGTCCGGCTTGACCTTGAAAAGGTCCTGCGCGCCGCCGAAGCGCAGACGGAACCCCGTGATCACTTCATCAAAAATCAGAACGATCCCGTTCTTGGCCGTAAGCCGGCGCACCTCAGAAAGAAAACCCTCACGCGGAAGAACAACCCCCATGTTGGCCGCCACCGGTTCAATGATGACACAGGCGATCTTGGAACCTTGTTGAGCGATCACGTTACGAAAAAATTCAATGTCATTGTACGGACAAACGATGGTGTCACGGCTGATGGCCGCGCTCACGCCCGCACTCCCGGGGATACCCTGGGTGGCCGCACCGGAACCGGCCTTGACCAAAAGGCTGTCCGCATGGCCATGATAACATCCGTCGAATTTGATGACCTTGTCACGCCCCGTGAACCCACGGCTCAAACGGATCGCGCTCATCGTGGCTTCCGTGCCGGAGCTGACAAAACGCATCTTCTGCATGGAAGGGACCGCCCGCGCAATGATCGCAGCGAGTTCTGTTTCCGCACTTGTCGGCGCACCAAAGCTGGCCCCGAGGCTGGCCGCCTTTGCCACCGCGCGCGTCACTTCAACCGGAGCATGGCCGAGCAACAAAGCACCCCAGCTCATCACAAGGTCAATGTAGGAATTCCCGTCCTCATCATAGATCCTGGCCCCCTTGCCTTTACTGATAAATAAAGGGCTGCCCCCCACGGAGCCGAACGCGCGGACAGGGCTGTTGACACCGCCGGGAAAATACCTCAACGCTTGCTGGTACAACGCCTTTGACCGAGTCGTTCGCATCAGAGTATCTCCCGCAGGTCGCTCTTGATCTTCTTGAATTCTTTAACAGTATACAAAGCCTTGTATTCCTTAATGCCTGAGCTCAGGGCCATCCCCTGGATAATAGCGAGGCACTCTTCTTTGGTTTTCGCATGGATCATCGTGTAAAGATTATAGGGCCACTGCGGATAGGCATTACGGGCATAACAATGCGTGACCGCCGGAACATTGAAAAATATCTTACCCGTCCTTGCGATCCGCGCCTCAGCCACCTTCCAGACCACAAGGGCATTGCTGGCATACCCCACCTTGAAATGCCCGTAAACGATGCCCATGCGGCGGATGATGCCCTGCTGCTGATAATCCTTGATCATCGCGATAAGTTTCTTCTGGCTGACACCAATGCGCCGGGCGGGCTCCGCATAGGGTTCCGGCACAAGCGCCAGCGGTTCGGTCAACGCGAAAAGGACCTTCTTCGAGACTTTGGACAACTTTTTCATAGATCGAACACCGCCCGACTTTTAAAAACCTTACGGGTCTTAAGGTCCAACAGGTCGTTGATGCCGGATCTCTTACGGATCTCGGCCAGGATCGCCGCGCGGCGCTTTTCCGACGCAGCGCTCACCGTGAACCAAACGTTGTACGCATCTTCACGCAGGTAATTGTGGCTGATGTTCGGGAACGCATTGATGATCTTGATGGTCGCTTTCAATTTCTTGACAGGCACCTTCATGGCCACAAGGCTGGACACAACGCCGATCTGCCTGAGATCGAACATGGGCGCGATATACCGCAGGACTTTGTCACGCTGCAATTTCTTAAAGAATTTTATCATGGCCTCTTCGGATATCCCGGCCTGGGCTGCCAGGACGGCAAAAGGCCGCTCCGTCAGAGGGAACTCCGGCTGAAGCTTCTTGATGAGGTCCTTGTCATGAACTGAAAGCATCTGAACATATCCTCAATGGTGAAAAACACACTCAGGGTCAAATGCCATATAATCCCCTGATTCCGCGTAAGCCCGGGCGCGGCACCCGCCGCAGGAGATCTTGTGTTCGCACGCACCACATTGGCCCGTGTAATTCGCATCGCGAAGTTCAATAAACAGAGGATTACTCTTCCACATGACGTCGAAAGGCTGCAAACGCACATTGCCCGCCTTCACCGGAAAATACGGGCACGGATGCACATCGCCGTTGGGAAGGATACAGCAATAACTATGTCCCGCCAGGCAGCCGCGCTGGAACCGGGTCGGCACCTGCATCTCATGCGCCAATGGCACGAACTGGGGCGCGCACACGGGCTTAAGCTCGATCGGCACCTCACCTTGTTTCTTCAGGATCTTTTTCAACAATGCTTCGTAATCATCGGATGGGATGACCGCGGAAATATTCTTGCCGCGTCCCGTCGGAACGAGAAAGAAAATATGATGGGCCTTCGCGCCTAGCGTGACGGCAAGGTCCGTGATCTTCTCGACATTCTTGTAATTATACTTGGTGACGGTCGTATGGATCTGGAAATCAAGCCCTTCATCCAGGCAGGCCTTCATGCCCGCGATAGAACCTTTCCACGCCCCCACG
>CAIOTT010000035.1 GCA_903861305.1 Candidatus Omnitrophota bacterium | reverse complement strand
CGCATCATGAGTTGACCTTCGCAAATTGTTTCATTTAATGGCCGCATAGATCGTTGCTGTGCCCATCGCCAGCTCACAGCGTTCCACACGGTTGAATCCGGCCTGGCGTATGATACGGGCAAAACGATCACCGAAGGGGAACGCCCTTACGGTCCTGGACAAATACGCATAAGCCTCTTTTTTACCTGTCAGAGTCATACCGATGAAGGGTACCATATTTTTCAGATAAAAACCGTGCACAAATTTCTGAATAATGCCAGGGGGGGTTGAAAATTCAAGGATGATGAAGCGCCCGCCCGGCTTTAGAACGCGGTAAGCTTCAGCCAGGCCCTTCATCAGGTCCGAAAAGTTACGTATCCCGAAAGCGACCGTAAGGACATCAAAACTCTCGTCGGGAAAAGCCAATGCTAGGGCATCTGCGGTCATCAGTTCGATCTTGGACCCGAGCCCTGCCTTGAGCACCTTCGCACGGGCAAAATTCAGCATCCCCTCGGACATATCAATGCCCACGACCCTGCGTACGCGCGGATCTCGGGCAAGGACGATCGCCACATCCGCGGTCCCGGTGGCAAGGTCGAGCGCCGCAAGTTCATTCCCGCCAGGAAGATGATCGATGATCCGCCGACGCCACCCGATATCCATGCCGAACGAAAGCGCGTAATTTGTCACATCATAACGCGCGGCGATGGCGTTGAAGATCTCAGTGCTCATGCAGGAATTTCTCCGCTTCAAGGGCTGCCATGCAGCCTGATCCCGCCGAGGTAATAGCCTGGCGGTATTTCTTGTCCTGGACATCGCCACAGGCAAAGACGCCCGGGACCGTTGTCTGGGACGTCCCCGGAACGGTCTTGATATACCCCATTTCATCGAGCTCAAGCTGCCCGCTGAGGAAGGCCGTATTCGGCTGATGCCCGATGGCGTAAAAAAGCCCGTTGCAGGCAAGCTCGGAAACCGTGTCATTCTTAAGGTCCCTGACCTTCAACCCCGACAGGAATTTTTCTCCCAGGGCCTCCACAGGAACAGTATGCCACATGATCTCGA
Organism: Candidatus Omnitrophota bacterium; assembly: GCA_903861305.1. GTDB lineage: Bacteria > Omnitrophota > Gorgyraeia > Zapsychrales > Fredricksoniimonadaceae > Fredricksoniimonas. The sequence goes on along the minus strand of CAIOTT010000035.1, from coordinate 14,480 downwards.
TCTTCGGGTCGTCGAAAGCGCGTTTTTGCATCGCCTTGGACGCGCGCAATTCATCACGACGGTGCATGAGAATGACCTTAGCCGCGAATTTTGTCAGGTGGCTGGCCTCTTCCACCGCCGAATCGCCGCCGCCCACCACCACCACGACTTTATTGCGGAAGATAGGCAGCGCGCCGTCGCACACCGCGCAGGCAGAAATACCCCGCTGCCAGAATTTATCCTCTCCGGAGATATTCATCCGCCGGGCCGTGGCACCCGTGGCAATGATCAATGCTTTGGCTTCAAAGGAAGCGCCCTCTTCCGTGACAACACGCCATGGCCGCCGGGAAAGATCGACCCGCTCTACGGTCTGGGTCTCTATCCGCGCCCCATGCTTGAGGGATTGGGCCCGCATGCGTTCCATAAGCTCCGGTCCGCTGACGCCTTCAGGAAACCCGGGGAAATTTTCGATCTCGGTCGTCGTAGTCAACTGCCCCCCCGCCGCAATGCCGCCGGCCATCATCCCCTCGAACATCAAAGGTTTCAAATTGGCACGGGCCGCATAAATAGCCGCCGTGTGCCCTGACGGGCCTGAACCGATAATGATAAGCTCTTGCATTCATGTCCTCCCTTGGAACGGTCTTAATGCTTCCCTGTCCTTTAACCTGCCTGGGCCTGGTTGGCTCTGCTGATCAGACAGAAGGCCTTCCAACGGGACCTCAGATTCAATGGAAAACCCCATGTCCATGATCATCCGCAGCGTTGCCGCGTCAGAAGAACCCCGGGCATTCAAATAACCTTGCAAAAAAAGCGAATTCGCCGGATAAAGCCCCAGAGGCTGCAGGGAACGCAAATGGATCTCCCGCCCTGCCGCCATCCTGATCTCGCTGCGGGGATTCATCAAACGAAAAAGGCACAAGACCCTCAGGCAGTATTCAGGCGTAAGCCCCTTTGCTTCTTTCAACGCAACACCGGGGATCGGAATGAAGAAATTGACAGGAATCGAGCTTACCCCCAGGTCGCCCAATTTCCTTGCCATGGCGTAAACATCTTCCTGGCCCTCTCCCATGCCGATGATAACGCCGGAACAGATATCGAGCCCGGCGGCATGAGCGGCCGCAAGCGTGCCCAGGCGGTCCGCGTAGGTGTGCGAGGTGCAGATACGGCCGTAATATTTCTCTGAAGTGTTGAGATTATGGTTCAAGCGGTCAAGCCCCGCGCCCTTAAGCGCACGGGCCTGGGCCTCATTGATCACCCCGGGTGAAACGCAGACCTCTATCTTGTGCCGGCGCTTGATCTCACGGATCAGTCCCGTCAGATGGCGGACCCTTTCATCCGACGGACCGGTCCCGGCAAAGACCATGCAGTAACGGCCCGCCCCGCTGTGATACGCCGCGGCCGCTTCGGCCAGCACCTCATCGTCAGGCTTCATGGGGTATGCTTCGATCGATGCCGAGGAGGCTGATGACTGCGCGCAATAACGGCAATCCTCGGAACAAAGCCCGTTCTGGACATTGTTCAGGACATGCAAGGTCACCTTATCGGAAAAATATTTTTTGCGCAACCGGTATGCCGTATCAAGTAGTTGAAGCATTCCGGTACTATCGCCACCAAGGATCGCCAAAGCGTCCGTCAAACTTAAAGGTTCATCCCTTGCGATCTTTTCTTCTATCCGTGAATAAATTGTCATAGCGCGGTTATTTTAACAGAAACGCCCAAAAATGCCTTGCTTTTCGTCTCATTTCCTCTATCCTAGTTTCATGTCCAGCGTGCATACATTTCATATCCCTGTGATGGGGACCTGTTTCACGATCGACTCCCCGATCCGCGTGGCACGTTACGGCATCTCGTCGGTCATTTCTCTCGTTGACGACAGCCTGATCGAGGATGTCCGTAAATTCTACGCGAACCGCTACAACGAACCCTATATCCCCATCGAAAAATTTGACGATGACTGGCGTGCGCGCCGCATCACCGCGTACCTGGACCTTGTCGACCGGATCGTCAAGAAACAGATGGAAGACCTCAAAAAAACAGCGTTCACGGCAGGCACCGAGATCACCCGGTACTTTGAATTCCTTCCCGAGAATTCGCCTCTGAAAACATTATACAAAAAAATGCTGGCAACGAAAGACCCTGTAGAAAAAACCACTCTCGAGCAGGAACTGCGCACCCGTGTCGTGCCCGGACGTATCGATGTCAACATCATGACAAAGCTTGACCGCCCGAACGTCGACCGCGAAGGCAACCCTTTACCCGAACAATTTTCTGACGCTCTCGCCGCGCTGCGCGGTTTTGCCCAGAGCGCCCTTTACGCCGCCATCGAACTTTCCGCGGGCTTCAACCGCCGCCTTTATACCTACATCGAGGAATTCAACGATTTCTACGCTGACACGACAGGGACTTTCAAGAAAGAGATCATCCTCAAGGTCAGTGACTACCGCTCCGCGATCACCCAGGGAAAATTCCTCGCCAAAAAAGGTTTGTGGATCTCTGAATTCCGCATCGAATCCGGGCTCAATTGCGGCGGCCACGCCTTTGCCGGCGCCGGCAACCTGATGGGGCCAGTGCTGGAAGAATTCAAACAAAAACGGGTGGAACTGACCGACCAGTTATCCTCGATATACCACGAGGCTCTGAAACTGAAGAACAAGGTTGTTCCTTCAACCCCGCCCTCCTTGCGCATTACCGCGCAGGGCGGCATTGGAACATACAATGAAGACACCTTCCTCAAGCGTTTTTATGGTGTTGCCTCGACAGGCTGGGGATCTCCCTTCCTGCTGGTCCCTGAAGCTGTTCAGATCGACAAAGATACCCTGGATAAACTTGCGGCCGCCGGTGAGAACGATATTTATTTGAGCGACGTCTCGCCATTGAACGTTGCCTTCAACAATTTAAGGAATTCGTTAAGCGAGTTAAGAAAGTGCCAGCTCATCCATGACGGTGCCCCTGGCAGCCCCTGCCTCCTCGGCCATCTGGCGACCAATACGGAATTCACAAAAAACCCGATCTGCACGGCATCAAGGACCTATCAGAAATTAAAGCTCGAGGCGCTCAAGGCGCTTGGGCTCCCGAAGGATGAGTACGAGCGGCAAGTCAACCTTGTCACGGCCAAAGCCTGCATCTGCGCCCAGCTCGGCGACGGCTTTTACAAGAATATCCATCAGGACAAAAAGATCGGCACCTTTCCCGCCGTCTGCCCGGGGCCTAATATCGCTTATTTCAACCGGGCCGCCAGCCTCAAGGAAATGATCGACCATATCTATGGCCGCGCCGGCATCATGCCATTCCCCAACAGGCCGCACATGCTCCTGAAGGAACTGCGGCTTAATTTGGATCAATTCACGCGCTTATGCGCTGAAAAAAAGGCCCGCACGGCTGAAACCAAAGACGCTGCCGTTGAAGAGTTCCGTCAAAATCTCGTCGACGGGATCAATTACTACCGTTCGCTCTTCCCCCAGATCACGGAAGAGACTGAAGCGACCCGGACCGCGATGCTCAATGAGCTCAACACCTGCGCCAAACGTCTTGCCGCCATTTAAAGCAACCATCCACGCTACATAAAAAAACCCCGGTCACATGACCGGGGTTTTTTATTGACCGGACCTCCAGTGTCAGAACTTGTAGATCAACGTCGTCTGGACACGATTGTCAGCACCCTGCGCACCATCAAAGTAATGCGTGAAAAGGCGCTGGTATTCAAGCGCCACTAGCATATCTTTGGATAAACTATACTTAACGTTCGTATAGTAATTCCTGTTCACATCCCAGCCCGACAATTGATTTGCAGCCGTTGAAAGACCATTGATATTGTCATCTTTCATGCCATCGATACCCCAGCCGTAATTGTTTTCGATCCTGGCCGTTGGCTTGAGCGTCAATTCCACAAACCCTCCCTGGCTTACAACAGACTTGACGCTGTTGGCATACGTATAAATGCCGGCATTGGTGGTGTCGCCGGATTCAAACACGGAAAGATCTCCGCCACGATACCCCTCGCCTTTTAACGAAAGCCACTTGGTGAACTGGAGTGTTGAGTTATACGTGACTCCCCAAACCTTGGGATCAGTTGACGAAGTGACAGCCGCGCCTGTCAAGCCCCTGGTACTGCCGTAAACACCGCCAACGCCGAACGTGGCCGGAATGCCGAAAATGTCGCGCGCGTACTCCACATAGGCCGCGCCGATCGGAGCACCGCTGTCTTCCTGGGCCAGGGCGTCCCCATCAATGAAACCTAACTGCGTTTTCAGTTTTCCTCCTAACACAGCGTACCTGTTCTCCAGATAAGCCTCCGGATGGCGGTTACCAAGGTTGCCACCGCGATTAAGATTGCTTGTGTTCGCCAAACTCGAATTAAGCGGCGCAAAGAAATCCCAGTTCTGGCCTCCCATCAATGACCAATTATCATACGCCAATGTGAGATACCCCAGTCTCATGCGGGGATTATATTTAGCCGCAGCAAGCTCACCCGTAAAATCTATCTCCATTTTTCCGGAAACCTTGCCGCCATTATCCAGGGACACGGGGTTCAATATAAAGCCGATACGCGAATCCTGCGCTGAAGCATTGAACTCGCCGTGATCTTCTGTCCCGTTACGGCGGGCAATGGCATTCTTTAATGTGATGGTATTCAGTGACCCCGTATCCGCAGACTGTCCGCTGGTGGCCACGAAATCAGCCTTGATCTGGCCATACAATGTCACATCCAGCTTGGTCTTCAGGAAATTCCCGTTCGTAGCCGGCGCCGGAGCCACTACGGGTGCCGCCGCGACCTGTTGGGGATGGGTCGACGCTGCCTTAAGCGCCATGACCTCTTCCTTAAGCGAAATATTCTCCTTTTCCAGCGCCTCCACGCGCTTGAGAACGTCATCAAGTGTTACCTGCGCGGATGCAGGGAATGTCATAGCGCTGGCCCAAACAATAGTAAGTAAAAAGATCAGCGTTCTTTTCAACCAATCAGCCATAAGGCCCCCCTTAGTTAGTAGAAGGATGCTTTTTCATCTTTCACAACGACACCCCCCCCACGATCAATAACATTACCGATCAATCCTGGGTGATCTTCATGGCACAAAAATCAGGGCCGCACATGGTGCAGCAACGCGCGGAGGGGTCTTCCTTGCTGCTAAGGGACGCTTCCCGGAACCGGCGTGCGCGCTCAGGATCGAGCGTCAACCTGTACTGGTCTTCCCAGCGAAATTCATACCTTGCCCGGGACATGGCATCATTCAGCGCCACGGCCATCGGATGGCCTTTCGCAAGGTCAGCTGCATGCGCCGCGATCTTGTGGACAATGATCCCTTCCTTGACATCCTCTTTATCGGGAAGCGCCAGATGCTCTTTTGGTGTGACATAACAGAGCATCGCAGTCCCCAGGCTTCCGATCACAGCCGCTCCGATCGCCGACGTCACATGGTCAAACCCGGCCCCGATGTCAACGACCAAAGGGCCGAGGGTGTAAAACGGGGCGCCACGGCAGATCTTCAGCTGCAGGTCCATATTCTCCTTGATCTTGTTGAGCGGCACGTGCCCGGGCCCCTCGATCATGACCTGGACATCGTGTGCCCACGCGATCTTCGTAAGCTCTCCTAGGACTTTCAACTCCCCGAACTGGGCCTTGTCATTGGCATCATGCGTTGAGCCAGGACGCAGGCCGTCACCCAGCGAGAACGCCACATCATACGCCCGCAGGATCTCACAGATCTCTTCAAAATGAGTATAAAGAAAATTCTCTTTCTTGTGGATCTCGGTCCACTTGGCAAGGATCGCGCCTCCGCGGGAAACAATGCCCGTCAAACGCTTTTTGGCAAAAGGAACAAAGCGCCTGAGCACGCCCGCGTGGACCGTGAAATAATCAACACCCTGTTCACATTGTTCAACGAGTGTGTCCCTGTAGGCTTCCCAGGTCAGGTCCTTCACCTTTCCGCCGGACTTTTCCAGGGCCTGGTAGATAGGAACGGTCCCCACGGGGACCGGTGCGTGGCGGATGATCTGTTCCCGGGTTTCACGGATATTCTTGCCTGTCGAAAGGTCCATGACGGTATCCGCACCCCAGCGAATGGACCAAAGCATTTTCTCGAGTTCCTGGCCCGTCCCTGATGAAAGGGCGGAATTGCCGATGTTGGAATTTATCTTTACAAGAAAATTCCGGCCTATGGCCATGGGTTCGCATTCAGGATGATTGACATTGGCAGGAATGATCGCCCGGCCGGCGGCTATTTCCTTACGGACGAATTCAGCAGCAACCCCCTCACGGATGGCCACGAATTCCATCTCGGGGGAAATATCCCCGCGGCGGGCCAGAGAGCGCTGCGTCACCCCCTTGGGATTCTTGCCGCGGCAACGTACCGGAGGCAGATCTTTTTTTAGGTCGATCTTGGCCGCATCATCGGACCAGGGCCCCGTAACATCATACAAACGGATATTAGCTTTCCCTTTATCGAGTTCCACTTCACGGAACGGAACGCGCACCCCAGGATGGATAACGCCTTTACGGTAAACCTTGCGGGATCCTTCGAAAGGAGGAAAAACGTTGTGGTGAGAACATGGAGGTCTTGTCATATCGGCGAATTATAGTACAAATCCCGCGACCGGGGCTAGAATTTCTCATATAAAGCAATGAGCTCGGCTTTAGCCAGAACATGGCCGCTCATGGCTTTTGCGAGTTCAGTCCGCGGGGCGCCTTCTTTCAGGTCAAGCCGGATATCCAAGGCGTAACCGTTGAACACATAATGATGGGTCCCTGACGGAGGGCAAGGGCCTCCCCATCCTTTGTCGCCAAAATCATTCTTTCCAGCAATCCCCGGGAATTCAGCCGCGTTGATCTCGAATTTGGAGGGATCAATATTGAATACCACCCAGTGCACCCAATCACCGGAAGGCGCGTCGGGATCATGCACGATGACCGCAAGGGTTTTAGCCCCATCGGGGATATTCACGAACTCAAGCCGAGGCGCCGCGTTCTCCCCCTGGCACGTGAATTTCCGGTCCATATAATCGCCAGGGCGGAAATCAGGGCTAGTCAGTATCATCGGTTCTGCCGCGTGGACGGTGCCAGATAAAATGATCCCGACAATAAACAGGGAAATTCTTTTCATTAGCAGCACCTCAAACGTCCTTGCGCTTAAACTTGGCCACAAAGAAACCTGTGTAGCCGTTCCCTGGTTTTACCCTCAGGCACTTGAGAACAGCGGGATCAAACTCCGATCTTCCCCAACTCGTCAAACATGGATAGGCCGGAACACCCGGCAGATGGCAGTCCTCAAGCGTGAAGGCTCCCTCGCTCTTGCGGAGGAACCAGTCCACAACTTCCTCATTCTCTTCCGGCGCGTAGGTGCAAGTGGAATATACGAGCGTGCCGCCGGGTTTGACGTGACGGGAGGCGCTCATCAATATCCCTTTTTGCTTGTAACTCATTTCCTTGATCTTGCGCACACTCCAATACGCCACGCTTTCAGGTTCGTCTGATTTGAAACGACCCTCCGAACTGCAGGGTGCATCCGCAAGGACCCGGTCGAACATCAGGCCCTCCGGTGAGCGGAACCGGCGGATATCGCAAAGTTTACATGTGACATTTATTGCCGCTTGCAACGCGCAAACGGCTTTCAAACGAAAAAATCTCGACTTGACGGCCTCCACGGCGACGATCGCACCTTCATTCTTCATCATGGCCGCCATCTGCGCCGTCTTGCTTCCCGGGGCGGCGCAGGCGTCAAGGACCATTTCCCCCGGTTTGGGGTCCAGCACGATCGCCGGGATAAGGCTTGCGAGGCTTTGCTGATAAATATTCCCGGAAGCGGCCAAAGGATGATGCGAGATCGCCGTAGGCGCCACGGCGCTGACAATGAAAGCCCCCGGACACCAGGCAACAGGGTCCAGCACGCCACCCTGCTCCCGCAGAGCCGCGACAGGATCACGATCTGAACTTTTCAAAGGATTGACCCGGATCACAAGGCTATCCGGCGAGGAAAAGCCGCGCAGAGCCGCGGCAACGTCTTCCTCAGGAATGGTCACGCGCAAGCGTTCGATAAATTCAGGAGGGATCAAACGCCAAGGACCAGTTTTGCTTTTTCGACGAGTTCAGCCGAATTGAAAGGCTTGTCAAAACAATATTCAACCCCGATATCACGCAAGCGCTGTTTATCGGCCTCTTCGAAATACGCGGAAACACCGATGATCTTGGTGTGATCGCAGTTGGCGGAGCGCTTGATCTTCTGCGCCACCTCATACCCATTCATGCCCGGCATTTTCATATCGAGGATAACAAGGTCAGGCTTGAAGAGCAGCAGTTTGGTGCCCGCTTCAAAACCGTCATACGCCACTTCGATCTCGAAATTAAGTTCTTTCTTGAACAGGCGCCGGATCGCGCTGACCATATTGGTGTCATCGTCAACGATCAAAACCTTGCGCGCGACCCCACGGCCTTCAAGATTGTCCGGAATAGGCATATTGAACTGCTTGAGAAAGATAAGAAAATCATCCACCTTGATCCGGCTGTGATTACCAGGCGTACGGTATGCCTTGAGCTTGCCATCATGGACCCATTGGAGCACGGTCCTTAAATGGACATGGCACAAGTCTGCGATCTCTCCGGTCGTTAAAGGACGTTCGTTAGCCATAAAACTCCCCTTTTTCCTGTTTATCCACTTACGATAATATAATAGGGAATCATAAAGCTGTCAAGTTGTAACACGTAGGATGGCAGGAAAATGCGTCGTCAAACGCCGAAAAGCTGTTTAAAAACAGCCATATAGATATGGCCTGAAGCGTTGCCAAGCTTCTGAAAGAAGCTAACAAAAGAAAATCCTTTACCCGCGAGGCCCATCAGAATGGCCATGAAAAATACATCCACAATGAAGATGAGCGACATGGCAAAAAAATAATTGGGCTTGCCCGGGATCGAATCTTTCTTATATAGATCCTGCGCGGTCAGGATGATGTGCATGGAAAATGTAAAGGCGATAGCGGCGATCAGGATCAGCCCCAGCGGTTCCTTGCCCCCGAGGGCACCCATCGCCCGGATGATGGCATAGGCGACGATGCCAATGATCGTGTAAACAGGGATAACATACGGCGCAAAATTCATCAGAGGCTTGAGGAACTGGAAACAAAAGCCGACAATGCTCTGCCCGAACTTATAGACGGCGTCCAGATCATAAACAAAGAATTTCATGACCACATACACCAGCGTCCCCGTGTAAAGGGCCCGCTGCAAAGCCCCGTCGAACTGGGAGATCTCGCCCTGCAACGCCAGCACGGTGCCGACGACCAGAGGGATAAGCAAGGCCGCAAAAACAAATTTAAGGACGATGATGATCTTTTCTGACATAAACGCCTACTTTGTGATCCGCTTCATGCCGTGCATATAAGGCTGCAGCACCTCAGGTACGAGGATCGTGCCGTCGTCCTGCTGATAATTCTCGATGATGGCAATGACCGTGCGGGGCGTGGCCACCCCCGAACCATTAAGGGTATGCACGAACGCGGGCTTTTTCATATCTTTCCCTTTATAGCGAATATTCGCCCGCCTGGCCTGGAAATCCTCGAAATTGGAGCAACTCGACGCTTCGAGCCATTTGTCCAATCCAGGCGCGTAAACCTCCAGGTCGTAACATTTAGCCGCCGCGAAACTGATGTCGCCCGAAGCCAGCTCAAGGACGCGGTAAGGCAACAACAGGAGCTGGAACACTTTTTCCGCGTTGGCCACAAGCTTCTCAAGTTCATCATAGGATGTTTCAGGCCTTACGAACTTGACCATTTCCACCTTGTTGAACTGGTGCACGCGCATCAAACCCCGCGTGTCCTTGCCGTAGGAACCCGCCTCACGCCGGAAACAGTCCGAATAGGCCGTGTGGTAGATGGGAAGCTGGGCCGCGTCCAGGATCTCGTCCCGGTAAATATTGGTCACAGGCACTTCGGCCGTTGGGATCAAATAAAGGTCATCCTCATGCAGATGATACATGTCGTCTTTCATCTTGGGCAGTTGGCCCGTACCTGTCATGGAAGCCGCGTTAACCAGGACCGGCGGAAAGACCTCCTCATACCCGTGTTCACGCACATGAAGATCGAGCATGAAATTGATCAGTGCCCGCTCCAGAAGCGCCCCCGCTTTCTTGTAAAGGATGAAATTGGACCCGCTGATCTTGGTGGCTCGTTTGAAGTCAATGATGTCCAGCGCCTCGACCAGAGCAACGTGATCCTTGGGCTTGAAATCAAATTCACGGCGCGTGCCCCACGCGCGGACCTCCCTGTTGTTCTCTGGCCCGCCTACGGGAATAGAAGGATGCGGCAGGTTGGGGATGAACATCAGGATACCCGTGATCTTGTCCTCCAGTTCCTTCAAGGGAGGCTCGAGGGCGTCGATCTCCACAGCCACTGACTTCATGGCCGCGATCGCACCCGCCGGGTCTTTTTTGTCCTTGAGAAGTTTCGTGATATCGTCGTTGGCCGTGTTCTTGCGCGCGCGAAGCTCATCGACCTTCACCAGGAAACGGCGGCGCTCTTCATCCAGCGCCAGGACCTCATCAAGGCGTCCCGCGGCGTTCTTGGCCACGAGCCCCTTGCGGACAACTTCAACATTCTCTCGAATGAATTTTATATCCAGCATCATGCACTCTTTTCGCTGTAAATGAGCGGTGAGATCCTCAGGGCAACCTGTTCAAGAAGATCACGCGCGCTAACCGGTTTAACAAGGTACGCCTCGGCCCCTTCTGCCAGACTGTCAAGAACGTTCTGGGATGTATCCACGCTGGTCAGAAAGATCAAAGGGATATCCTTCAGACGTTCGTTCTGTTTGATCAAGTGGCATACTTCGGTCCCGTTCATGCCGGGCATCAGATGATCAAGGACAATAAGATCCGGCCTTTCTTTCAAAGCAAGTTCAATCCCTTCCTGCCCGTTGACCGCGTCAATGACGTTGTAACGTTTGGCCAAAGCCCTTAGGGCAAAGGTACGGTCCACCTCGGAATCATCGATAACAAGGATGGTCTTATCCTTGACTGGGGACGGCGTGAACAGGGCCTTGAAGGGGGCAAAAATACTTTTCATGATTTTCATTATAACGGCGGATACCTGTTTTTCAACCTTTGCCATGTGAATTTTCATCCCAACCGCCTCTCACCATCAGGATGGGGATATTGACCTTATGGCGCAGCTCATCGGCCACACTGCCCATGACCCAATCCATGAAAAAACGATGTCCATGCGTGGCCATGGCGATAAGATCGCAATCCTCCTTCGAAGCAAGGGCGATCAATCCGTCCGCGGGGTCCCCTTTCAGCAAATGCCGCGTGACGGTAAAACCCTCGCCTGCCAATTGCGCAGCCACCCTTTCCAGGTAAGCGCGGTCCCTGATGATCTCATCGGAATCAGCCAGGTCCAGCTGTTCCTGCAGGCGGGCCCCGAAGCCATCCGCCACGTGCGCCAGCACCAGCTGGGCGCCGCACACCCGCGCGAGAGGGCGGATATGGGCAAGGATCGCGGTGTCCGTCGCTGAATTGTCCAGAGGGATCAAGATCTTTTTATACATAAACCAACCACCTGTCCGATAAGAAAAATGTTCAATCCAATGATGCCCGCGGCCCCGGCCCAGCCCACGGCCCTCAGCCACGGACGATTGGCAAAACGTCCCATAAAACGTTCGTCGTTCGTAAACCACACCAGCGGCACGATAGCGAACGCCAGCTGGAACGACAGGATGACCTGACTAAAGACAAGCAACTGGCCGACCCCCCTGCTGCCCATCACGATGGCCACACCCATCGCGGGAATAATGGCGAGCATCCTCGTGATAACACGCCTCACCCACGGCCTGATGCGGATATTCAGGAACCCCTCCATCACGATCTGCCCGGCAAGGGTTCCGGTCAACGTCGAACTTTGACCCGACGCCAGAAGGGCCACTCCGAAAATGACCCCCGCCAGCGGCGCGCCAAGGGTCGGCGCCAGAAGCCTGTAAGCATCGTTGATATCCGCGATACCCGCGTGCCCTGTGCCATGAAAAGCCGCGGCGCTGAGGATCAAGATCGCCGCGTTGATGAAAAAAGCGAACGTGAGCGCTGTTACAATATCAATGGTCGCGTACTTCACGGCCATGGTTTTCCCCTTATCATCCCTGCTGAAGGCGCGCGTCTGAACAATGCTCGAATGAAGGTACAGATTGTGCGGCATGATCGTGGCGCCAATGATGCCGATGGCCGCGTAGAGCATGCCTGTATCAACCACCGTGCGGGTTGCGGGCAAAAAACCCCGCACCACAGCACCCCAGACCGGATGCGACACAACGATCTCGTATGTGAACGCGGCGCCAATGATGAACATGAGCCCCGCCACGAGCGCTTCCAGATAACGGAATCCCTTTGCCTGGACCGCCAGCACTACGAACACATCAAGCCCGGTTATCACGATCCCCGCGACAAGAGGGATTCCAAAAAGAAGGTTCAACGCGATCGCCGAACCGATCACTTCGGCAAGGTCGCAGGAAATGATGGCCACTTCGCATAATAACCATAAAGCAACACTTACCGGCTTTGAAAAACGATCACCGCATGCCTGGGCCAGGTCCCGGCCCGTCACGATCCCTAATTTCAATGCAAGATACTGGAACAGGAGAGCAAAAAGGTTAGAGGCGAGGATGATGAACAAAAGTTCATACCCGTATTTCGCACCCGCCGACAGGTCAGTCGCCCAGTTGCCGGGGTCAATATACCCGACAGCAACCATAAGCCCGGGGCCAAAGAAAGCGAGGAACTTGCGCCAAGACCCCGCGCCTTCTGGGATCGGGATCAGTCCCGCCATTTGATCGAACAGCCCATGGCCGGCATCTGTTTCTTGTCAACAGGGATACCCGCGGCCAAATTGTTCATGGCCTCTTTGAGCTCTTCGCGCGTCACGGCATCCTCATCCTTCCAGTTGTCGTCGATACGCCCGTGGTAGACCAGTGCTTTTTTGTTGTTGTAAAGATAAATATCCGGCGTGCACTGCGCTTTGAACGCTTTGGCCACAGACTGATCTTCATCGACGAGATAAGGGAAGGAAAGCCCCAGTTCACGGGCCTTTGCCGTCATCTTGCCGGGAGCGTCATCGGGAAAATCGGGGTTTATGTTCGGATTGACAGCGACAACCCCCAGACGCATCCCTGCCGCGTACACCCCGAGCCGGACCAGGCGCGGCCAGACCGCGTTGGCGTAAGGGCAATGGTTGCAGGTAAAAATTACCAGAAGCCCGCGGTCGCCGTAAAGGCCATCGCTGCTGAATTCTTTTCCCGAGGGGTCACGCAAGACAAAGGACGGCATCAGCGTACCGAGCGGGACCTTGACAGATTCGAGCAAAGCCATAAAAACCCCTTTCGTTTTAAGAGAGATAAGATATGAACTCTTTGATGTCCGCGCACGCGAGGAACGGATTGCGACGCTTGAGCTCCCCCAGCGTGCCGCTGCGGCCTGAACCGTAATTATGGCCCGGCCAGACCACGGTCGTGTCCGGAAGGGCCTTGATGCGCTGAAGGCTCTGGAAGAGCTGTTTGGCATCCCCTCCCGGAAAATCCGTGCGGCCGACCGCATCGGTGAACAGCGTATCACCCGTGAAAAGATTCCCCTCTACCAAAAAACACTGACACCCCGGGGTATGACCCGGCGTATGAAGGCACTCGATGACAAACGGCCCCAGCCGGACCTTTTCGCCATCCAGGGTTCGCGTCAGACGCTTCGCAACAGGCGTGTAAAAGATCGCCTCCGCGCCCGAAAGATGTACCGGCACATCATATTTATCAACACCGACCACATGGTCATAGTGCCCATGGGTCAAAAGGACCATCTGAAGGGTGAATTTTTCTTTCTGAAGGACGTCCTTGATCGTCACGGGTTCCGCCGCGGGGTCGATCACGCAAGCCGCACCCGAGGCCTTATCCGCGAGGATATATGTGAAATTATCCAGGTCGCTCAGCAGCATTTGCCTAATAAAAAGATCACCCGCCATATCAACTCCTTTTAAGGATCACCAGCGTTTCCAGATGCCGGGTACGGGGAAAAAGATCGAACGGCTTGACCATCTCAACGCACCAGCCTCCGGCGCCAAGGTCCTTCAAATTCTCAGCCAGGCTCCCCGGTTCACAAGACAAATAGACCAGATAACGCGCCTGTGTCAAATTGTTCAGAAGAACGATAGCGCTGTCGCTGAGCCCGGCCCTGGGCGGATCGACCATGATGACATGCGCTCCAGGCAGTGCCTTTGCCGCCAGGCCCGGCAGAACATCTTCCATCCTGCCCTCGATGAGTTCGACATTGTTCACCGCGTTGGCAACGGCATTATACTTCGCCAGGCGCACGGCGTGAACATTCTCCTCAATGTTGACCACACGGCTGACAAGATCGCTGACGCACAGGCCGAAAAGCCCCACCCCGCCATAAAGATCAAAGAACACCGCGTTTTTGTCCCACATCAGCTGCGCCCGCAGGAACCCGATCAGGTCAGGAAGGATCGAAAGATTGGCCTGGAAAAAAGCGTCG
>CAIOTT010000034.1 GCA_903861305.1 Candidatus Omnitrophota bacterium | reverse complement strand
GTTCAGCTCCTCCTGCGAAACGAGCAACCCCTTCATTTCCTTGATCTTGGCCTCGGTGATGGCAGCTTTTTCTTCAGCCTTCTGGGCGCGTTCCTTAAGCTGATGGATCTCCTTCTCCTGCGCGTCCTTAAGGTTGAAAGAAGCATCAAGCTGTTTTTCAAGGTCGGAGATGATCTCGAAAACACTGACCTTCTCCTCCTCGGGAGACATGATATATTTTGTCGTATCCTTGATCTGCTTAACAGCCGTACGGATGGCCGCCTTAGGCTCAACCTCTGCCGGAGCAGGCGCGGCACCCGGCCTCTGGGATGAACTCCTCAACGTCGACTGAAGGAGCGGATTATCGATCAAGGACCTTCTACTTGCCGGTGTTTTTTTGAGGTCTGGCATTAATGATCTCCTTTGCTAATAGGCGGTAGGCTTCTGCCCCCTTGGATTTTTCATCATACTTGTATACCGGCAGATGGGCGTTATGCGCCTCTTCCAGCGTTATGTTCTCCGGGATCATGACTTTAAAGACCTTGTTCCCGAAATAATTCCTGATCGCGTTGCGGGCCTCATTCGTCACCAGGCGCTCGCGGAAACGCGTGATGAGCACGCCGGTGATCTTGATGTCGGAACCAAGCCCGACACGGACATTCTCAACGATCTCTTCTAAGAGTTTAATGCCCTTGAGCGAAAAGAATTCCGGGCAGATCGGGACCAAAAGCTCGTCGCATGCGGTCAAGGCGTTGACCGTCAGAAGTCCGAGCGACGGAGGCGCGTCGACGATCATAAAATCATATTTAAGCTTGCGCGTATAATGGTACAAGACTTTTTCGCGGCCGATATGCTCGTTGATGCGCAATGTTGCACCCGACAGTTCAATATCGCTGGGCACAACATCGATACCAAAGGCATCGGAATGCTGAATGACCGACTGGATATCCATCTTGTCGACAATAACATTGTAAATATTGAATTCAAAACGCTGGTTCCCGAAAATGGCCGCCGTGGATGAATATTGCGGGTCCATGTCCAGTAGAATGACCTTTTTACCAGCCCGGGCAAGTTCGGCAGCTAAATTCAACGACGTCGTGGTCTTGGCCACCCCGCCTTTTTGATTTGCTACGCAGATCCTTCTCATGGCCATAAGGTCACTCTGTCTTTCCCACGCGTAATAAAGCGCTTGCGTCACCGAACAGAACGCCGGCTTTAAAACAAACTTTGTTAAAAAGGCCCTTGCGCACAGTGCCACAAGTCTTGACCACCTTGGCCGCGGCAGGAGTTTCAGGAGCAAAGACCGGGTTCTCTTTCAGCGTGGCTTCCTTGGTCTGCATAACTTCGGCAAAATTTTCCTGCAACGCGCGGACTTTCTTGATCCGTGAAACAACATTCTTGACCGCTTTTTTACCAGCAGGTTTTGCGGGAGCTTTTGTGATTTCCTTTTTGATCTTAGGCAAGTGATCTTCCTTTGTTAACATTCAACGCGTGAATAGACCTTAAGCCTGGGCGTAACCTTCGTAAAAAGATTCTTTCGCGTCGGAGATAACAGAATTGACCTTGTTTCCGGCCTCAGCCACAGAACCCTTGATCTTTTTCAATAGCGCAGGATTCTTCTTCTCGATGATCTTGTAACCAACCACACCAGCGAACACAACGCCTACCGCGATCCATAGACCTTTAACCATAACGACCCCCTTTATAATGTTTCGTTCTTCCCGATCAATAAAATCTATGCCTTAGAACGGTTGATCCTGGTCTGGTTCTCACGCCACCAGAACCGCCAGGATTCAACCGCGTCATCCTTGACCTTCTTGGAAGCTGCCGGCTTGAAACCAAAGTCTTCGCCGGTGACCTTCTTGAGCGCTGCTGCGGCGGCAGCCTGAACATCCTGCGCCGGATCGCTCAACAATGATATTAACCCCGAGATGGCATGGGTGGCCTTTAACGCGCCGGAGATCTGGCTAGCCGCTTTCCTGACCCCCGGATCCGCATCATGCAGCGCGTTGACAGCGAAAGGAACAGATCTCTCGGCAAAAGTCCAGCAAAGGCAATTAAGGACCTGACGGCGAACTTCGGCATCCTTGTCCTTGATACTGGCTGTAAGGATGTTGTAACTGTCCTCATCGTGGTATTTAGAAATGGCCCTGAGCGAGGCCAATCTGACAGCGGCATCCTGATGATGGACATATTCACTGAAAACATGTTTGCTGGTTAACGCAGGATCGACGATGCCGGCTAAAGCATTGAGGATCTCAAGGATCTGCTGCGCGTCCTGCTCTGCCGAAAGCTGCTGCCTCAGGATCGCTGTTGCCGTTGGGCAGGAGAGATCCTTGACCTTGCGCAGCGCCTGCAGGTGCGTCCCCCGGTTCGATGACTGAAGGTCGCGAAAATAAATTTCCGCCTCAACTTCTTCGGATTTGTTGGCGAACGGGATATTCTCAAGGCCCGACAACGTACGGCTGGGAGCATTAAATGGAACAACTTCAGGAGCAGGAATTTCCTGGGCCGGCTCGGGTAATTTAACCATGGGTATCGGCACAGCAACAGGCGCACTCACCGTCGGAAGAGGTTGGCGAATGACGGGTGTGGCAACAGGAACGGCTAATGGAGCGGGTATTGGAGCGACCACTGGGGATGGAATAGCCACCCGTGCTTTGGGACACGCCTGGACCGGCGCTTTCTTGCGGGGGCCAAGAATATACT
>CAIOTT010000033.1 GCA_903861305.1 Candidatus Omnitrophota bacterium | reverse complement strand
CCAGGGAATGTACCTTTTTCCAGATCAGATGCGGAATGTGATATTGGACATTCGACGCATGTACAGTGTTTTTGGTATTCAGTATTCAAATCCAGTCTTTGATTTCGAAGGGCCTCAAGATATTGATTTTGCAGATCGTTTGCATTGTGAGCGCTTACTCCCACCGGAGGAGCACGATGCCGCATATTTTGAGAAAAAGAAGAAAACAACCGGATGCAGGCTTTTTGAATTAGGATTGATGCCTTCTGACAATGTTAAGGGGACACCTTTGGACCGAAGCATGCAACCGAGGTGTTTTCAATTTATCTTGTTTAATATTTTTTTACATTGGTATTATCTTTGCGACCATAGTTATGAGCAGTATTGTGAGATGACGGAGTTGTTCTTTAAAGAAAAGATAAACGTTTTTACTGTTCTATTAAATGAGTTCAAGGTCAACGAAAAGAAAAGCAAGTTGTTCCATTTGTGTGAAGATCGGCAACCATATGCCTCGAGATAACGGCTGTTGTGGTGCCAGTTTCGGTGAGCATGAAGTAACAGCTATAGGGTTGATGACCCTTTCGATGCCTCTTCTTATAATATTTTTGCCCCTCCTTATATTCTTAAAATGCATTAGTTTTGTTGCCCCAGCAGTGGGTCGGTGGGAAAGATGGACACGAACGGTTATCAAGGCAAATGTCCACCTGATTCGTACGGCTTCTTTCTTCTCAAAGGAACGTTGTTACATTTCCGGGAAACTTTTTCCCTTTTCGAGTTCAATTTCAGGTTTTACATACCGGTATTTCAACTTCTTTATATTAATGTTGTTCTATGCGCTGGTCATTCTTGTTTATAATGGGATATTGTTTCTTTGCGGAAAGGTATGATGCTGTTCAATATCGACGCTGTTTGTTCTGATTTTGAGGTGCTTTCAAAGCCGATCAATGGTAAGCCGCCCATTTATTTCGACAATGCCTGTATGACATTAAGACCTAAGGTGGTGGTTGATGCGATGAATGAGTATTATTTTCATCATCCTTCCTGTCATAGGCGCACTATCCATAAATTTGGACAAATAACAACACGGAAGTATGCAGAGGGACGCGAAAAAGTCCGAAGTTTCATCAATGCCTATAATGCGGGGGAGATCATATTCACACGCAATTCGACTGAAAGCATTAACCTTGTAGCCTATGTTTTTCCTTTCAAACGAGGCGATGTGGTGGTGACGACAGATATGGAACACAATTCCAATCTTCTTCCTTGGCAGATAGCCGTAAGGAACAGGGGTATTGTTCATAAAATATTTTCTCTTGAGAAGGACTTTTCTTTTGATCTTAAAAAATTTGAACTCCTTTTGTCTCAAGGCGTCAGGCTGGTGAGCCTTTTTCATGTTTCGCATATAACAGGGTGTTCTTTGCCTGTTGCAGAGATCATTCAGCTTGCACATAAATATGGTGCTTTGGTCCTTTTAGATGGGGCTCAGAGCTTGCCGCGTATGAATATTGATGTTCAGTCATTGGATGTTGATTTTTTTGCGGCTTCTTTTCATAAAATGTTGGGGCCCTCCGGAATGGGAATGCTGTTTGTTAAGAGCAATCTGATGGGGCAGCTGATGCCTTTTATTGTCGGAGGTGAAACTGTTGCGGATGTTTCCTATGAGTCAGCTAGTTTTCTTCGGGGCGCAGAAGGTTTTGAAGCTGGATTACAGAATTATGCTGGCGTGATGGGCGTGACAGCTGCGATCGATTATGTACAAAAGATCGGGATGGATCGTATTCAGGAGCATGAATATTGTTTGAATAAAAAAGCTTCCGATCTTCTTTCTGATCTCCCGCGCGTAGCCATCCTAGGGCCAAAAGAGCCTCGGTTAAGGGGTAGCATTGTCAATTTTTCTGTGAAGGGCATGGATTCCGGAGAATTATCGATGTTGTTGGATACAACGAATAATATTATGGTTCGCAGCGGTGTGCATTGTGCCCATGCATGGTACAGAAAGAAGGAGTTGTTGCCGACGGTCCGCGCGTCTTTCTATATCTATAATACGCTTCAATCTGTCGATGTTTTTATAGAGACGATGAGAGCGATGGTCAGGTATTTTTAGTCAAGAAGTCTTCTTTTGAGACTCAAGCTCGTTCTAGGGTGCAACACGTGTGGATTTTGAACTTTTGTGGCAATAATATGAGCAGACATTCATGAAGTCATCCCGTGTCATACAGAGTAAATAGTTATATTGATTTGAATACTTATTGGAGTAGCGTATGTCTGCCCTTGAAATAACAACTCATATCGGTTGTTCGAATGCTTGCAGCTATTGCCCTCAGAACAAGCTGGTTAAGGCATATTCTGCGAAGAATGCAGATCGAACAATGAGCTTTCAGGTATTTAAGGAATGCATTAATAAGGTTCCTGTCAGCGTTAATGTTCACTTTTCCGGAATGTGCGATCCCTGGTTGAACCCTGCATGCAGCCGGATGCTTTTATATGCGTATGATAAAGGTCATAAATTAAGTGTTTATACAGGTCTTGCGGGCATAACCGAGAGTGATCTTGACTTATTTGAAAATATCAATTTTCGTGATTTCTCGGTACATTTACCATCCCTAGAATCGTGCATGAATTTTGAAGTTAATGCGGATTATCTAAATCGTGTCAGTAGGTTGGCATCAGGGCGTATGAAAAACCTTTTTTTCCGTGCCCACGGTAATGAACTATTGCCCTCAATACAGTCGATCATGAATAAAATGAAACGACAGGTCGACTGGTTCCCTTTAACGACGAGAGCTGGTAATATTCAATTAGACGGTGTTGCGCATTACACCAAGAGAAGGAAGACAATTGGATGCGTCCGACATTTCCGGCAGAATATCTTATTGCCTAATGGAGATGTCTTGTTATGTTGCGCCGACTATGGCATGCAGCATGTTCTGGGAAATTTATTAGTTAGTGGTTATGACAATTTGTTCACCAGTGAGGAATTTTTGAAAGTTAAAAGAGGCGTGTGGTGCGAGGCATCTGATATTTTATGTAAATATTGTGACGGCTATACGTATGAAACATTCCCAGGGCGGATCCTGTATTTAGTTAGTAATAAGATCACAAAGTTCTGCTGTTCCTATCTTCATTAGATGTTTAGGTATGGGTCGTGGTGTTCATTTTTATCCTTACAAGCTCATCAAGTTGTGTTCGAGATCTTCAAGTAAGAAGTCCTTACAGTCTTTACTGTTTTGGGTGCTTGAAGCGTTTACTTATTAAATGCGAATATGAGTAGATCTGATCTATGTTAATTGACTACATAAAAAGGTTCTGGTTTCAACGAAAGAGTTCTGCCCTTCCTCTTTTGATCGGCATAGTATTGTTTCATTTTGTTAATAATATTATTTGGCTTAGTTTAGATAAGACTTATCTATTGCATGAATCAGCGGAACATTTTTTGCTCAGTTATAAAGTTTTTGACAGTCTTAAACATCATGCCTTTCCGTGGTTATCTGATGTCTTGAGTTCTTTAGGCAGTACGTATCGATGGCATGGTGTTTTTATCCAGTATTTGACCGCGCCATTTTATTTAATTTTTGGCGCAACCCAGGACACAGGGGTGCTGGTTAACGGTACGATTTCGCTAGTTGTTCTTATCCTTTCTATTTATGGGATCGGCAAGATACTTTATGAAGAAGCGACCGGCGTCCTGGCTGCATTTATTGTCTCCATGTACCCCCTGGTGTTCACCCAGTCCAGGATATATATGCTTGACCTTCCGTTGACAGCGGTGGTTGCGTTCAGCATTTTATTGCTTTTAAAGTCCAATGGTTTTTCTAACAATAAATATTCAGGAATGTTTGCTTTCACGGCATGCGTTGGTTTTTTGATCAAGTTTAATTTTCTTATGTTTATCATGGGGCCTTTGGTTTTTGTGTTTTATGGAAGTTTCAAATCTGGGCTATGCCGTAATACAACAAAGAATATCGTTAAGACTCTTGGCATGATGCTGCTGATCTTTTTCATGTTCTATGGGAGCAAATTTGGTGAACTGTGGGGGCGGATTTATGAATCTTCTTGGTTTTATTGGGGAAGTTCATGCCCTGAAAGGTTCCCGCTGGCAATTGTAGCGAATGGAATGCCATATTATTTGCATTGGTTCGTACAGAATTGTATTAATCGTGGCATTTCATTTTTTTTGTTCCTTGTTTTTGTTCTAGGGATATTTTCGCGTAAAGCCCATAGATCGATTTTGTGGGTCTGGTTGTTGGTGCCTGTTTTTGGGTTAGCTTTGTTGTATCCGTATGCGAATACCGATCGCTATTATATGCCGATCTTGCCGGCATTGGCTTTGCTTTCCAGTGCGGTGATCATTATGTGCAGATCTGTAATGGCAAGGCGAATTCTTGTCATTATTATTCTCGGTTTTTCTCTTTTTCAATATTGTTCCATTTCTTACAGGATGGATTTTGTACCTGCCAAGATCCCGATATGCTGGCCTGCCGGGAAAGGTTGGCATTCGATCCCGCTGCACTTGTTTAACAGAAAGATCTCATTCTCGGGTTACAGAAGCGACCACAATGCTTTTTCTTACCCGATCAGTTCCGATTGGAAGAGTAATGAAATATTGGATCTGATCCTGATGGATTCAGCCTCGTTCAGGAATGATGCGAATATATTGTTCATTGGCGATAGTCTTCAATTATATGAACCATTTGTTTATGAGGCTGCTCTCAGGCATTTGCCGTTCGATATTCACGCGATATCAATGGCTGTAGAACCAGCTTATTCTAAGAATAAGCCACTGATACCGGAAAGTATGGAAGGGGCGGATTATGTAGTTTATGTCCATGACAAGGATAATAATTTCGCTCCATCTGTTATGCTCAAACAAAGATTGTCTCAAGCAAAAGAATCCTTTACAAAAAGTATCGAATATTTTGATCTTATGAATGAGTTCCCTTATGCGGGAAAGTCTGTTCTTTCATTATATAAAAACAAAGGGTCTTATATCAAGATTGCCAAGAACGGGCTTGAGGTTTACTTCAGATCGGGTGTTTTTAAGATATATTATCAAAATAGAAAGATATCCGTATGGAACGGCTTTGTTATGTTTTTTTCTAACAAAGAAAGCCTGTATAGTTCTATGGATTTTCAGTGGAAAGTCCTTGAAGTTAACCCAGAACAGTTCATTGTCAATATGCAAGGGCGGAAGCCTTGCCTGTCAGGAACCGTGAAGTTTGAAATCATGAATGATCATAAAATTGCTTGGAATGTTGATTTTAATGGTGAAGCTGTTGAACATTTCGAGGATTTTTACATAGGAACGATCGTTCAAAAAGATTATTCAAAATGGCAGAGTTCTCAAGATAGGGGGCGGTTTTTATGGAGAAACAGCCATGAATTTGGAACGATCAAGTCTTTGGATCATGGATCTAAGCCCACGATCCTTTTGAGCTCCGTTTCTAAAGAACTGCCCGTGATAATCTTTTCAACTGGCACGTCACCAAATATTGTTCCATGTGTAAGTTGGGGATGGGATTGGAGATTGTTGGGGTTATGTGAAAAGGATATAAAGATTTCGTCTAATGTGAAAAGAACTTTTTCTGGAGATGTTTCATTTTCTCAGATAAACCCATAAGTATTTATTAGTTTATGATCAGCGTTGTCGTTATTACGTATAACAGGAAGGCGTTGTTACAGGAATGTCTTCAGAATCTTTTGGCACAGGATGTCTCAGAATCATACGAAATTATTATTGTTGACAATGCTTCAACGGACGGGACACAGGAGCATATTAGAATGTTGTTTAAAGATCATATTAGGTACATGAAAAACGCGCACCATATAGATTTGGCATTGTGCAAGGAGCTTGGGGTCCGTTCATCCGCAGGCAACGTTATCGCGTTCACAGATGATGATTGTATCGTTGCACCAGGATGGCTTGAGAACATTTGTGCCTCTATGAAAGATTATGATGTTGTCGGCGGGGTCGTGTTGCCGGTCGAAGGTGTGCGGTTTCCTTCATGGTGGCGACATTCTTTGGAATGGATCGTTGGGATCAATTCTGATCCTGGGAGGCATTTTTTACCGCTTGGGAGCAATATCGCGTTCCGCAGGGAAGCATTCAAGACCTTGGGTACGTCTGCAGTCCGTCCATCCTTTGGCCCGTATGGGGAAGATAACGCAAGATTGATGGCTTCTTTAAAAGCCGGTTACACGCTTGGGATTAACAAGGATATGATCGTTTATCACCATATAGGTGATGAACGTCTAAGACTTTCATTTTTTATACGGAGAAGCTACAGGGAAGGCCAATGTCTGGCTCAAAGAGAGCCCGTGTTTTCAATCTTTTTATCAATGATCGTGGCTTTTCTAACCAATCCATTCCGATTTTTGCTGACATGGGACATGAATCGTTTATTTAGGATGTGCGTCAACGCTGGGTACGTAGTTACGTATTTTTCAGGAAAGCGGTAGCCTCGGCATGAAGATATTAATGTGCAATAAGTTTCATTTTATTCACGGAGGTGCCGAGCGTTACCTTTTTGATCTTTGCCGCGGGTTGAAGGATGTTGGTCATGAAGTATTTCATTTTTCGACCCAAGATGACAGGAACTTTGATTCTGAATGCCGCAAGTTCTTCGTTGGCAAGCCTGATTATCACAAGGAGATGCGCGGTGATCTTCTTTCCAAGATCAGGACAGGGAAGGATTTTATCTATTCTTTTGAGGCGAAGGATCAAGTGGGGCGTTTGATAGATGAACATCGCCCCCAGGTAGCGCACATCCATAATATTTATCATCAAATATCCCCTTCGATCCTAGATGTTCTGAAAAAGAGAAGAATTCCTGTCGTTATGACACTGCATGACTATAAGATCATCTGCCCTAATTATAAATTATACGCGCACGGGAAGATGTGTGAGGCATGCAACGGCCGGAAGTATTATCAATGTTTTTTAAAGAAATGCATTAAGAACAGCTGGCATGCAAGTTTCCTGGGAATGACGGAGGCGTACACGCATGCTTTCTTAAGAAGTTATGATGTGGTGGATCGTTTTATTGCGCCGAGCAGGTTTGTTTTTGAAAAAGTCCTGGAATTCGGCGTGCCTCGCGGGAGGTTGATGTGTTTGCCGTATGCGATCGATCTGTCAGGGTTTTCTGAGGGGGGTAGAGCAGGTAAGTATGTTGTTTATTCAGGCAGGTTACTGGCGGAGAAGGGGTTGCTTACATTGTTGGAGAGTTTGAAATATCTTCCCGGCCTGCAGCTCAAGATCGTCGGTGATGGACCTTTTCGTTCTGAACTGGCAGGGTTTGTTTCAAGTTTGGGGCTTACCCCCCGGGTCGAGTTGCTGGACCACCGGTCAAGGGCGGAGCTAAGCGTGATTTTGTGCGACGCAATTTGCGTTGTTGTTCCTTCCCAGTGGCCTGAACCCGCGGGACTTGTCATTTATGAAGCATTTGCTTCCGGGAAATGCGTTATTGCTTCAGATGCGGGTGGCATTTCGGGATTGATCGAAGATGGCGTCAATGGCTTGTTATTTGAAGCAGGGAAAGCGGATGAACTGGCGCATAAGATCAGGTATGTTGTGGAACATCCCGAGAAGGCAAGAGCATGGGGTAAAAATGGTTCATTAATGATACGGCAGGGCAATGATCTGAAAGCACATGTGATGCGGATGCAGGGGATTTACCATGATGTTTTGAACCTTCGATCAAAGGATCACGCGTGAATGTACTATTTTTGATACCTCCCTCAGATCTGACAGGGCGAAGAGTGGTTGTGGACCGTCTTTTTGGCTGTAATTATGGTTATGATTACAAGCCAGCGATCCACCTGCTGACATCAGCCACGGTGATGGCTTCCAAGGGGGATTCGGTTCGTTTTATGGACTGTCCGGCAGAAGGGATCGATCTTCGTGCGTGGAAGGAAAGGATAGGTCGTGAGAAGTTTGATGTTGTCGTTTTCTTTACAACCTGGTTATCGGCGGAGATAGACCTGGGTGCGGCACAAATGATGGTGGAGAGGCAGAAGAACATCAGGGTGGTGTTCATGGGGGCGTACCCTACATGGAAACCTGAACTTTTCTTGCGTAACAATGGTCATTTTGTTATCCGGGGAGAGGCAGAGGCAACATTAGTTGAATTGATTTCTTCCTTTGAAACTTCAAGTCTTCCTTTGAACACGATCAAGGGGGTTTCTTTTCTTGAGAATGGGAAGATCGTACATAATCAGCGAAGGGATCTTCTGGATCTGGATACGTTGCCTGTGCCTGACCGGCGCTTGCTGAAAGGGCGGTATTTTCTTAATAAGGTGGAAGGATATCCTGCCACGGTGATGTGTGTTTCAAGAGGTTGTTCCTATGGATGCACTTACTGTGCGCCGCATGCGTTAGACCAGTCGATAGAGTTGGAGTGTGTCCGGCATGGTCTTGAGAAGCCCCGTTTAAGGTTGAGGAGCGTTCAGAATGTCATAGCTGAATTTCAAGCAATTGCGGCGGCGGGTTTTCAAGGGATTGATATTGCCGATAACCAGTTCGTTTGGGGCAGGGAACGGACTATCCGGATATGTGAGGGGATCAAACCTTTAAAGTTGCAATGGGTGTGTTATGCGCGCGCGGATCATTTAAAAGACAAAGAGATGCTGGTGCTGATGAAAGAGGCCGGGTGCCGGCTGATCTATATCGGTACAGAGTCTTTTGATCAGAGGATTTTGGATGACGTTCATAAGCAATGTACTGTTCAGGATTATGTCGATGCTGTGGAACGTGTCAGAAGCGCGGGGATCGAGCCTGAGGTTTCCGTCCTGATCGGGGCTTCCGGGCTGGAGACGCGTGAAACGGTCTTGCGATCCATGCGTGAAGCCAGAAAAATGAAAACACGTTTTGTGCATTGCAGCATTGCGATGCCTTTGCCGAACACAGCCCTTTATAAGATCGCCAAAGAAAAAGGGTGGATCAAAGCAGGTGACTTTGTTCCTGTCGATAATGTCAGGGATGGTATCATGGACCTGCCTTCCTTGAAGGCTGTTGAGATGAAAATCTTGCTTAAAGGCTTCTATAGGACGCAGTATTTATCGGCAGGATTTGTTGTTAAACAAGTTTCGCGTATAAGGTCTTGGCATGTTTTTGTTCAAAAAATGAAGGCTTTTTCTTTATTTGTTTATGGGTTAATCAGGGTATCCAGGTAAAATGGTGTTGTTTTACTTGGTATTTAATGAACGTCACATTATTCATGAATAATTTAAAACGTATTCTTTTTATTCTCCTGGCATCCATAATTCCTGCCATCCTGTTTTTTGGGATATTTGATTCATTCAGCAATACTCTTTACCTTAATGGATCATGGATCCCTGCCAAGATCTTCCTTAAGAAGGGTGTATGGGGTTCGCTGGAATATTATTTTTCAAGGAATGCTTTGGCGAACGGACATTTACATTTAACCCGGTGGCACGGCTATCAAGAAGTTGTTTATAAAAATTATATTTCACCAACCGAGATCTCTTTTGATTTTTTATTATCCGAGAATTCTTATTTTATTATTGAATTCAATAAGGACAAGGATCAATTTTCGGGTATTCGAATAAGCTCGTCCAGGGCATTCAAGGACGCCTATTTAAGCAGCACCCATGAGGGGGAGTTTAAGTCTCTCGAAGGTTTAGATCTTTCATCGGCAAGGCACTCAGGATGGAATTCCGTAAGAATAGTTTTCTTACATGATGCTGTGATGCTTAATCTGAACAATCAGTTATTTAAAATCATCCAAGTGCCTTTACTGCAGCAACAGCAAATTGGATTCAGGGGCGGATTCAAGCAAGCCTTAATTGATAATGTTCTTATTCATGAAAAGAATGCCCCCTACCTAATAAAAGAGGATTTTAATCCGAGGAATGCACGTTGGCTCCCGATCGTTTTTATGGTAATGGTTATATTGAATTTCTCTGTTAATGCTTTATTATCTAAGTTCAATAAGGGGGGGGCGAGAAAGCGGCTGCTTTTACTGATCAATGGAAATTTAATTTTATCGTTCTTATTATGTGTTTTTCTATTATTTGACTATTTTTGTTTCTCAAAACGATATTTTCATACCATTAGAAGCGAAACTTTTGTGAATATGGATAGGAACTACTGGGCTAATTCTGATGCTGAATTCCTCAAGAAGCAGATAAAGGACAGATATTCGCAGGTCAACCCCAATGGAAATGTCAGGATAATTTTTCTGGGGACCTCTCAAATATGGGGCGCTGGTGCTTGGGAAGAGTCCCAAAGCTCTGTTAGCCGCATTGAGGACCGTTTGAACGCCAGTCCTGCCTTTCATAGGAGTTTTGAGTGCATTAATGCTGGCATGCCAGGGTATACTTCTTCGAAATTATTGAATCTATACCGTAATGAGTGGCTTGCGCTTAAGCCTCAAATGGTGGTCATTGTTTTATCAACCAACGATATAGATCATCCATCTGAGTTTCCCAATAATCTAAGACGATTCGCTGATATAAATCGTTCAAGGGGGATAAAAACCATATTTGTCCTGGAGGCAAACTCGATAGAATTCCCTCCATGTGAGCACACAACGCATTTATCCATGAAGCAAGTTGGCCTTGAAAAAAGTGTGCCGGTATGGGATTTGCACAGTTACCTTCTTCAAAATTATGATAAAGGAATTTTATGGTGGGATTTTGTTCATTTGACTTCTTTTGGACAAAAGCTTGCGGCGGACTTTTTGTTTGAGAAAATCTCCCAAGAGTTCAGATGACAGGATTTATTATGATTCTATTCAGCAGCAGTACTATATATCGGGGTTAAAATGAGGATCGCTATTATTGGTTCCAGAGGTATTCCAGCCCGTTATAGCGGGGTTGAGCGGGCTGTGGAGGAGATTTCCAAAAGGCTTGTCCTCAAGGGCCACGATGTGACGGTGTATTGCCGCCCAGGTGGCTATTACGGGAAGGAATATCTAGGCATTAAGCTCATATATTTACCCGCGTTTCACAGCAAGAACTTTGGGACTTTCTTTCATGTTTTTCTGGCCACGTTTTCTGTTATCGTTAGAAAATTTGATGTTGTCCATTACCACGCTTTGGGGCCAAGTTTTTTCTCTTGCCTCCCACGTATTTTTGGGAAAAAGGTTGTCGTGACAGTGCACTGCCTGGATTGGCAAAGAAAGAAATGGAGTCTTTTGGCCAGGTTGTTCCTGAGATTTTGCCAGTATCCCGCGATTTTCTTCCCGCATCGGACGATCGTGGTTTCCCAGGCACTGAAGGAATTCTTTGAACAGAAATTCAGGAGAACGGTCTGGTGTGTTCCGAACGGGGCGGGTCCTGTTACGGATATGGACCTTTCGGGGTTGGCAAGAGATGGTTGTGGGAAAGACCAGTATGTTTTGTGTGTCGGACGATTAGTGCCTGAGAAAGGTGTCCAGTATTTGATCAAAGCATTCAATGAACTGCAAACTGATCTGAGACTTGTTTTGGCGGGTGAGTCCAGTTTTACTGATCGTTATGTCCAGTTTTTAAAAAGGATGGCTGGGCCAAAGGTGAGATTCCTGGGATTTGTTGAAGGGTCTGAACTGGGATTGCTGTACAAGAATGCTTATATGGTCGTGTTGCCTTCCGAGCTGGAAGGCGCGCCTTTGGTTTTGCTCGAGGCAATGAGCTATGGTAAATGTGTCTTGTCCAGCGACTTACCGGAGTGCCGGGAGATACTAGGTGGATGCGGGGTTTATTTCAAATCAAAAGATTATCTTGATCTGAAAGAGCAGTTGCAGTGTTTGTTGTCGGCAAGACCTTTGGTTGAGGCGTATGGGCAGAAAGCCAGGGAGCGAGTGAGGCATTCTTATAATTGGGATGAAGTTGCCGATGCAACAGAAAAGATCTATTTGTTGTGACTGAGAAAGTTACGCTTTATATCCCATGTTTTAATGCCGGAAGATATTTGTCATTGTCCTTAAAGGCTGTGTTTGATCAATCATACCCCATTGATGAAGTCTTGCTGATCGATGATGGATCAACGGACGATACGCTCGTGATCGCTTCTCGGTTCCCGGTCAGAGTCATAAGCCATGGCGGGAATAGGGGATTGGCTGCCGCGCGCAATACTGCCTTTAAAGAAGCGCGGAACGAGTTTGTGGCGGCATTGGATGCTGATTGTGTTGCAGGGAAAGACTGGCTTGCTGAACTGATGAAAATGTTCAAGGATGAAACGATCGTCGGTACGGGGGGGCGCTTGGTCGAGAAATATGCCGTGACTTTGGCCGATCAATGGCGCGCGCTGCACATGCCCCAGCGATGGGGGGAGAAGGTGCTGGAAGATCCTCCATTCTTGTTTGGATGCAATACCGTCATGAAAAGAAGTGTTGTGGTCGCTGCTGGCGCCTATGACGAAAGATTCAGGCGAAACTACGAGGATGCGGATTTATCCGGAAGATTGCTGGAAAGCGGTCACAGGTTGATATATTCTCCCGTTGCGCAGGCCGTGCATTTAAGAAAAGATACAGTTTGTACCGTGCTTGCGTCGTTCTGGCAGTGGCATCATTTTAACAATTGCAATAAGATCAAGAGCTCGAAGCATAGGTTGTGTGCATATTTCAATATGGCGGTGCACCGTGCACCGGGTTTTTTTATTTCCGATCTTAGGGCGGGTCGATACAGGATGTTGTTGATGGATATCCTGGTATTTATTTATCTGCCCTGGCTTGACATCAAGGATCATTTTATGAGAGGGACAAGTACATGACGCCGCCTCCTTTTGTGAGCGCTATCATTCCTGTTTATAACCAGAAAGAAATTCTTGAGCAGAATTATCCCTCGTGGCTTGAGCAGGCATATCCCAAAGACCGGTTTGAGCTCATTGTTGTGGATGATGGTTCCACGGATGGCCTGGAGAATTATGTTCAGGAGATGTCTAGGCTGGGACCTGTCTGTATAAAATATTTTCATCAGGACCATAAAGGTCCGTCGGCGGCGAGGAATTTGGGGGTTCGGGAAGCCCGGGGTGAGATTGTGGCTTTCTCTGATGCCGATTGCCGTCTGGCCGCCGACTGGATCCTGGAGATCTCCCAAGGCTATGCGGATGAACGCGTGGCGGGTGTTGGCGGGACTTCCAGGGCTATGCCTACAAAATCCATGGTGAGCCAGTATTGCGGGTATGTCAGGATGAATGAATGGCCGGTCAGGAGCGAAGGAACAATCGCGTATATCATTACCGGGAATGCGTCGTTCCGTAAAGAGTATCTGACAGCTGTCGGTGGATTTGACGAACGTTACGCATGGCCTGGCGGGGAGGAACCGGATTTGTGTTACCGGCTGAGCCAGAAAGGGTATATTTTCAAACATAACCGCAGAGCCATTGTCTATAACCCGCACAAACAAAATCTGGTTGAACTATTAAGGACGTTCTTCTGTTACGGGATGGGCGATGCGTTCCTCGTCCTTACAAAGTTTTCACGCTGGGACCTTGTTTCTGTTAGGGGGATAACGTGGCTGTATTGTTTCTTTAAGGCGCTGCTGCGGTCCATATTCTTTTTTATCATGACGTTCAAATATTTCATTAAGTTTCCTTTCCAGATTATCTTGTATTATGGTGAAGGATTAAGTTTTTTAAGGGCGCTCGTGTACGCTTTCTTTGAGTGTACCAAGAATCTCGCTTTTCAGTATGGATGCATTACGGGGTATATGCTGGGTAAATTTAAAGGGTTCAGGAAACGGGGTTAAATGAACTTGTTTCAAAAGGTATTTAGAAACAGCGGGGCGATTATCCTGGGGAATGGCATTGATGCCTTTGCGGGGCTGCTGCTGTCTATAATATTAGCAAAATACTTCGGTCAGACCGATTTCGGGAAGATATCTTTCCTTGGGATTTTCTTTTTTTTGTTGGCCGTGGTGGATTCTTTATGGCTTCGCCCTGTCCTGATCAGGGAAATAGCGAAGGATGAAAGTCGTGCGGCGATTGTTGTGGGTAACGGCCTGTTGATCCGTGGCCTCTTGTCTGCCGGCGTTCTGCTGCTTTTTTGGGGCACGTTCCTGTGGGCCGGCATTTCCCGTGAAATGTCCCTCCTGGTTCTCCTGGCCTCTTTTAATATGCTTCTTAGCCCATTTATATTTTCTTACGAGGTTGTGTTCCGCTCCTGCCTGGGTATGGCCGAACTGGTGAAGATAAAATTGGCGGGCAATATGGTCACACTTCTTTTGGCAGGCCTTGTTATATTCTTAAAAGGAAATCTTTATCATTTCTTTATAGCCTCCATTATTTCTGCCACTTTCCTGTTTTTGGCGAGCAGGCATTATGCCGGTAGAGTGCTTAGGCCATGTTTTGAGATAGACAAGGCATTGTGGAGAAGCGTGTTTGTCCAGGGATGGTTTCTGGGATTGTCAGCGCTGTTCATTTTTGTCTATCACCGTGTTGACCAAATCATGCTTTTTCATATGCAAAGCGCGAGTACGACCGGGGTTTATGCGGCCGGAGTGCGTCTGGTTGAATGGCTTCAGGTTATTCCCCTGGCGTTGATGTCATCATTATTGCCGTTACTTTCGTCATCGTACAGTTCGTTTCCGGAACGTTTTGAGAAGATATATCGTTTAAGTTTTAAATATCTGCTTATTTTTATTATTCCCGTTGCTGTCGGTGCCTCTTTGTTCCCGGAAACCATTGTCACATTCTTTTATGGCAAGGAGTATGCGTTGGCGTCGCAGTCATTCTCTATTTTGATTTTTGCCGAGATTTTTGTATTTCTCGGTATAGTCAATAATACAATACTTGTGGCCGCGGAAAAGCAATCACTTGACCCCATATTTACCGGCTGTTCAGTTGTGGTCAATATCCTCCTGAATCTTATGTTGATCCCCTGTTATGGCTTAACCGGGGCGGCCGCGGCATCCCTGGCTGCTTATGCGACGGGCCCTGTTATGGGATTGTTTATCCCTGCTACGAGAATGTACTCGTGGAGCATGTTTTATTATGCTCTAAGGCCAATTTGCGCATCTGTTATCATGGTAATCTTTTACTTCTATTTTCATTTCAATATTTTCGCCGCAGCTGTATTTCTACCCGTGATTTATATTGTCAGTTTGTATGGTTTAAATTCTTTTCATAAGGACGAAGTTCGTCTGGCGAGTGCAACTTTCGAGCTTTAGAGTTAGAAAGGATTGAATGAATATGTCATGTTTAAAGTGTTTCTATTTAATGCAGGTTATTCCGGACAGCTGTGGCAATGCTAACATATACGCATGTCATTTTAACCGTTATTTGCCCGGTAATGCCTTTGTTGTCAAGAAAGACCTTGCTGCCGCGTGGAATGCCAGGCCGCTCCAGTTTCAACGGCAGATGGCCCTTAATAACGACCAGAGCCGGTGTTTTGGGGCACATTGTTCTGTGCATCTTTTTCAAATGCCTGATGAGAATAAGATGACAGCATCTAACGGGTGTGTTCCGCGCGCGGTTCAGCACCGCCAGCTGAAGCTGGATTATTTTCCGCTGGTCATGGAAGTATATCCTTCATTGGAATGTAATAATCGTTGTGTTTTTTGTTTTCATGGAAAAGATGACGCTTCTGACGGGAAATTCCGGTTGCGTCAGCACTTTATTCAGGAATTTAAAGATGTTTTTTTCACGAGGGCTGAATGGATAATCCTTAATGGAGGGGAACCCTTGTTCTCCCAGGGGGGGCGTGATTTGCTGGAGTGGCTTCTTGCTTCGGGGTTAAAGAAAAGGATCATATTGAAAACAAACGGGGTGTTGCTCGAGCAATTCGGGATTGAACGGTTGGCCGCGAAGGGGGTGGAGATGCAGATATCTCTACTGGGAATGAACCGGGACACTTATCGCAAGACGGCCGGGGCGGATAATTTTGGACGCGTGATGGGGGCGGTGGAGAAATTTTTGTCTTTAGGCGCGGGGCATTTGCTTGGATTTTCATTTATAGTGTGTGATGAAAATGTTCAGGATGCCGAGGCATTTGGTTATTTTATTGAACGGCATCCCCAGTTCAGAGGGATCTTGTGGAATGAAATGTTCCATGGCGCTAAACATTGGGGCTTAATCAGTCAGCTGCAAAAGAAGTTTTCCCATCTTTATCCCCGGCTTCAGTTCCATTACATGGACAACAATTTCAGGCGGCGTTTGTGGCGCGCCAGGTATTGGCCTTTGCATTGGTTAAAATACAGGGCTTTCAACCCTCAGACATGCGTGACATGCGCGTTGCCGGGGGCTGGCAATGTGGCCTAGCATGCGGAGATTCCTTGTTCTGTGCCGGATGAAGAAATTCGGTGTTTTTCTTTACAAGATATGTGACAGGTTGGGGTTGGCAAAAATCATATTCCCCTTACCTTTGGAACTTATGATCGAGCCTTCTAACGTGTGCAATGCGCGTTGTCCGACGTGTCCAACCGGCGCCGGAAAAATGAACCGGCCTGGCCGCATGATGACATTTCAGGAATTCAGGCGTATTGTTGACCAGGCAGGGGCATACGGTGGCGCTCTTTTCTTGTGGGGGTATGGGGAACCATTCCTGAACAAGGATCTCCTGTTGATGATACAGCATGCTTCTTCCGGCGGGATGCACGTTGTGACCAGTACGAACGGCCAGTTTTTCAAGTCCTTGGAATTTTGCAGTGAGATAGTCAGAAGCGGTTTGGACGAATTGATCATTTCTTTGGACGGCGCTGATCAGCAGACGCTGTCCAAGTTCAGGGTGGATTGTCAGTTTGACGACATTGTCCAGGGTTTCAGGTTCATGCACGCGGCAAGGACAGAGCTGAATTCCATGACCCCCAAGATAATATTGCAGTTTATTGTGACGCGGCACAATGTGCATCAGATAGAGCGTATCAAGCAGATTGCAAAGGACTTGCACGTCGATACATATTTTGAAAAGACCGTGTGGATGGATGCCAATGACCCGGGGTTCCAGTCCATGGCCAAAGAACTTGTACCGGATGATCCTGCCCGCAGCCGGTTTTTTGCAGCCGAGGACGGGCATTTTTCATTGAAAGGTGAAGTCCGTAATCATTGCGCGCAAGTAAGCCGCAGGATCGTTGTGAATTCAGACGGGAGCGTTGTCCCTTGTTGTTATGATCTGTATTCTAAATACATTATGGGCAATGTGTTCAATGAAAGCGTAGAGGCTGTCTGGAATAATGAACAATACCGGGCTTTCCGGCAGCAGGTGAGCCGGGATAAAAAATCTTTAACCATGTGCAGGGAATGCCCGTCTGGACGTGGGAGTGCTGACAAAGTATGGTGAACTTACAAATTACGGGTTGATGTGCAAGCGTTGTATCTTCCAGGCCCCTTCTTCTTTTGTTAACCACATTGATTGTTCCTGTTTTAGCTTAACCCATTGCAGGGCGACAGTATTCCATGTTTCGACATGCAAGATGATTTTCGCGCTGGCTTCTGTCGTGTTGATCCGAAGGTCGTGAATGGTCAGTCCGGTAATATAAAAGATAAGGTTGTCGGAAAAGAAACGATCAGCGATCTCATTATTCCGTTGCATGAAAGCGATAAAATCCGATGTTTTTCCAGTTGATGTGTCGGTAAATGTTGAGGATACATCTTTTATCGCGGCATCCATATCCTGAGCCGCGAAAGCAGCAAACGCATGGACGATAGTTTTTTTGATGCCATCAGTCTCAGGCAGTCCGTGGGTAGCGTCTTGTCCGGTGACGTCAATTCTTGCCTTATCTTCGATCGCCTGGCGGAACTTTTCTTTGTTGGCAACAAAAAGATCGACCACAATACCTTGATCATAAAAAGTCATTATTTTGTCATAATAATAAGAGAGCCGTGTGTTGAGAAGCAGGACGTCCGGATTTAGGTCGCCATTTCTGAGCCAGGATGAGCTGATGAGCCAAATTCGTTCATGGTGGCGGATGTTAAATGGAGTTTGGTTCAAATGAAAACGTTCCCTGTAGAATCGGAAAGGGGCGCGTGTGCTGGGGTGGGCATGGACGGCCACGTCATGTTTTTGCCAGTTCTTTTCAATAAAGAACAGCGCAGGTTTGAATGGTTTCTTGATGAGTCCGCCTCCGGGGACGTCGCGGTAGTAATTCAGAAGGGAAGTGCTTACATAAAGAATCAGGCATAAAAGGACCAGGAATCTTAACAAAGCGAATTTGAGGCAGTCTATACCCGCGGCGACCAGGAGGTAGTAGAAAGGGGAGAATATCATTAATTGCCGCGTGATATAGACTGGATTTCTCTGCCCGATGAGGTAGGTGATACTGATGGGCAGCAGGAAGAAAATTAAAAGTATAAAAGATGTTTCTCGTTTTAGACGTAAAATTCCAAGCAGGCAGATGGAGGTGAAAAACAAGAGATTAAGAAAGAAAACCAGGGGAGACAAAGTAATATAGCCAAGACTAAACTCTTTTATTGTCGTTACAAGAGAAAAGAATTCGGGTTTTGGCACCCACGAGAAATACTTTTGAACGAAAGGAATTTGCCTGGCCAACACTGGGATCCAGGTGCTGAAAAGGACAGCCAAAATAATGGTAACGGCAGACCATTGGGTAATTAGGGCATTCTTTCTTTGAAACACGACAAAGATCCATCCGGCGACGATGAGAAGAATGGAAAAATAGTTCGTAAAGATAGCCATGGTCATAAGCAGAATGAACAGAGACCATGATTTACGAAGGCTATATTTTTGAGCCATGTAAAAGAAATAAAAAGCTGACAGGGTGAGCAAGGTGGCAAGGGTGTATCCCCGCGCCTCCTGGGCATACCAGATATGAAGAGGCGAGTATGTCAGCAACGCGGCGGCGTAGATCCCCGCATTCTTATTTATTAGGGTTTTTCCTGTGATATAAATGACAGGGATGGTAAGTAGTCCCGCCAAAAGTGACAAGGCCCGCAGTGCGGCTTCCTGGGTTCCAAATATGCGCATCCAAATACGCAAAAGGATCGGATAAAATGGTGGTTGTGGATCCATTGTTGTGTGAGGTGAGAATGATTTTATTATGAGCTTTGGATCTCCTTGAGGCATAGGGCGGGAAAGATCTGAAAGATTTTGTGCCAGTCTAACGCTCCAGGCCTCATCGGACCATAAATCACGACGGCCAAGGTCGTGAGATCTCAGCAGGAAACCTGATAAAATGATAAACAGAAGAAGCCATGTTCTGGAGGAACGCAAAAAGCTGTAAGACACAGTGAAATTCTTTCTTATTTACTTATAGTAAGAGGCAACATTATACTGTTGTGACGGGATCAGAAACTAAGCATTTCCCGCGTCTTGTTTGTGAGGAAGCGGTCTTATTGAACATAAGCACACGTTGTTAATAGAACCTTAAGTCAAGGA
Organism: Candidatus Omnitrophota bacterium; assembly: GCA_903861305.1. Taxonomy (GTDB): domain Bacteria; phylum Omnitrophota; class Gorgyraeia; order Zapsychrales; family Fredricksoniimonadaceae; genus Fredricksoniimonas. The sequence goes on along the minus strand of CAIOTT010000033.1, from coordinate 7,027 downwards.
AAGGATATTTTCCTATGTCTGGCCAAGAGAACCTTGATTCTGTGGGTGATCATATTAACGCTTCGGAGACTGCATGGTCTTTTAAGGGCGCAGTTCCGAAAACCTTCATTGACCACGTGCAACGTTCTGTGCCATTTTATCATGAGGGGCATGATCTGGTGTGCAAGATCAGCGATTTTTTTGTGCACGATGGGTCGGTTTGTTATGAACTGGGAGCGGCGACAGGGGCATTGACAGGTAAGCTGGCGCGGCATTCTAAGCATCAGCATGTGCGTTGGATCGGTATTGACCGCGAGGAAGATATGATCCGCCAGGCGCAAACGGATATCGGATCCCGGGCGGGCGTGGAATTAATTGTGGATGATATCAACATCCACCCGTATGAGAAGTCGGACTTTATCGTCGCCTATTACACCATCCAGTTCGTCCCGCCGAGATTGCGCCAGGAACTGATTAATATTATTTACGAAAGGTTGAACTGGGGCGGGGGTTTTATCCTGTTTGAGAAAGTCCGCGCGCCAGACGCGCGTTTTCAGGACATGATGCAGACGTTATATACGGACTTTAAACTGGATCAGAAGTTCACCCCCGCAGAAATTATGGCCAAGGCCAAAAGTCTCAAGGGAGTCCTTGAACCGTTTTCAACCCAGGGGAATCTTGATTTATTGGGGCGAGCGGGGTTCAAGGATGTCATGACGGTGTTTAAACACATCTGTTTTGAAGGGTTCCTGGCCATTAAGTAGAAAATATAAACAGCAGGTCGTAAGGGATAAAATCATATTCTCCGGCGATCGTATAGCCAGTCTGGATGAATGTGTTTTCGATGTTTTTTGTTTCAGCGGAAATTTCCCCGCCGGGAAGATAAGGGGAATGCCCGTTATAGAGATATGGACGGAATCTCTGTATAAGTAACGTCTGATTGATCTTGAGCACAGAGAATTTGGATAAGAAATAGTAACGCGTGTCCTTTTTCTTTGGGTCAAGGGCGCCTCTCTGGTCTAACAGATTTCCTTCATCCATCCCCGACATCGCTTCTTGAAGATACCCTTTTTCATCCGATGTCAGCGCCAGATCTGTCTTGAAGAAATCTTCCTTGTTCTTCGGGAGATCTTTTCTTAGGAAATTTTCATAGAAATAAATGTCTTTGAAGACAAGATTATTCAAGCAGCGCACGAGGTCTTTCTTTAGTTGTTGCGGGATGTTGTTGGAAGCCAGGGCTTGGCGCGCTGGCAACTGTAATCGCCCCAAGTATTTATAAAAAGGACTGTTGGGGCGTTCGTTGACAATTTCTGTCAGTAATCCCTTGATATTGGTTATGTCTTTTAACATGAAGGCGGGAATTGCCTTTTTTCTCAGAATAACAAAACGCCCTCCCGGGGTTAGATAATTCTTCAAGGTTCTTACGTAATTCTTGAAATCTGAAATGTAAATATCCGTATGCGCGATAAATATCAGGTCGTATTTGTTTCTTCCGTAAAAAGGGTCTACTCCCTGCGCTGTAACAAGGACAGGTTCAATGTTTGAAAGTTTCCGTTTTTTAATTTCAGCCCGAACATAACCAATCATTTCCGGGTTGACGTCTGTTGCGAATATCTTTCCTGTTCCATGGAGGGCTTTAGAAAATTGATAAGCGTACTGCCCGGAGCCTGTGCCGATGTCCAGGATCACCATCCCGTCCTTGATCCCCAGCGTATTGATGAGTTGTTGCATGCGGGATAGCTTCATCCGTGTGATTTGTCGTTGGATTAATTTCTCGCTGAACGGGAGTGCCTTGAAGGCATGGGGGCTTGAATGTCGTTGGATTATCAGCAAACCGGCGACAAGGGCTGCGCATAAGAATATGACTTTCTGTTTGGAAAGTTTCATGTTAACCCCCGTGATTTAGAAGGATGAGCCCGACACCGATTACAGCAACACACGCGCCCGCAACGGCACGCCAGGAAATCTTTTCTTTACCTATCAATGCGGCCATGGGCAAAATAAACAGTGCCGAAGTCGAATTCAGCGTACTGGCAATGGATGCATCGATATATTGCAGAGAGATTATAAAAAGCAGGAATCCTCCGAAAACACCGATAAAGACGATGGGAATAAATTTCTTTAACAGGGAGGGGGTGTTGAAGAGTGATACACCTTCTTTCAACCGGGAGGTCAATGCCCCCCAGCACACGAGGCCGACCACGCCTGACAAAATGCGGATGAATGTGGCTGACAAGGCATCCGTGATCTTGACGCCCATTTTTGTCAGAATGACGCCCAACGTTGAGGCGATGATGAACAGTATGCCGTCTCTGATCCCGGTGCGCCTGTTTTTTATTGCCATTCCAGTTGAATGGTCTTTTTCCCATAACAACCAGCCCACGCCACATGCCGTCAGCATGATCCCCAGCCAGGCCATCAAGCCTGGCCGTTCTCCCAGGAATATGACGGCCGCTAAAGCTGTTATAACAGGGACCATAGTGCCCATCAAAGCGGTTAACCGTGGCCCCAGGTTTCTTAATGTTTGAAAGAAGAGGGTGTCTCCGATGGAAATCCCTAACACTCCACTGACAGCCAGAAGCGCGAAACTGCGGGGATCGACCGGATGGATCCCTGTAAAAAGGAAAGTGCACGCAAGAAAGATGACGCCAAGGATGCCGCGGCACAGGTTCATGCCATAAGGCGAGATATTGTTACTTAAACCAAAGAATAAAATGGTTCCCAGTGCCCATGCTGCCGCGGAAAAGAGCGAAGCGAGTGCTCCGACCAGAAAATGAGTGGACAAAGTGTTCCTTTAATGATGAAGGTTGGTTTGACGTACCTTAGTCGATGCGTTAATATATTTTTTCTGGTTCATAAATTGCGCTGGGCCATAACGTGAGGGCGCAGGAACCTTTGTGAGTGGCTTTGATTTGCTTTATTTATCAGACTTCTGATAGAAGTCAGGTTGCCGTTAATTTTATCGGCAAGATTTTAGCAAAGGCGAATGTATTTGGAAAGAAACTTTTGTATGGATTGTTTAAGAACTACGGAATTTGATCGGGTGGGGAGATGTCCATGTTGATGATCTCTGTCCTGACGGTCACTCATGGGCGGGATCGATCTTTGCGTTCTCACCTGGAAAGCCTTGTACGGGCGGACAGGTTTTCGGATGTGCGGGTGAAGGTCTTGATCAATGGGCCGGATCTCCAGGCTGTCGATATCCTGAACGAATATGCGCAACGGTACCATAATATCAGTTTTATCCAGGGGAGCCGCTGCAGCAAGGGAAAGGCCAGAAATATCCTGATGGCAGAGAGTCAGGGCTGTGACATTTTTTATTTTCTTGATGATGATTGTCAGGTGGCACAGGATGCATTTACTATATTGATGGATATGGGTGAAGCCCATCCGGCTATTGAGTGTTTTGGGGGGCCTAATTTGACATGTGCCGGGGACAGCGTTTTTGCCCGGGCTCAGGGGCATGCGCTTGGATCATTTTTCGGGGCCTTGTGGGTGCGTGATCGATACCGTGTGCATGGGGATCCAAGGATCGTTGATGAAAGAAGCCTTATCCTGTGTAACCTCGCCATCCGCTGTCAGGCGTTGGCCCGGTCCGGCGTTGTTTTTAATGAAGCGCTGGCCTGTGCGGAAGAGAATCTGCTCATACGGGATTTGATCGCCGCGGGATGCCGGTGCATGCACATCCCCTGGTTGCGTGTCTTTCATGAACGACGGAGAACCATGGCCGGTTTTTGCCGTCAAATGTTTATCTACGGGCTTGGGAAATGCCAGGTGGTGCAGAAAAATCCGTTCTTTCTTTGGATGATGAAGGTTTGGCTCTTGCTGGCGTGTTCTGCGTTGTGGTTACTTGTCGTGCCCTGGGTCCGGAGCTTGTTAACTATGGCGGGATGTTTATATGTTATTTCGGGCATTTTTGCAGCGGTATGGATCGCAGGCAGGGAGAGGGATTTGAGAATATTTTGGCACCTTCTTTATATTTTTCCAGCGATCCACATAGGGTATGGGTTGGGTTTTATATGGGGCATAGTGACAGTTGTCGATAACAGGATGTATGCATAAATTTTACATTGAAGCTCATGGATGCTCCCGGCGGCTTATGGACGGGGAGTGGATAAACAATTACATGCTGGCCAATGGTTGCCGCAGGGTTGGTCATCCGGCACAGGCCCGGGACATCATCCTTGTGACGTGTGGCTTGACGCACCCCATGGCGGAAGAGTGTTTCCTGAGGATAGCCCAGTTGCAAAAGCATGCTGGCCGCCTGCTCGTGTATGGATGTTTGCCGGCGATGTTCCCGGATAAGTTAAAGGCGCCGATTAACGGAAAACTCCTGGTGACACAGGACATTTGCCGCTTCGACGAATTTTTCCCTCATTTTACGAAACGTTTTTCCGATGTTCCTGACGCGAATACGGTCTTGAAAGTTCATGGCAACGGGATGACGCTCAAGGCGGCGGTCGGGGTGTTTTTGGCTTGTCAGAGAAACCGTATAAGGAAGTGGAACAAACTGTGGGTGAGTGAGTATACTTCGGCTTGGCCGATCCATGAACGTTTTCGTAAAGGGCTTGCGGACCTATACCGGTTGCGGTTGCCTGTGATCGAGGGTGTGTTCGGTGGTATTGGCTTTAATCCAGGTATTGCTTCGGTCAGGGTTTCGGAGGGGTGTGCGGGGCATTGCAGTTATTGCGGGATCAAGCGCGCGATCGGGAAGATCCAAAGTAAACCTATTGCCCGCATATGTGATGAATTGAAACTTCTTGCGGGAGCAAGGCGCTACAGGCTGAATTTATGTTCGAGTGATATCGGGGCGTACGGGATGGATATCCAGTCGGACTTTCCAGAGCTTGTGAACACTATTTTGATGTTTGACAGCAGGTTCCGGATAGAGTTTCTGCAGGATTTGAACCCTTTCTGGGCATGTTATTATCAGAAACAGTTGGTTGATTTGGTGGGGTCAAATCGTATTCTGAGCATCCTGATGCCTGTCCAATCTGGTAGTCCAAGGATTCTGAAATTGATGCGCAGGGAGCTTGATTTAAAGCGTTTCAGGCAGGTTATTCAGGACATCCGGAAGAAAGATCCTCGCGTAAGATTAAAGACCCAGGTGATCATTGGTTTTCCAGGTGAGACGCAAGAAGATTTCAGGGACACGCTCACGTATCTTGATGGATGCCGTTTTGATCAGGTGGATGCCTTTGCTTATCATGAGGTTGCGGGGACAGAGTCGGTCGCACTGTTACCGAAAGTGCCGTATCAGATTGTTCAAGCCCGTTTGGGGCAATTGATACGGGCCCTTCCTCCATTTACGATCAAAGCCATCGGCACGTAGGATCTTTCGGAGATATTTAACCTCGGATACGGTACGCATGTTTCAGAAAGAATATCCCTTTTTTACAATTATAGTGCCGACATTTAACAGGTATCAGTTGTTACGACAGTGTGCCGCATCTCTTGCCCATCTTGAGTATCCTGAAGATAGACATAAGATCATTATTGTTGATGACGGGTCTGACGATGAGACCCGATCATGGGCGTTGCAGGGGGGATTGTCCGGGCTGCGCTGTCAGTATGTGCGTCTCGAGGAAAATCAAGGTGTCGCAGCGGCACGCAATCGCGGTTTGAACCTGGCCGAGGGTGATTTTGTCGCGTTCCTGGATGATGACTGCACCGTTGAGGGGGGGTGGTTGAAATTGGTCGTTAAAACTTTTCAATCATTTCCTGGCGCAGGGGCTGTTGGCGGCAGTATTTTGAATCCTCAGGATGATCCTGTTGCATGGGCCTCGTATATACTGGAGTTCTCCATGTGGTTTCCTGGCGGGGCGGCCAGGCCGATGCGGGATATGCCCGGTTGTAATATTGTGTACTGTCGTTCTGCCATTGCAGGGATGAGTTTTCAGGATATCGGGAAAGATACTGTTTATGAAGATAGCCTGTTCAATCATCAATTGCGGATGCGCGGCAGGGAGATTATTTTTGCCCCCCGTATTCAGGTTCGCCACTATCGGGTTAAAGACCGGTGCGGGAAAGAAGGTTTCCTGAAAAGCCAGCAGCGGTATGGGCTGGGTTTTATCCGTGGAGGTTATAGAGTCCATGGTGTATGGGGCCGGTTGTTGTTAAGACTTTCTTTCTTTAATCTGGTCTGCCCCAGGCTTTTTTTAGTCTGGGGACGATGTTGCCGGTCGTGGACCCTGTTCACTAAGTTTTTCTCTTGCTTCAGGTTGATTGTGGCCGGTGAATGGGAAAGGAACAAAGTTATTTACCTGAAAGGAAAATATCCGCGCCCATGACAGAGTTAAAGAATAAAATTTCGCGCGGTGTCATCATCATGTTCCTGAAGGAAGGGTGGACCAAGTTTTTGGGTGTCGTGGGCACCATGATCCTTGCGCGTATTCTTTGTCCTTCTGATTTCGGATATATCGCCACCATATATGCCGTTCTCAATTTCTCCATGATCTTTATTGGCAAGGGTGTTGTGGTTGCGCTGATCCGTCATCAGGATGTGGATGACGGCCTTTTGGCGGGGGCTTTACTGGTATGCACGGGGCTTGGCGTTGTCATGTCCTTGATGGTGTTTGGCTTTGCTTCGGGATTGGCGAGTTTCTTTCATGCGCCATTTCTTGCAAAGATACTCCGTGTTGTCGCTCCGGCTTTGTTTTTCAGGTCGTTGGCGGTCGTTCCAGCGGCCATTGTGCAAAAGAGGATGCACTTTCTGCGCGGCACTCTCCCGAGGCTTGTTTCTGAGGTCGTTTTCTGGTGTGTCACCATTGTGTTGGCATGCCGTGGCCTGGGGGCTTTAAGTTTTGCGTGGGCCATGGTCTGCAGTTCCTGCGTGAATATGGTCATAAACTGGAGTGTGGCGGCGTTAAGCCTGAAGTTGTACTTTACGCGGGGGAAGTTGGTAGGGCTTTGGCGGCCGGGGATGGTGGTGATCTTGATCGAGCTGCTGGAGTACCTGACGGTGAATATGGACGGGATTATTATCATGAAATTTCTCGGCCCAATTCCGCTCGGATTTTATTTCCTCGCTTACCGTTTTTCAAATTAT
>CAIOTT010000032.1 GCA_903861305.1 Candidatus Omnitrophota bacterium | reverse complement strand
CCCTTATCAAGGATAAAATCAAGACGGAAGGGATTATCCGGGTAAACTTTAATGCCCTTTAAAAGCGGCGGCGCGTAAGCCTCGCTCAAAGCCACCATGGTCCCGGGGGCTGGCAGCACAACGTTCTGGGCATAAGACGACAGCACACTCATGGCCATGAAGGCCACAAGCGTCAATGACGCGATCGATCTTTTAACGGATTTCTTTATCATCCCCTGCCTCTTTGTCAGACGGCCACCACGCCGTTAAAATAAGTATAATCTATGAATGTATATCAAAAGTTGATCGGATAACCGGGCAAGAAAACGCTGCTACTATTTCTTGTAAGTGGCTGGGAGCTTGAGGTTTTACGGTGTGCTTAAATATGAAATATTTATACTTTTATGAAGCAGGGCTTGACACGTCCGGGGCACCTTCCCACCCCGCCCATTCCCGCCCCGCCAGGGGGCGGGTATCAATTGAGGCACTGGCTTAACATCCATGCCGTATGCGCTCAAATAATTTTCAGGGATAGCTCTGGCCGGTCGGGCGGATCATGATCTCGCTCACATTGACATGCGGCGGCTGGGCCAGCAGCCAGCGGATCCCTTCAGCGATCGCCTGCGGCTCCAGCAGCTCGCCGAACTGGGCGATGTTCTTGCCGAAATTTTCATCGGTATAACCCGCCACTGCCTGGAACTCGCTGAGCACGATCCCCGGCATGACGAGCGACACGCGCACCCCGTGCGCGCCCACCTCGCGCCTCAACCCTTCGGCCAGCGCGGCGACCGCGAACTTGGTCGCCCCGTAAACACTGCCGAACGGGGATACATTGCGCCCCACCACCGACCCAAGGGCCACAATATGTCCGGCCTTGCGCCCGACCATGTACTGCCCGGCCTGACGCATCAGGTGCGCCGCGCCCAGGACATTAAGATCATACAGCTCCTGCCACTGCGCGGCATCGCTCTGCAGCAAACCACCGGCCAGACCACGGCCCGCGTTGACCACCACAATATCATATTTTCTGCGGCCATCTTTCCAGAGCAAAGCCTGGTTCAAAAGGCGGTCAATATCCGCGATATTACTCGCATCGGCCGCCACTGCCAGTGCCCTGCCGCCCTTCGCTATGATCTCAGCCACAAGCTTTTTCAGCCGGTCCGCGCGCCGCGCGCAAACCACGACGGCCGCCCCATCCCTGGCCAGCGCCAGCGCCGTGCTGCGGCCAATGCCGGAACTGGCACCGGTCACGATCGCGGTCTTGCCTGCCAACGGGCCTTTGCCGCTTTTATCATTCTTTTTCTTTTGCATATTCATCCCTTGAAGCTTTCTTTACGGATCCCCAGGACCTATTGTAACGGCACTTCTGAAGAATGCAACGCAACCGCAGGGAGCCTGACCTTGAATGACGTTCCGTGCGTTCTTCCCGCCGGGGGGCTTTCCACCCGTATTTCCCCGTGATATTCCTTGATGATCGAATGGGCCACAGACAGCCCGAGCCCCGTCCCTTTCCCCGGCCTTTTCGTTGTGAAGAAAGGATCAAAGACACTGGTGATGTCGTCTTTCTTTATCCCGCCGCCGCTATCCGTAAATCCCACTTCAACGAACCTTTTTCCCTCAACAACAATGCCGCGCGTGTCGATCTCCAGCAAACCTTTCTTCTCCATGGCGTCGACCGCATTGCCCATGATAATGATGAAAACCTGCTCCACCTTGTTCTTGTCCACCCTGACCAGGGGAAGGTCTTTGTCAAAATCCATCCGCACATCAACGCCGGACCCCATCATGGTTTTCCTCGCAAAAACAAACACATCATTGATCAGATCATTGCAGCTCCAATCTTGCATTTCTCCTTCCGAAGACCTGGAAAACTCCAAAAGCCCTTTGATGATCCTGGCCATCCTTTCACCGGCGGTCACGATATTTTTATAATCACCGCTCCCGGCATCCGAAGCATCATGCTCCACGTGATCCCTGGCGATCGACAGTATCACGGTGAGAGGATTGTTCAGCTCATGGGACACGCCTGCGGACAACGTCCCTACGGCCGCCATTTTTGCGGCCTGAATAAGCATGTCCTGCGTTTTTTTGAGTTCTTCATGCACCGCGATAATTTCAGCCATTTTCTGCCTGGCTGTCTCAGCGGAGGCTTTGGCGGCAACCGTTTCCAGGAGTTCCTTCTCCATCTTTTTCCGCTCACTGATATCCCGGATAACCTTCGAGACCCCTATCATCCTGCCGCGCATATCCCGGATCGGTGATGCCGTGACCGCCACAGCGATCAAACTCCCGTCCTTTTTTTGCCGCATTGTCTCAACGTGCCCCGGCGCTTCACCATGCCGCAGCTTGTTCAGGATAGACGTTTCCTCCTCCTGCCTGTCAGCAGGGATCAGCCGCCTGATCGAAGCTCCCACCATGTCACCCGCGGCATACCCGAACATCCTTTCCGCTCCGGCGTTCCAGCTGATGATATTGCCGTCCAGGTCTTCACCGATAATCGCGTCATCGGCGGAATCAACGATCGCCTTCAGATAGCTGGAAGCCGCTTCCATCCGCTTGCGCGCGGTAATGTCAATGTTCACCGCCAACACGCGCCGCACCTCACCCGCTTCATTATAAAAAGCCCCTCCCTTGCTGGCTATCCAGATGAACTCCCCCGAGGCATGACGGGCGCGAAACTCCAGGTCAAATGATTCATGCCTCGCGATCGCGGCGTCACGCTGTGACTCGATCCAGTCAACGTCATCCGGGTGAACCCGTTCACGCAAATTCTGGTAGGACCTGATCGTTCCAGAAAGGAAGCCATAAAGCTTGTTGAGTTCCGGCGTGTATTCAACCGCGCCGCTGACGACATCCCAGTCCCAAATACCCACATGGGCGCTCTCCTGCGCCAGCCGCAGCCGGCTCTCGCTCTTGCTTAATTCTTTCGTGCGCGCTTCGACAAGGCCCTCCAGATTTTTCTGATGCTGCATAAGGGATCGTTCCAGATCCTTCTGTTTTGTCAGGTCCATGATGACCACGCAAAAACTTTCATACTCCAGGCTCAAAATACGGCACGAAACCTGGACCGGAACAAGATGCTCCTTTGAGATCTGGAACAGAAATTCGGCGCGGCCTGTCTGGTGCCGGCAGTCGTCGAGGAATGCTTTGAACCTCGGCACATCGTCCGGACATACGAAGTCCAGGATGGACTTGCCGATGACCTTCTCCAAAGGGACATTGAGCATGGCGGCCAGGCGGTTGTTGCTGTACATCACCGTTCCGTCCAGCATCAGCGTGGCGGCGCCTTCCGTCATCGCTTCCACCAGGGTCCGGTAGGCCTGATCCGCGCTCTGCAGCGTGAAGACCTTCTGGTCATCGGTCACAAGCGCGTCGACAGAGCCAGCCCTGATCGCGGCCAGGAGCTCTTCGGCCTCTGCCAGGCGGGCCTTCAGCTCTATATTTTCCCTGATAATATCCTTGTGTTCTTTCATCGGGGCTTTTCCTGCTTTACCTTTAGATCCAGCCCAACGAGCAATTTCTCGGTATTCGACATGTCGCCTACAAATTTGCGCAAGGGCGGCGGCAATTTCTTGATGAGCGTCGGCACCGCCAGGATCTGTTCTTGTTTGGCAAGAACCGGCTCCTGATAAATATCACGGATCACAAGCTCATAGCGGCCACGCAACCGCTCCTCGCAGATCTTCCTGACATTATCAATGGCTCTTTGAGAGCGAGGCGAGAGGCCGGCGATATACAAGTAAAGGAGATATGTCTTCTCCACGGACTTCCCCGATCCCGCTGCCTGTTGTTGCTGGAGGCTCATTTTAGATCGGGTCATGGGGAACCTCTTTCTTGCCGGTGATGCTTTTAAGCTCAAGCCCTTTTCCGGTGATAATGAAATCTTTCATTTCATGGTCATGATTCATCCCCCGGGACTTGATGATCGATAGCCGGCGCATCCGCTTGTAACCCTGCGGCTCCATGGAAAGATTCATCCATGTGTCGCAAAGCGATGAGATGCCTATCTCGGTCGCGATGCCTTTCTCGTTGAACGTCAGATCTGTCACCAGAACGGTTATCCCTTCGTTCTTCAAAAAATCAAGCAGCCGCGCCATCATCGCCTTTGGTTCCGCCAATGTGCCGCCGCCGATCAGGGTTGTGATCGGGTCTATCACCACGCATGACGGCCCAAACTCCTTGACCACCTTATGCGCCATGACCAGGTGCATCTCCAGGCCCCAGAGCGTGGCCCTGTTGGCCATGACCCGCAGCAGGCCTTTGTTGACCCACTTCTTGAGATCAATGCCGATGCTCTTCATATTCCGGCATATCTGGCCCTCAGACTCCTCGAAGGCGAAGTACAGTGCCCGGCTGCCGCTGCGGCATGCCGCGTCCACAAACTGCGCGCCAATACTGGTCTTGCCGCTGCCGGCCGAACCTGAAATAAGGACAGCACTCCCGCGATAATATCCTTGATCACCCAGCATGGCGTCCAGGCTGGCAATGCCTGACGACACCCGCTCAGAACTAACGGCGCTTCCCAGAAGCAGCGATGTCATGGGGAATACGGAGATACCGGCCTCACCGATCAGGAACGGAAATTCATTGGTCCCATGCCTTGAACCGCGGTATTTGACGATCTTCAGGCGCCTGGTCGCTATCTGGTCAGAAACCCGATTATCGAGGACAATGACGCAATCAGCGACATATTCTTCCAGGCCATGCCTGGTCAGCAGCGCATCGCCTTTTTCTCCGGTAATGATCGCGGTCACGCCTTTATCTTTAAGCCAGCGAAAAAGCCGGCGCAGCTCCGCGCGCAGGATGGCAACATTGGCAAACCCCGCAAACAGCGCCTCGATCGTATCGAGCACGACCCTTTTGGCCCCGATGGCATCGATGGCCGCGGTCAGGCGCACGAAAAGGCCTTCCAGGTCATATTCGCCCGTCTCCTCGATCTCGCTGCGCTCGATAAAGACATAATCGATCACAAGTTTCTTTTGTTTTACCAGCGCTTTCAGGTCAAACCCGAGTGAGGCGAAATTATCCTCAAGGTCTTGTTCTTTCTCTTCAAAAGTTATAAAAACACCAGGCTCATTGTATTCGATGACACCCCGGCAGATGAACTCCATGGCAAAAACCGTTTTGCCGCATCCGGGGCCGCCGCAAACCAGCGTCGTCCTCCCCATGGGCAACCCGCCGAACGTGACCTCATCCAGCCCCTGGATGCCGGTCAGGCTTTTAGGCAGCAACGGCATTGTCAACTTCGCCTCTTTGCGTGAGCGCGTCATATTTTCCTCCTGGTGTTGACCGGCGCCACATGCTGTCCCCATGGGACACATATTCAGCGCATCATGCCTAATATATTAATAAGGCGTCAGATCATGGCAATTGAACCGGGGTATAACACGGGAGTTCATGTATCTATGGAGGGAAAAGGGAAGGATGCCCCGCTCTATCCCGCGGCGCGCGGGTCCGGCCTTCGGCTAAAGCCGGAGCCGATCAAATTACAGAACGCCCTTGTACGCGCTCTGGATCGTATGCAGCGCCTGCGAGGTCCAGACCCACAGGAAATACGTCACCACCGACACGATCACCGAGACAACGATCTTCTTCGTGCGGCTGTAATACGGATTGAACCACACCAGCGGCAGCGCCAGTGCCATGACGCACAGGATCGCGGTCACGATCGTCGTTGTCTTGAAATACCACGGCCGGCTATCACCGCCCGGTTTATAACTTGGGTCAAGGAACTCGTTGCAATGGCGGCATTTCACCGCCTCATCCTGGATCTCTTCCGCGCAAAAAGGGCACTTTTTCATGAGCCTGGTTCTCCTGCCTTAAAATGACCAGTTAACGACCGGGAAGAACTCGAACGGATTTTTATTGCCGTTGTAGTTGCCGATGCCGATCTGCAGGCCGTTGAGCGACCTTGTGGCATTCACGAGGCCGATCTGCACACCATGCACGGACTTCGCGTAATTCCAGATGAACGCGGCCTGCACGCCATCGACATGGCCGTCCACAAGGTTCACAAACCCGGTCTGAAGGCCGCCCACGTCGCCTTTAACGACATTGACCCCGCCATCCTGCCAGCCCAGAAAATCCCCGCCGACATAATTGAAGAGGCCTTCCTGCCAGCCATGCACGAACCCTTCGTTCCAGTTGACGACGCCCCACTGGATGCCCGTCGTTTCGCCGGCAACGGTGTTGACAGCACCTGTCTGCAAGCCGACCACCCGGGTGCCGTCCACATTCACGAACCCCGATTGCCAGCCGTACGTGTGCCCGCCGTTGATGTTGACCAGGCCCCACTCGATCCCTTCAAGGTTCGCGTTCGCCCTGTTGGCCAGGCCAAGGTCAATGCCCGTGACGCTTTCATTCTCGCCGTAGATCAGGTCCAGGCGAAGCCCCCGGACCGACTCCTGCACGGGAACAAGCTGCACCGGCGTGAAAAGCGACACCTGCAGCGGCTGGGCCTGTTCAGCGCGCGCCGCGCCCCCTGTCATTACGACCGCAACGACCGCCGCCAAAAAGAAAATTTTCCTGACCATACGCACCTCCCTGGGGAAATGTTTTTTTCTTTGATCACTCGGGTTATTTTATAGGACTTTAGGGAAAAAAGCAAAAAAAGACGAAAGTCGGACCCTCATAGGAAGAATATGCCCTGGCTCGAACGGAGCCTCACCAGGGCACTTTTTTCTCCAACAAGCAAGAAACCCGCGCCCTTTCGGGAAGCGGGTTTCTTGCGCTGTGGAAGAAAAAAGTGCCGAGACCCGGAATAAAACTGCGTCGAGGCACGACTATTCTGTAAGTCATTAACACACCCACCGTTACCGCAAACACTACGCATTGGCCACTCCGTTCTGTGGCAATACCGTGGCGTTAATTTCCGGCCTGGGCAAAAAATCGACGCTGCAATACTCATCCCGAATGTGATTTTCCTGTGGGTGCATATAGGTTTCCTGCATGACCCTCTTGGTACTCCACCCGCCGATGCGCTGCTTTGAATCCTCGGAAAGACCTGGCTGGCTCGCGAATGTATGACGGAAATCGTGGATGGTGGCCTGAAGAATACCGGCCCTCTTGCATATCTGGATCAACTTATCCCTCATCGCATTCTTGGGAAGCATCTGACCCTTGGCATTTGGAAATACAAGATTGCCCTTGGCGATCGCCAGGGCCTCCTGCAGTACCGGTCGCAGCTGAGGATGAATCGGAATACATCTGGGCGTGTCCGTCTTGGTATCAGGGATTTTAATCAAATTATTCTTCAGATCCACGCTCCCCTTCTCCATCTTCCTGACCTCGTCCCGCCGGAGCCCGCCTATATACAAGGTAAGAAAGATCGCATACCAATATATTCCCTTATTCTCCTTTTGGGCCTGCTCAAAGATCTTCGATAACTCGTCGTCAGAAAGACTCCGCCGCTTTTGGACAGACTGAACTTTTATCTTCTTGGACTTCGCCACGGGATTAAAATCAGGGATCTTCTTGTGATCGATAAGCGTGACGAACAGATTGTACACGGAGTTCCGTTCCAGCTTGGCCGTTTTGGTCGATCGCCCGTCCTGTAATCTGGAATCCATGAATCCGTTAATATGATCTGTCTTGATCTCGGCGATATACGTCAACTGCGGGTATTCCGTCGCAAGAAATGTCCTAAAATTCTTCATATGATTTTCGTACCGCTGGTACGATGATTCATCGATGCTGCCGCTCTTGCACTTCAACCAGAAGGCGATCCCCTGCTCAATGGTTACCACATAAGAAGAAGATCCAGATATGCCGCTGACGATTTGTTTGGTCATATCCAAAAGCTTCATCTGCGCCTCTTGCCTGGTCGCAGACCGTATTTCCGGCCGGCGGCCAAATGAGTCGATGATACGAAAACACCAGCAGGGACCGCGCTTGTATATTTTCTGATTGAACCTGCAACGCTTTCTCATATCAGTTCCGTCTTAACCACACCCTTCTCTTCCCATTGCTTCAAGACATCTTCCTTGAACCGAACCATCCCCCCGATCTTTAAGTGCGGGATCAGGTTTTTCGATGTCCACCTGTACAAGGTCCACTTGCTTATTCCATAGTGCCCGCAAACTTGTTCTGGCGTTAATAGCGTACTCATCATCTACCCCCAGATCTGACCGATTGTTGTTCAGGAAACAGAACTTTGCCATCCAGGCCCAAAATATCCGCGATCAACACCTCTTGTTCTTCGGTGGGTGCCGACATCCCAGTCTCCCAGTAACTGACAATGACTCGGCTAACTCCGCCCCCCAAGCGCCTGGCCAATTCAGATTGACTAACCCTGGCCTGCCGACGATGATGCTGAAGATAATTCTGGCACTTCATATGGCCTCCTTTGTGATATTCTTATCACCGTGATAAATATATCACACTTGTGGCACATTTGCAAACAAAAAATGATAAAATCATCACGTTGACAAAGTTATCACTTTGGTCTAAACTTATTTTATGATTAGCAAAAAACTTGGGACGGTAATAAGAGAACGGCGGAAGGCATTAGGGATTACCGCGGAAGAGTTGGCCAAGAGGGTCGGCATCGATAGGACATTTGTTTCTAAAATCGAGAACGATAAACTGTTGCCTTCTTCCCGGGTATTGGAGCGCATTGCAAAAATCTTAAAAACAAACAACCTAATCGAACCCTATGTAAATCAAAAAAGTCCGTTTTTCAAACAATATGCTACTGAAAGATTTAGTTCTATCCCTATTACGATAAGCCGCGGATTCAAAACAGTAGAACAAGAAGAGTTGTTACGGTTTATCTTTAACAATGTGGAGCTCTCCTCGGCTTCTCTGAGAAAAGACTGCATTGATCTCCTAAAGGGTTCAGCCCCCGAAAAAGAACCGGATGAAAAATTAGTAAACCAGATATTAGATCTTATAATGGAATTAAAAGCAGACAGAGATGCCTACTGGCAGAAATTCAATACACATGCCAAACAAGTCGAATCATTGATAATTGACCATAAATCCACGCCACAATAATCTGCCCCTAATCAAGCACTTCGAACACGCCTGTTGAACATTACCCTTGGACCTCCCAATGCCCGCCCTTGTCCGGGCCAACGCGACGCAACCGTTCCTGCTGCTTCAAAGCACGAATAATCTTCTCAACGCCGGCAAGACTTAACCCCAGCGATTCTGCAATTTCCGGAACAGTAATTGCGGGATTGCTGGTCATGAGGTTGACGACCTTCTCATTACTCTTCACCTTACTTTTCCCATTACTTTTCACCCTACTTTTGCCGCCCTGATCCTTACCCAACCCTTCGCCGTCTTCCCACTTGGGCCGGTAGAACATCACCACAAAGCCCGTCTTGAGCCTCCTGAACTCCACCCTGACGCCCGCGGACGCGCACTCATCATGGATGCGTTTGATCCCGCTTCCCCAACGCTCAATGTCTTTCGATTTATACATTGTCTCGGCGACCAGAGGATTGCGAAGAATCGAGTGCTCATGGCCGCTGAAGAAGTCTTCGGGATTTACCCCATCGGGAAAGAAGCCCGGATTATAGATCTCAACCCGATCCTTGAATATGGCAACCTCATTGCCCTTGGGGTTGGCAAGGTCCCGATGGCAAAGAGAGTTCCCAATGGCCTCACGAAGAGCGTCAACCGGAATCTCGGGGATCTCTTCCCGCGGGCCACTCGTGATCACGGCACGCCACTTCATATGCTCTTTGACATAGATCTCGGCCTGCTGGCGGAGACTGAAAAGATTGCCTTTGAACGACTTTATATCCAGGAAAGTCAACTTGTCTGTCCCGGCGAAAATAGCCGCCTGGACTTCCATGGAGTTCTCGTCACAGAAAAGAACTTCCGCCGCCCTGGTCAATTCACCACGGTCCAAAAGACCGAGCTTATTAAGCGTCGTCTTAACATCCACAAAATCAAAGTCAATGCGCTTGGCCGCCTTTGCCTTGCGCATAAAGTCCTTAACCGCGTCTTCATTGACATCAGCCAGCGTCTTTCTGGAGATCTCGTTTTCCCAGAGGGACTTCTTCTTGTTCTGCATCCGCGTCTCAAGTTCGTGGGCGCTCATCGCCTTATCCGACTCGCCAACACGTACGAACGCCCGGCCATAGGCCAGGTACGGACCATTCGCCCCCTTCGCCTCAATCACAACGCAATCCTTGCCATCGATCTTCCGGACTTCAACATTCGGAAAAACCTTTGGCTCGGTGTTATCCACCACCGCCTGCGTGACATCCCTGAGCGTCGTTGCGCCAATGGTCAGCCCCAAGACCTTGCCGCTATCATCAATGCCGAAATACACCTCTCCCCGGCCGTGCTTATTGAGCATCGCCACGACCGACGCTACCCCAGCCTTCAGTTCGGCGGTGGATTTCTTAAACTCGATTGTTTCTGTTTCCCTTAACATCTATCCAGGACTCCCTTAAAGATTAAAAACGATAATCACGATTATAATCGAAAAACATTCACCCGGCTATATTTACTTGCCCCAACGCCAAATGATCACACACTAAAATCACATCTAACTCTCCCGATCTCTTGCTCCAGTTATACGGAACCATTATAAGCGAAGACAGTCCGAAAAATAGCCCATAAAATAGACAATATAAAAACAATATGTTATACTCCA
Source organism: Candidatus Omnitrophota bacterium (assembly GCA_903861305.1). Classification (GTDB taxonomy): domain Bacteria; phylum Omnitrophota; class Gorgyraeia; order Zapsychrales; family Fredricksoniimonadaceae; genus Fredricksoniimonas. The sequence goes on along the minus strand of CAIOTT010000032.1, from coordinate 4,044 downwards.
GATATTATTCCGAAATTTAACAAGAGGGAAAGCCTATGCAAAATGATCAGGGAACGATCTTTAAGGGCATTTACGAATTCGAGGATTCCAGCGGTAGTCTAGTCGCAGCCAAACTCCCTGTAACTGGGACCGCGGATCTTTATTCCGGAACGATTATTATTGTCAAACCTAATCAAGTCGCCCTGTTCATTTATCAAGGACAGATCGCTGAAATCCTTCCACCCGGGAACCATCAGGTCAAAACCGGAAACTTCCCGATCCTGACGCGCCTGGCCAACTGGCAATTCGATTTTGAAAGCCCATTAAGATGCGAAATCTGGTTCTTTTCGACGTCCGTTTTTATCGGTCGTCGCTGGGGAACGCCGGATCCGATGATTTGCGGTTTCTCCGGGATGCCGTCCGTGCCAGTGCGCGGCCACGGCATTTACAATGTCGCCCTTAAAGACCCGAAAAAATTCTATCTGACCTTAATGGGAGCCAAAACCAGTTTTTATGACATCTCTGAGGTCGAGGATCTCGTTCAATCCCAGATCGCGCAGTTCCTGCCAAAATCTTTGTCCGCGGTACCAGATCTAGCATCGTTGAACAAGTCCCAAGGAGAGATCTCAAAAGAACTGGTGCCACAAGTCAATCAGGGCCTAGAGCCCTATGGACTTGCCTTGGAGAGTTTACAGATCATTTCTCTTGTCCCCTCCCAGGAAGTCCTGGAAGCGCTGGATGCCAAAGTCGCCCTGAACACCATCGGCAATCAACGGGAGTACCTGCTGTACAAAGCGGCCAACAGCCTCGACGCTCACGGAATCGGCGGCAATGGAGGGAAAGAAACCATTTCCGGCGATTCCATGCAGTTAATGATGGGGCTCATGCTGGGACAGAGTTTTATGGGCCTTGATTTTCGCCAGAAAGAAAAGAACATGGGGCCGGCCGGTGAGGAAACTGCCGAACGATGGAAGGCCTGTCCCAAGTGCACTGCTCCCGTCAAGTTGGGGGACAAATTCTGTTCAACCTGCGGAGGAGAAATCAAATGAACTTTGAAATCGCGTGTTCGCATTGCGGAGCCATTTCATCACCCGTAACCGGTGTTTGCCCATATTGCAAGTCGGTCATGACCCAAACGGATCCCTCGACGCAGCCTGAATCCTTTCCCCAGATTCAGTCCCTGTATGACGACGGGAAGATAGAGTTTGCGCTCACCGCGGCGTCCGGGCTTGAAAAGAAAGACCCAGAGTCGTTAAAAGACCTTGGCTTTGTCCTTCTTTACGTAAAGATCCTGCTTGAAACGGATGCTCCATCGAGCAAAGCAAGACTGTTGCTGAAGCAGGCCCTTGCAGATAATCCGTCCAATCCCGATCTTCTGGAATATCTTGAACTTGTTGAAGCGGAATCCCACATCTCTCGCGACAATAGTTCTCAAGGAGAAGTTATCCTGGCCAATATCGTACGGCGTTCCCCAAAGAATGTTCACGCACTATTTCTCTTGGGAAGCCATTTGTTATGGACAGAAGATGATCCACAAAGTGCGTTGCGATATTTGGAACAGTGTGTCCGGTTCCGTCCGAACTTTATGAGAGCCAAGGCGTGTCTGGCGGCCACCTACAAGGCCTTGGGTATGCAGGATCCAGCGACCCGGCTGTTGACCGAGTGTGCTAATAAAGCCTCTGACGGCAATGTAAAACGCCTGTTTGAGAATTTTGCGGCGCAATAATTACCAGAAAATCTAAAACCCGGGGAACCGGGAACCAACAACCCGCTTAACAGCGGGTTTTTTTCTGGTATCCGCAGTCCAATAAAGACCTATCTGGTGGACACCAGATTTCGAGTCGGTTTCCTATAGGAAATCCGGGACATCTTTTATGGACAGCACTATTCGGCCCTGCCGGCCTGTTCTGTCAAGACCTGGGCCATCCTTGACTTGCTGATCCGATCCTTCCGGGAAAGGCCGTTGTTGTACGATTCCGTCGCCTTACGCACCGATAGACTCTGGCGTCTGATCTCTGCCAATCTCACCGGATCGATATCCTTTCGCGGGCGACCACCAGAGTATTCCCCCTTCTCCTTCTTGTTCTCGATGCCGGCCTTGACCTTCTCGCTCAAGTTACGGCTGTACATATTGGCGAAATAGACAAAAAGATGCCTAACCACATCCCACTTGACTGCATCCTCCGAGTCTATGCCGTCGATCAAACTAATGAACCGGCACTTGTACTGGTGTACGATACGGCTCAAGATCTCATTCGTCTTGTGGGGGCTCTCCCGGGAAAACCGATCCATCGAATACACGGCAATGAAATCGTACTGTTTCAGGCGTATCTTCTCTATCACCGCTGCCAGACGAGGCTGGTCGCCCTTGAACCCGGAGGCATATTCGAATTCCTCGTCGTGCTGCCAGCCATAGGCGGCGCAATAACGCCTCAACGCCGTCAGTTGAAAATTCACATCCTGTTTCGCGTCGTCCGTCGAGCACCTTGCGTATGCAATGCCCCTCATAAACTGCCTCCTTTTGATAACCTGTCCAATATCTTCCTTGCCTCATCCCCGTACGGCAGACAAAACCCAGGACAACCACCCCACTGCTCTGACACCCGGGCATATTCAGTCAGATATGTGATCGCCCTCGCCGGGTCTGTACTGGCAAGCCACGCCCCGACAAGGAACACCTCCTGCGGGTTGTCGATGAACGGAAACAAACGCTCCCCCATCTCAAAATAGGAATCAACCAAATGCCGCCACTCGACGAGTGCCTCCGCGAACATCCCCCGGGATTCATAGTAGGCCGCGACTTGACCGGCCTGCCAGAATGGCCGCCCGGCGTCGACATAGGCCTGCACCCCCTCCTTGAACGCCCCAAGTTCCCACCACAGATCGAACATCACCACCGCATCCATACCTACTGCCCTGCCTCTCCATTGCCTTCCCGGTCGCCCTGGATAAGACCAATTTTGCGATTGATCCTATCTGCAAGTTTATCCTGTTTTTCCTCACCCGCCTCAAGTCGTGCCAGAATCATCTGTAACTTCCGGTTTGTCCATTCATCCCAATACTCCCGCCACCGATAATACCGATCCTCCATCTGGATCAGGCGACGGTGGCGCTTGGTGGGCTGTCCTTTGTAGTTTCGTAAGTTTCTTGGGTTCTGTGCCGCCTTCATCAAATCCGGACGAATGACACCAAACGCCTTGTTTTGACCACTCAAGTTCCTGCTTTTATAAGTCAGGTTCAAACAACGACGGCAGGCAAACCTATCGGCATCCTTATAAAGAACCCCGACTCGATTCTTACAAAGATGTCCATCGGCACGCACAGGGCACAAGAACCAAAACCGGGCTCCGCCGAACCTGCACGGGGTACTGACCAATGGTATCTCGCACTCGAGTTCCCGGGGATTGGCGCTGGGATCCTCTGCCGCGTACCGAATCGACACAAACTGGTAATCCGGATCGGACAGGGAGACCGTGATGACCCAGGCGACCCTTCCACGCGGGCCTAAAAACCGCGTTACATCCTCCTCGATGGCCGCCTTGAAATATCCGTCGGCCTTCAGAACGCCGACCTTAATCTTGCCAAAGTCCTGAACCAGTCTCTTCGCCCCCCTTACTTGCATCCCAATCAAAGGCATACAAACCTCCAATACCTGCCGAAATCATTAAGGATTCGGCGGCACCCTTATGATTAACCCTGTTTTTCATCTCGGATCTGCCCGTCTCAATCAATTCGGGGACAGAATCCATCTATTGCGACAAAACCAACTGCCTGTTTCCGCTCGACCCACAGAGAAACATATTTCATCTTTTTCTTTTCCCTATCTAATGAATGGTTGTAAAAATCTATCACTGTTGTCACCACTGCCACAACTCGTTGAGAAACAAGAACTTAAATGGGGACAAACCATTCTTTATTCTTATCACTGATACATAGACCTTCTATCACATCTATCAGAGGCGACACTGTATGCCTCTGGGGAGCCCTTGGCATCGCCCCTGGCAGGAAATACTACATCTACGCACTTAATACCATTAAATGCGTGTTTTCCTTTATTCGCGCCCT
>CAIOTT010000031.1 GCA_903861305.1 Candidatus Omnitrophota bacterium | reverse complement strand
GTCGTCTTATGCCCAGAACGTTGTGCTGCCAGCCCCCGGGACCATGGTGGCTTTGAGCGAGGCTTACGCGCCGCCGCTTTTAAAGGGCATTAAAGTTTACCCGGATAATCCCTTCCGTCTTGATTTTATCCTTGATAAGGGCAGTTCCAGTGATCCTGCTGTTAAGTTAAAGGATGAGTCTTCCCGCCTGATCAAGTATTTCCTCGCTTCGGTCACGGTCCCTGAGAAAGACCTCTGGGTCAACCTGTCTCCTTATGAGAAAGATCGCATCGTCCCTGATGCCTTTGGCGTGACCGAGATGGGGCGTGACCTGTTGGCGCAGGATTACATGTTGAAGCAGATCACCGCGTCGGTGATCTATCCGGAAGGCGAGGTCGGCAAGGCGTTCTGGGCCAAGGTGTACGCTGAGGCGCAGAGGCGCTACGGCACGTCCGATGTGCCCGTGGACACCTTCAACAAGGTCTGGATCGTCCCGGAGAAAGCCACGGTTTACGAAAACAAGGATGCCGCCTTTGTAGTTGAAAGCAAACTCAAGGTAATGCTGGAGTCAGATTATGTAGCCGCCACGCAAAATATGGAGATGGTGCGTAGCGGGTCTGTGACCCGCCCACCTGAGCCAGATCCGCAAGAATTAGGCAAGCAAATCCTCCGTGAAGTCGTCATCCCCATCCTCGAAAAAGAAGTCAACGAAGGCCGGAATTTCGCCCAGCTCCGGCAGGTTTATCAATCGCTCATCCTGGCGGTTTGGTATAAGGACAAGGTCAGAGAAAGTATCTTCGGCAACGCTTATGTCGACCGGAACAAGACCGGTGGTGTGGATATTGCGGACAAAACGGCCAAGGACAAGATCTGGACGCAGTATGTCGAAGCGTTCAAGAAGGGGGCCTACAATTACATCAAGGAAGATCTCGACCCGGAAACGCAGCAGAAGGTGCCGAGGAAGTATTTTTCCGGCGGCGTCGGGTTTGATGGCGGTAAAGTGCGGGCGGCAATGGCACGCGCCGATCGGTCGCAGCTGTCCGATGGCGTTGCGCAACGCGCCATGATCGTTCGGGCCAGCCTCGATGCGTCCATGACAAAGGATGAGGCCGGTCTTGCGCGATCACAGGTTGATGCCGCGGGCCTGACAGGACGGGACGCATTGGAGAAAGTTTACGACGTACTTGACCATGGCCATGTGTTCAGGGTTCCTCAGAGAGTTATCAGCAGTCTTTTTGGCCATGGGACTAATGCCGGGTTCGTTCATTTTGAGGGAGCGGCTGTCACCCGAGAGGACATGGCGCGAAAATTAAGGAACGATGGCCTTGATGAGGCGTTGATCGGAAGGATCCTCCAGGATGGGGTGATCCTGGTCTTGGATGATCTTGGCGCATCTGGACAGAGTGTTGTGGCGCATGAGTTTTTTCATCGATTGTACATTAGCCTTTCCGAAAACATCAGAAAAGACCTGAACTGGGCCTGGGATTCTCTTCCGGCGCAATGGAAACAACAAGTCGTTAAGGATCTTTGGAAAGATCGGTACCAGCCAGAACAATATCCTGATGAATTTTGGGCGTATTTTTTGAAAGAGAGTCTTAGTATAAAAACCTTTGGCCTGCCAGTTCCAGATACAATGCACGTGCTGATGGCAACGCCGGGCGTTGCCTATGTGTTAAAGAACTATGATCTTTTGAATGTTCACTTTAAACATGTGGAAAGAATTTCGATCACAGAGCTGTCCGCTGAAAGGCCGATGCCTGTCGCCGGGAGCCCCGGCAGGGTCAGTGCTCCTGAAGAGGCGGGAAATATATCGGCCCGCATCCGGCAAGCGGCCTTTGTGTTCAAGAGGGAATCGAATGTATTTGGGAAGCCAGTAACGGATCGTGATTATAAGGAGAACGAGCTCATTTCCCGGGCCAGGGAAATTGTTGTGGCCAGGCTCGGGCCAGGGGCGGACCGGGATTTCCGGTATGTTGTGTTGAACGAGAGATATTTTGGGGTGAACGCCATGGATTTTGTTAATACGGATGCGCGTACGATCGTGTGCCTTGGCCCCAAGTATGATAATCATGATGCTGTTTTGTCCAATGGCCCCGTTATCCTGTTAGAAGCAAAGCCAATGGACGATATTGTTTCGAACGCATGGGTCCATCTGGAACCAGGGTCAGCACCGAAAAATCTTTTATTCGCCCGTGACGGGATCTCGGCCAGGGAAGCGGACAGCCTGAAGGAGGCTTATGTAGTCGACAAGCCGTTGGATCAGGTTGATGTGCTTACGCAAAGAAAGGTCGTGAACCTGGTGGCCAGGCTGGATGATGTTGCAAAGTCTGCCGCCGGGACGCGCCCTGCGGCTTTTGAAAGGATGCACCCCGTCCAGGAGCCGAAACAGTTGCTCTCGGGAATGAAACGTCTTTTTTCGAAGGCTTGGAATCTGGTAGCCGGGCGGGATGAGGTTTCGGGGTTTTCCGACGATAGGGATCGTCCGGTGCCTCATGAAAGAGCGCTTGTTCGGGGCTCGCAGATCTCGTTTTCGGAATTAAAACGCCGGCTCCCGCAGGCCGAGGAGCAAGTCACTGTTGCGCTTGCGCAGCATTACAACGTTGAACGCAAAACCCCGAATGACTTTCAGTATGTACTCTTGAATGAAAATTACGGGGGAGCCGAAGCCCTGGAATTCATTAATCAAGATGCCAATACCGTGGTTGTTTTAGGGCCTTTATATTTTAATCATTACAGCGTTGATTCCCAGGGTCCCGTCATTATGATTGGTGCCAGATCTGTGGGGAATATCCGGTCAGAGGCCTGGGTCCATGTCGGCCCGTTATCAGTACCAAAAGCGCGTGTTTATGGCAGGCTGGGTGTCAGCATCCATGAACGCGCCTTGATGTCTTACGCCAAAGTTGAAAGTTCTTTTGAAGCGACACATGCTCCTTTCATGGCGGGAGAGCGATTTACGGATACGCCCGCATTGGGTGCGGCCCCCGGTTTATCCTTAGGCGCAGGGGATGGTTCGATGGAGAAGGCGGATAATACGGGAGGTATCGATCTGACGCGCGATAAAATAAGGCTTCAGGTCCAAGGCAAGGTCCAAGGGGTCGGGTTCATGTTCGATCCTGCCATGATCCGGCAGCTGCAGAACGCTCCCGGCCTGACGCCGGTGATCATCGACATCCAGCCGATGACTACCACTGTGCCGATGTTCCTGGGGCTGAAGGACGATGTTGCGGTGCAGGGAAGTTGAGCATGAGGATGAAAGATAAAGTGCTACCTGATTTATTGTTAAGGTATGCTTTAACAGTGTGGTGGCCGTCTGACAAAGAGGCAGGGGATGGTGAAAAGATCCGTTAAAAGATCGATCGCGTCATTGACGCTTGTGGCCTTCATGGCCATGAGTGTGCCGTCGTCTTATGCCCAGAACGTTGTGCTGCCAGCCCCCGGGACCATGGTGGCTTTGAGCGAGGCTTACGCGCCGCCGCTTTTAAAGGGCATTAAAGTTTACCCGGATAATCCCTTCCGTCTTGATTTTATCCTTGATAAGGG
>CAIOTT010000030.1 GCA_903861305.1 Candidatus Omnitrophota bacterium | reverse complement strand
GCACGCACTTTTTAGTGCACAGTATTCTCGACGCTGTTTTGAGAAGCGTGCAAAATCCGGGATAAATATTCATTTCAATAAATACGCTTCGCAAGGGCCTGGATCATGAAAGAATTCCTGTTATTGCAAATGGACTTCATATTCTTCATTTACGGCCTCGCTTTTATCCTGCTTTTTACCTTTGCCGCAGCACTTTATAAAGAACAACGCTCCCGCATCCCCTGGCACTGGCTGGCTTTGTTCGGCTTGACCCACGGCCTGAACGAATGGGCGGATCTTTTGTCGTTGAGCTTTGCAGATAATACCCTTTTGCCGTGGGCCCGTCTCGTACTCATGACCGTCTCGTTTGTTTTTCTTCTGGAATTTGGAAGGGACTCCTGTGCGCGTTTAAAATACTTTGTGGTGGGAAGGTGGGTCTTCATCCCTTTGCTGTTGACCGCGGCCTCACTGGCGGCGCTGTCCGGCATGTCCGGGTTCAATGCCGGGGTGCGTTATACATTCGGGCTTTGCGGTGCTCTTGCGGCGGCTTTTGTCCTTTACCGTTTTTCTGGACAGCAGGCGCAAGGGAAAGGGGCTCTCAAACTGGCGGCTGCGGGGTTCGGGCTTTATGCGATGGTCGCAGGCCTTGTTGTCCCCAGGGCCTGTTTTTTTCCGGCTTCCGTTTTTAACCATGATTTTTTCTTAAACGTGACATGTTTCCCCGTGCAGCTTTTTCGCGCTGTAATAGCGACGGTGATCGCGTTTGCCATAGGGTTTTATGGTCAAACAGGTTGCGATATTGACGGTATGCTGCCGAAAGCGAAGCGTAAAGCAACGTTCGTGGTCGCGGTCTCAGGCGCTCTTTTGTTCTTTCTGTTGTCGGGGTGGTTCTTTGTCAATTGGGCGGGGGAGCAGGCGGTTGTTCAAAAGCGTAAGGACCTTGTGCTGTTGTCCGAGCAGATCGCCTTTGCCATAGATTATCGCCAGATCGAGACGTTGACCGCCTCAGCGCGTGACGTTGATGCGCGGGAGTACAAATACCTGAAGGATCAGTTGCAGGCGTTGCGCAAGAACGTGGCCGGCATCAGGTTTGTTTACCTCATGCGCAAGGTTGAAGGGCGCGCTGTATTTCTTGCCGATTCTGAATTGCCCGGCAGCAAGGATGAGTCGCCGCCGGGACAGGTCCTTGATGAAGCGCCGCCTGAACTGATAAATGCTTTTACGTCCGACAAGGCTGTGATCGAAGGGCCAAGCGCGGATAGATGGGGTGTCTGGCTTTCGGCGTATACGCCTTTGGTCGACCGGCATACAGGAGAGGTCATCGGCATTTTGGGGGTGGACCAGGACGCCCGCGATTACAATCATAATATTGCCGTGGAAAGGCTGGAGTTTATGGTCATCCTCGGGCTGCTGTGCCTTCTGGCCAGCCTGGCGCTGATCTATGCCCGCCGTTTCATTGATGCTTTGGAACAGGCGGAACAGAGAGATACTTTCATTCAGTGGGGCACGCTCGGGATCGTCTTGATCTTCGGTCTTATTCTGACAGGATTCCTCTTTTTCAAGGAGCGGCATCATGCCCGGGACACGTTGCAGACGATCTTTTTTCAGCGGGCGAGCATGCGTGCTCAAGCCGTGTCCCAATCCCTTATGCTTGAGATCGAAAAGCTGGACGGGGTCACTCGCTTCCTTGAGAATTCGCCAGCACTGGGACGTGATGAATTCAGGCAGTATGCCGGGTCGGTCATGGAAGAATCTTATTTGCAGGCCCTGGAATGGATACCGAGGGTCTTTCGGCAGGAGCGTGCGGATCACGAGGCCCGGGCTCGCCAGGAAGGGTACGAAGGTTTCGGGATCTGTGAAAAAGATGCGGGTGGTAAATTGGTCCCCGCGGGAGAAAGGGATGAATATTTCCCGGTATATTTTGTGGAACCTTTGAAGGGTAATGAGAAGGCCCTGGGATTTGACCTGTCTTCAGATACGCTTCGGCAAGAGACGATGAAAAAGAGCTGCGATCTTGGGCGGGCTGTTTTCACACCCGCGCTCCAGTTGGTGTAGGCGCCAGGGGACCGGAGCGGATTACTGGCTTTTTTGCCGGTGTACGTGAAGGGCGCCGATCTGCGGACCGTCGAGGACCGGCGCCGCAACCTGCGGGGGTTTGTCCTGGGAGTTTACCTCGGGTCAAAATTCCTGAAAAGTATTTTTTCCGTGATGCCGGCCGAAGGCCTTGCCTGCCTTATCGAAGACCCCCAATCTCCAGAGGGATCGCGTATCCTGTACCGTCACAAGGTCCGGTTGGGGGACATGGACTGGAGCAGGGTCAGGATGAAATATGAGATCCCGTTGCTGATAGGCGCGCGGGAGTGGCGGATGACCATTGTTCCGGGGACTGCGTTTATTGATGCCAATATGCCCCGGGGATATCGCTGGATCCCCCCCATGGGGATCATTTTTACGGGGCTGGCGGCATTGTTGCTGAACGTGCTGATCACCGCGCGCTACCGCATGGAAAGACTGGTGCGCTCGCGGACAAGGGAACTGCTCCATGAGAAAGAATCTCTTGCCAGGAGTGAAGAACGTTTCCGGCAGGTCGCGGAAGTAACCGGGGAGTTCATCTGGGAGGTAGATACGGACGGCATGTACACCTACGCCAGTCCCGCTGTCGCAAGGATGTACGGGTACCCTCCCGAAGAGCTTGTGGGGAAAAAATATTTTTATGATTTTTTCCTTTCGCATGAGAAAGACAAACTTAAAAGAGAGATATTTGAGGCTATCGCCAGAAAAGAGATCTTCGTCGAGCTCTTTAACCGGATCATGCACCACGACGGCGGGGAGGTCCTGTTGTTGACCAATGCGATCCCTGTCCTGGATGAGAAAGGGACCTTGACCGGTTATCGCGGTGTGGACCGTGATATCACGTCGGTCAAGAGTGCCGAAGAATCCTTGCGGAAAGCGGTTGCGATAAGGAAGGAAAAAGATAAATATTCCGGTCTGGTGAATAATCTGCATATAGGGGTTTATCGCAATACGCCCGGGCCCCAGGGTTTTTTCCTTGAGGTGAACCCGGCTGTTGAGCGCATGCTGGGGGCTGATTCCAAAGAGGAACTGCTGCGGCATAATGTCAGCGACTTTTATGAGGACCCTGCCGTGCGCAAAGACTTCAGCGCAAAGATCATGAGGCTGGGTTCTGTCCATGACGAAGAGATCATGCTCAAGTCATTGAAAGGGAGGTCTTTCCCGGCTTTAGTGAGCGCGACCTGCAGGCAGGATGAGAACGGGGTATTTTTCTTTGACGGCACGATCGAGGATGTTACCGAACGCAAGCGGGTGGAACATCAATTGCAGCGTTTAAGCCGTCAGAACAGGCTTATCCTGGACTCGTCGGCAGACGGTATCCTCGGCCTTGACGACCAGGGCCGGCATACGTTCGTCAATCCGGCGGCCGCGCGGCTGCTGGGGTATGAGGTTGAAGAGCTTCTGGGTCGTGCTTCCCATGCCATCTGGCATCATAGCAAGGCGGACGGTACTCCTTATCCGGTTGAAGATTGTCAGATCTATGCCGCTTACCGCGACGGGATCGTACATCGTGTGGCTACCGAGGTTTTCTGGAGAAAGGATGGCACCAGCTTTCCGGTCGAATATTCGAGCACGCCTATTCGTGCGGATGACCGGCTGGTTGGTGCTGTCGTGATATTTACCGATATTTCCGAACGCAAGAGGGTGCAGGAGAAGCTTGAACGGGCGGCATCCGAATGGCGCCGTACTTTTGACAGCATCACGGATTTTGTGTTCCTGATGGACATGGATTCCAGGATCGTGAGGGTCAACCGGGCGCTTGCGGATGCTTTCGGCGTTACGCCGCAGGACATGCTGGGGAAAAAATGTCACGAGATCATGCACAAGCTTGGCGCACATGCCCCTGGGTGCCCTTTTCAGGAACTTTGCAAAGATGGGAAAGCGCATACGAGCGAGGTTGCGGGGCTGGATAATGCGCCCTTCCTGATGACCGTTTCGCCGGTCCACGATGACGCTGGAAAGTTGATCGGAGCTGTCCACATCGCCAAGGATATTTCCGAGCTCCAGCGCGCTGCCAGGGAACTCGACAAGGCCTACGCCCAGCTTGTGGCCACCCAGGACCAGTTGGTCCGCTCTGAGAAGATGGCGTCGATCGGGCAGCTCGCGGCGGGTGTGGCGCACGAGATCAACAACCCGGCCGGTTTTGTCGGCAGCAACCTGGAGGTCCTTGAGACCTATATCGCGGGATATCTGCGCATGGTCGCGTTCACGCAGGAACTCAGGAAGGCCGTGAAGGCGGGCGACCGGGCGGAGGCGGACGCGGTGATGGAGAAGATGAAGGCTTTCGAGGAGTCTTCCAATTTAAATTTTATCGTCAATGACAGCGGCAAGCTGCTGACGCAATCACGGCAGGGGATGGCCCGCATCGTGAAGATCGTTTCGGACCTGAAGACTTTCGCCTACGAGGACACCCAGTGGCTGGACGAATGCATCAAGATCGAGGATGTCCTGGAAATGACGCTTGACGTGGCGCACAACGAGATCAAGTACCGTATCGACCTGCGCAAGGAATACGGCAATACCCCATTGGTAAAATGCAATGCTCAGAGAATGGGACAGGTCTTTCTTAACCTTCTCATGAACGCGGCGCAGGCGATCCCTGATAAAGGGGCCATCACGATCAGGACGTACGTTGATAAGGATCGTGTGTGCATAGACATTAGCGATACCGGCTGCGGGATGTCCGCGGAGATCATGGCCAGGATATTTGACCCGTTCTTTACCACGAAACCTGCGGGGAAGGGGACGGGGCTCGGATTGAGCATAAGTTATGAGCTTGTCAAGAAACAGGGGGGCGAGATCCGCGTGCATTCGACCCCCGGTCAGGGGTCGACCTTCACTGTCGTTTTGCCGATGGTCTCAGGCAATGTGGAACAGGACGTTCAGGTGTAACTTGCAGGGTATCCTTCAACAAGGAGTTGCGTATGGGGAAAAGAATAAAACATCTCTTGTTAGCGTCGCTTTTCGCGTGCGGCCTCATGGGGTTGTCACCGGAAAAAGCCTTTGCCGGACCGAAGAAGATCGGTATTCTCCTGTGGAGCGATGAAGCCCGTTATCTTGAGAGCGTCAAGGCCATGCTTGACCAGCTTAAGGCGGATGGGTTTACCGATTTTGAGGTCAGCCAGGCGTCAGCCGGTGCCAACAAGGCGACAGCCATGCACCTGGCGCAAGGTTTTGCCGCGGCGAATATGGATGTGTATGTCGCTTTGGGGACGAACGGGATGGCGGCCTTGCTGAAAGAAATAAAGCAAGCGCCGATCGTGTTCAATGTCGTTTATGATCCCGTCGGATCAGGTTTTGTCGATAGCTGGCTGCGTTCGAAGAATAATGTGACCGGTGTCAGCAATTTCCTTTCCATGGCGGATATCCTCGAGCGTGTGAAAGCGATCGTCCCATTAAAGAACCTGGCGGTCCTTTATACGCCGGATCAAAAGAACTCCGAGTCCCAGTTGAGGGACCTTCAGAAGGTCGAGAAGCAGTGCGCGATCAATATCATCCCCGTGCCTTTGTCCAGCTCCGAGGACGCGGTGTCGGTCATGGCGTTGCTCAAAGGCAAGGCTGAGGCTGTTTTTCTGACGGGCAGCGGCTACGTGGGCACCGCGATCGGCCCCATCATCGAAGCGGCTATCAAGGAAAAGATAGTGCCGGTATCGCATTTGCCGGATTATGTGGACCAGGGCGTTCTTCTGGGGGTTGGCGCTGACATGCGGGAATTGGGGCAGACGGCCGCCGGGAAAGTCGAGGCGGTCCTTAAAGGGGCTCTTCCGACAGATATTCCTGTTGATGGGCCCAAGAAAGTGCATATATATCTTAATTTAAAGACGGCCAGGGCTATCGGGTTCACTATCCCGGACGCGTTGCGGAAAGAAGCGGTCAAGGTCATTGAATGAGGCATGCGCCTGCAGTGTTGATGTAATGGATGAAAGGACTTGTGTGGTCACACAATGGTTCGATAAAGGTTTGCGGTTGAAATTCTTCGGTATAGGGCTCGTCATTGTTGGCGTGTCCACGCTGGCGTCAGCCTTGATCATAGGCCGTAATGAGGCCGGGCAATGGAACAAGTTCCTGCATGACAAGGCCTACAGCCTGGCTTTATATATCGCGAATGTCAGTAAAGAGCAGATCCTCAGCGGTGACAAGATCGAACTCAACAATATTGTCAAGAAGATCAACAATGATCCCGGCATTATCAGCGCGGTCATTTATGATGACCAGGGTTCTTTGCTGACCACTCTTTTTGCCAGCCTTAACCTTTCGAACCCTGTCGTAAAAAAGATCGTGGTGGAGGCTCCCGCCGGGACGGCGCTTGCCGATATTTTGTCGCGCATCCGTGACCGTGTCGCGAATTGCGAGGTTTCGGTTCCGGTGTCGATGGGGCACGAGTCTCTGGGCCGCGTCGCCATCATGCTGTCGCAGGAAAATGTTCATGAAGGCATCCAGCGCACCCGCGACGGGATCATTATCGGAAGCCTGTTGTCATTATTCGTTGCCTTTGTCTTGTTTTTATGGTTCCAGGGCATTATCATCAATCCTGTCCTCGACATGGTCCAGGTCATGACCAATGTTTCCCGCAGGAAAGACTATACGCAGCGCGTAGGTATCCGTTCGCGCGATGAGCTGGGGCTCCTGGCCCGGGGGTTCAACGAGATGCTGGAACAGGTCCAGCACCAGCAGGAACTTCTTGAAGAAGAAGTGGCCAAACGCACCCGGGAGCTGGTTGAAACGAATAAAAGGATCCAGCAGGAGATCGTTGAGCGCGGCATTGCCGAGGGATCCCTAAAAAAAGCTTATGATGATCTAAAAAGCCTTCAGGACCAGTTGATCCAGTCGGAAAAGATGGCTTCTATCGGTGAACTGGCGGCGGGCGTGGCCCATGAGATCAACAATCCGATCGGTTTTATCGCCAGTAACATGGAGGTCCTCAGCGGCTATGTGGCGGCATACCAGGATATCCTTGAAATGATGTCCAGGCTCGAGGGCGCTGCCGTGAAGAGGTCCTGGGATGATGCCGGCGCCGTCCTTTCTGAGATCAGGAAATATGAAGAACGTGTGAATTTCAGTTTTATCGTCCGCGACGTGAATACGCTGATGGCGCAATCACGGGACGGGATCGACCGGATCCAGAAGATCATTTCGGACCTGCGATCCTTTGAGCGTGAGGAAACCCTGTGGCTTGAAGAAGAGGTCAAGGTCGAGGCGGTCATGGATAAGGTGCTGGTCCTGGTCCAGGCTGATTTTTCGCGTCCCGTCGTGGTGCGTAAGGATTACACGGCCTCTCCGGCGGTAAGGTTCGACGCCAAAAAGCTCGAACGTGTTTTTGCCAGTCTGATCAGGAACGCCATGCAGGCGGTTTCCGATAACGGGAGCATTGAACTCCGGACCTGGGCTGAACAGGGTCACGTATACGCGCAGGTCGGAGATACGGGGCCCGGGATACCCCCTAAAACCCTTAACAGGATATTCGATCCGTTCTTTACGACGCGCCCGGCAGGGCAGGGGACCGGGCTTGGCTTGAGCATCAGTTATGAGATCGTCAAGAAGCGTGGTGGGGAGATCAGGGTGGTTTCCGAGGTTGGCAAAGGGTCCGCGTTCACTGTAGTGCTGCCGCTTCCTCTCGGGAAAACGGTAAAGAAAACATAGAGGTCGTTATGCCCAAAGAGATCAATGTGCTTTTCCTTGATGACGAAGAGAATATTTTATTTGCGGCCGAACGTTTGCTCATGGCCGAAAGCTATGGCGTTGTTACGACAACGGACCCTGACAAGGCCATGGAGCTGATCGCCGGCAACCCGATCAAGGTCGTGGTGAGTGACCAGCGCATGCCGAAGATCGTCGGCGTTGCCTTCCTCCGGAAGGTGAAGGAGGTTTTTCCGGACAAGGTCAGGATATTGCTGTCGGGATACGTGGATTTTGTGACGGCCGAGGAGGCGATCAATCTCGGTGAGGTCTACCGTTTCATCACGAAACCGTGGAAAACGCCGTTCTTGAAGGCCAGCATCCAGCACGCCATCGAGCAGTATGACATGGTGCAGGCCAACCGGCTGCTCTTCGAGGCGTCCGAACGCAAGAACACCCAGCTGGAGGTCCTGAACACTAAATTGCAGGGCATGTACGAAGCCCAGAAGGCTTTTACATCGACCGTGTCCCATGAGCTGCGCACGCCGCTCTCGTCGATCAAGATGGCTGTTGATATGGTCATGGCCGGAACGGCCGGGGATCTCAATCAGAACCAGAAAAAGTTCCTTTCCATGGCCAAAGATAATGTTGATCGTCTCAATCGGCTGATCAATGATATCCTGGACCTGACCAAACTGGAATCCGGGCGGATGCTGCTGAAGCTTGAGCATGCTGATCTAGGCGGGATCATTCAGGGAGTGGTCGAGATCCACACGGCGGTAGCTCTGGAGAAAGGGCTCATATTGAAAGCTGAACTCGCGGAGAATATCCCGGTGGTGCCGCTGGACAAGGACCGGATCATCCAGGTCCTGAGCAATCTTGTTTCCAATGCCCTGAAGTTCACTGATAAAGGCGGTGTCACGGTCGTGACCGAATTATTGGCTGACAAGGACGAGATCCGGGTGGGGATCAGGGATACGGGCATTGGCATCCTGAAAGAGGATTTTTCAAAGTTATTCCAGAAATTTCAGCAGTTGGGCGATGCCGGCGAATGCAAGACGGGCGGGACAGGGCTTGGCCTGGCGATCTGTTTGGAGATCGTCACCCGCCACGGGGGCCGGATCTGGGTTGAATCAATATACGGAAAGGGAAGCTGTTTTTATTTCACGCTCCCGATCCATGGAAAAAGGGAGGTGAAAGCATGAGCGTAAAAGGGCTGATCCTGATCATTGATGATGAAGCGGACCTGCGCGAGATGCTGCAGTTCAAGTTCGAGGCTGAAGGTTACAAGGTGGATGTGGCACGGGACGGCCTTGAAGGCCTGGAAAAGCTCAAGACCATGACCCCGGACCTTATCATCCTGGACATGAACATGCCCAAGATGGGCGGGCTGGAGTTTTACAACAGGATCTGTGAGAACAACGTGAAGCCCCGTTATCCTGTCCTGGTCCTGACGGCGCGCGCCAACCTGGAACATCTTTTTAAAGAGTTCGCCATCGACGGTTTTATGACAAAACCGTTCGATATCGATCTTCTGGTGAAGGATGTTGAGGCCATCATCCTTAAACGGCATCGCACGGGGAACGTTGCCCGCCCGGGGATCAGGGCCGGCGTGTCACGCCATGTTCTTATAGCCGAGGATGATCAGGCGGTCCTTAACAGGCTGGCGATCTCCTTCCTTAACGCGGGATATAAAGTTAATTCGGCGGCGACAGGCACGGATGCCATCGAAAGGATCTCCTCCGATGTTCCGGATTTCGCGTTGATTAAGCTGGGCCTGCGCGATATCGCCGGGGATGTGGTCATCGCAAGGTTGCGCCACATGGTAAAGACAGCTGATGTAGGGTTCCTTTTGTACACGTCAAATAAGGAATCCCATGCGCGTTCTGTCATGGAAAGGATGGCGGAGAAAAGCCATATTTTTGTCGAGTACAACGAGCCGGAAGAATTGCAGGCAGCGATCGACAATGCGATGAAGCAGAAGTTCAGGGGTGTTTAAGCTGCCATTTTCACGCGCTCCTCATACATTTGAAAAGATCAAAATTCTTATCCCGCTTTTTTAGGCGTAATCGATGATCGTCTGCGGTGGTGCACTTTGAAAGTAAAGGTGGCGTTCGGCTTTATCTGTACGGGCATCATTATCAGTTTGATTGTCCTGGAACTGGTGCTTAGGCTTGTGGGGGCCGTTTATACAGATATTTCCCTGCACGACACAGCTTCAACCAGAGAGCATGGGGCTTCATTTGTCATTTTATGTGTCGGTGATTCCTTTACACAGGGGGTTGGCGCATCGATGGCCAATACCTATCCGGCACAGCTGAAGAAGTGTTTCAAAGAATGGCGACCCGATATGAACGTCGAGGTTGTCAATAAAGGGTTTGGAGGTTCCAATTCGGCAATGGTCCTGGACAGGCTTGACAAGGATCTTGAGAAGGTTAAGCCGGATATCGTTGTATTATTAGCTGGCGGGAATAACAGGTGGAATGTTTATGGATATAGCCGGCATCTTGATCATGCGGTTTTGTGTGATCGTTGGCTTGAATGCCTGAATGAGATCAAAGTATTTAAGTTGGCAAGGTTGTTCCTGCTGGAAGTAAGAAGCAAGAATTTTGGTGGAGATAGGGTTACGCCAGGCAGGGTTGTTGATCATGATCCGGAGATAAAAGAGTGGATGGCGGTTGCGAGCCGGTGTGAGTGGCAGGAAGGTAACTATGATGAGGCCATAGGGTGGTATAAGAAAATATTGAAAAAGAAGCCTGGGTGTGTCGCAGCATACCATCAAATGGGAAGGTTGTACTGGAAGAAAGAAGATCGGGAGAGATCGCGGGAGTGTTATCGCAAGGCTATTGAGCTGGACCCTGTGCGTAACGTGTATTCTTACGCGGATTATGCGGACAGGTTCATCTTCAATTCTTTGCAAAACGGGGAAGATCTTCGCTTTATTGCCAGGTTTTCCGGGCAGAATCCTGTTGTCGGGGACATCTTGATGGCGGCGTCCCGCATCTCGCGGGATCGAGCAGGGATCAGGGCGTGGATTGATTATGATATAACAGAAATAATCCAAAAAATTCGAAAAAGAAATGCACGTGTGATTGTTCAAAATTATCCTGATTATAATGGCAGCTTATCCGGTGTTAATCATATTTTAGCTGAGACTGCGAAAATGAATTCGGTTGTTTTTATTGATAATGACGGGTTTTTCAAAGAGCTGTTCCTTAAAGGCGCGTTGAAAAATGATTACTTTGCGTTCGATAAATTTCATTGTAATGAAAAAGGTTATGGCATTTTGGCTCGGAATGTTTATAGCGCCATAATAAACATTGCCCCATCCCTGCAGACTATAAAATAAAGAATTCGGCATTTCGTTTCAATTTCATTCTTTACGGCGGAAGAAAAGTCTGCTATAAACAGTTCTCTTTTTGATCCGGATGTGTGTTGTTTTCTTTGGAGAGATGCCTGAGTGGCTGAAAGGGACGGTCTCGAGAACCGAAAAGACCTTT
>CAIOTT010000029.1 GCA_903861305.1 Candidatus Omnitrophota bacterium | reverse complement strand
GTTTCGCTTTGTCCCGTATGCAAGGTCGCCATGTTCTGGAACGGGTATGTCGGCACGTTTGTTTGTCCTGGTTGCGGCAAGACAGGGTTCCCGGCCTGCCCGCGCTGCCAGGAACAGATGACCTGGATCGAGGCCCAGTAGTTTTTCTGAAAGGGTATTTATGCCAAAGAAGGTGATGACCGTGCTCTTCTTCGCTTTCATCCTGTTTTTTATCGGGAATAGCGCGAACGATGCGCTTGAGATACAAAATAACGGTGCCACCATGTGCATGGCGTGTATAGGACTGGAGTAGGGCGATGGATCTGCAGAATATCCGCCTATTGACGCAAGGATGCTCGGCTATCTTGATGAACATGTATCTTGGCTTCCTGAAGACCAGGCAGGTCTATCAGGGCGAGCTTAAAAGCGCATGTATTCCGGTCCTTAATTGCCATAGTTGTCCTTCGGCATTCTTTTCCTGCCCGATAGGGACGATCCAGCATTTTATGACCATTCATAAATTGCCTTACCTTTTGGCCGGATATATTTCTGCGATAGGGATCTCGGTTGGCGCGCTTGCGTGCGGCTGGATGTGCCCGTTCGGATGGCTTCAGGATATGCTGTATAAGATCAAAAGCGTCAAGTTCAGGCTCCCGGAAAAGTTGTCGTCGTTCAGGTATCTCGTCCTGTTGCTGCTGGTCATCCTTTTACCCTGGGTGACACAGGAGACATGGTTTTCAAAAGTTTGCCCCATGGGCACCATTCAGGCGGCGATGCCGTGGGTCCTTTGGAATCCAGTTATTCCTGTCTACGGCGAGCCGGCTGTTTCTGTTCAGACGCTTGGTCTATTGTTCATCATAAAGATATTGATCGCGGTTTTGTTTATTGGTCTTTTTGTTATGGTCAAGCGGCCATTCTGCAGGCTGGTTTGTCCTCTTGGTGCGATATTCGGGTTTTTTAACAAATACAGCCTTTTGCAGATGGATGTTGATACCAAGAAATGTAAAGACTGCCAGAAATGCAGGGATATTTGCCCGGTGGATATCAATATCAGCGACGATCCCGGGAATTCTACATGCGTGCGTTGTTTTGGCTGTTTGAAGTGCGATAGCGTTAAGGTGCGGTTGGGCAAACGAAATCCGTCAACTGGAACAGGCAGCTAACAAGGAATTATGGATAAAGGACGGCGTCATCGGGAAGAGGTGCCAGACGATTCGATCACCTATATGGTCTGGGTCTTGATATTTGTCGCGATCGTGTTCGTCCTCCTTATTTTGTTCAATAAAGGGGAGTCCAGGATCAAGACCGTTGACCCCAGGTTATGGTTGGGTGTTGAAACCATAGAACTCACCCCTGCCGTAAAACAACAGTATGATCTTTTGGATTCGAACGGGATCCTTGTGTCACGAACGTTCCTTGGCTCTCCGGCTTCGATCGCGGGGATCAAGGAGGGAGACGTGATCCAGCGCTGGAACGGGATCAGCATCATAAATCAGGATCAGTTCCAATTCCTGATCCAGACGGCTGATCCCGGTGTCCCGATCGTTTTTACAGTGGACCGACAGGGGCAGCAGGCCCGTGTTTCTGGCCGGGTCGGGATACGTCCTGGTGGTATGTAAGTTTTAAATAATGAAAGGATCTGCGCATGGAAGACGACTTTACGACAGGATCACACGTTAAAAAGAGCCCTCACGCCGTTACAAAGGCCAGTCATGTCTGGTTGTTGGGCGGGGCTGTGATCGTGATAGCAACATTTTTATGTTACATCATGTTCACGACCAAAGAGCGGTCTTTACCTGTCCCAAATCAGAATCAGGAACAGGAAGGGATCATTATGTCGGGAGGTGGCAGGCAGGCGGCATTTGTCCCGCCTAACTGTGTGACGTGCCCCTCGGCACCGCAATGTTTCCCGCCGGCAACAACGGGAGCTCAGCAGATCGCGTACGCTCCCAATTGCGCCCAGGCAGCTGCGTATACGCCTGGTTGCGCCCAGCAGGTTGCATTGGCCAGGCCCGTTTATCCTATGAGGGCCCAGTCAAGAGCGTTAAGTCAGAATACCGTCAGTATAAAGTGCCCCCGCTGTAATTCTATATTCAATGATCCATATGCCGAGAGCAGAGGTTATACGCAGTGTCCCCGTTGCCAGTTCAAAATACGGATTCCCGGCGTGAATAGTGGCGGGCTTGCGCCTGTTGCGCTAACCCAACCTGTTGCGCCGCCGCCGATATTCCGTGATGCTGTTATGATCCATAAATTTCGCGGAGTTTGCGAAAATTGCCATATTGTCAAGCCGGATATCGCCATACCTGCCTCTGCAACGCAAATGCACGCTTTCAGAGGGGTTTGTTCGAATTGTCATACCATTCTCGGCCTTAACGGGAGCGTTAAATGATTTCCGGAGAAGGGCAATGACAAAAATGGCCAGGAATTCAGTGAAGGATAACAAGGAGCAGATCGCGTACGTCCTGTTCTATTCATTTTTATCCTTCTTTCTTGTCAGCACAATATTCGGGTTGTTGACGGGTTCAAAATGTTTGCTTGTTTCAGGCATGTTCTCGCTTTTCGGTGTTTTTATTGCTGTTGTGACCATGCTGCGCATTCATCGCTCTCATCCGGGGCGTGGGGCGATACATCAGTACTTTAACCCCGACAAACTTGAGCTGATCATTGTTTTGGGTACATCGGCGATCATTACGTTAAGCACAAGCGTTTTATTTTTATCGATCAGTCATTTGGCATTTTTTCATACGCTTTATCCACCGGAATTATTGGCGGGTTGGGTCGCCATGATAACCGGGATCGCCAGTTTTGGGCTTATATTGTGGACCAGAAAAAAGATCATCGATCTGCCTGAGATCGATGAGAAAGAGACCGGGTTCATCCTTAACGCATCATTCCTTTTGTCGGTTATGACGATGGTGACGGTTGTATTGGCCCGGGCGGGTGCCTTGGTCCTGGATTATGCCTGTGCCATTCTTACGGCTTTCTTTTTGATCGTTTATAGCGTGAAGTTCCTGAGAGAGTCGTTCCAGGGGCTCATGGATGCTTCATGTGATAAGAAAACCGTTGCTTCAATTGAGGCAATATTACGGAAAGCACGTTCCGGAGCCTCTATAAAAGAGCTTCGGGTGAATAAGGCTGGCCATGTGATCGAGATCATCGCCGTTCTTGGCATGGCCGGGGATATATCCATGCGTGAAGCGGCCATGATCGCGCAGCACGTTAAGAGAACGTTCCGAAAGAAGTTTTCGAGCCCGCACGAACTTTTTATAGGTGTTACGGAGCAGAAATGACGGAAAGACCGATGTGCCCATCGACTGACCTGGAGGATTGCAAGGGGTGTTCAAAGAAGATCCTGGTATGGACTGTATTGGGTAATACGCTCCTGGCAGGTATGAAGATCGCCGGCGGAACATTTACGAATAGCGCCGGGCTTTTGGCGGACGGGTTCCAGTCTATTTCTTGCGTGGCCACAAGCATCCTCATTATGGTAAGCCTTGGGTTCTCTCAACGTGGCTCGGACGAGCGTTTTCCTTACGGTTACGCCAAGATCGAATTTATCGCGGCGCTGTCCGCGTTCAGCATCCTGATAGGGATCGGATTGTTCATCGTGCTGACGAATGTTGTTGGGATATTAAGGCGGGATTTTGTTCAGCCGGATATTATCGCCTTACCGGTCGTTATGGTATCAGCGTTATTAACGTACATGATCTACAGGTATAACTTTTGCGCCGGCGTGAAGCTGGACAGCGCGGGGATGGTGGCGAACGGGTGCCATGCGGGGGCGGATCTTTTCTCTTCCGGCGCAGTCATCGTGGCGATCATTGTTTCACAATTTGGGCCTTCGTTTGCCGTTTTCGACAAGCTGGCCGCATTAATTGTGGGTGTCATTATTATCAAGGATTCTTTGTCCCATTGGATGGGGAATTTGCATGTCATCCTTGACCAGGTTTCAGGCCCGGGATTCCAGCGGACCATAGAAAAGGTGATCCTGGATGCGGGGCCTGACTATCAGATGACCGCAATGAAATACAGAAGGGTTGGAAAAAAGTTGTGGGTAGGCATCAGCCTCAGATCGCCCGTGACACCGTCAGTCCGTGAGAATGATGTGTTGATGGGTGAACTTCAGCGCCTTCTTATGACGGCCTTGCCGGAGATAAGTGAAATTGATTTCTTTATTGAAACGGTTTAAATCAGGGAGATAGCGATGAATTTTGTCCGTGTGGCGCGCATCATGGGTGAGCTTAAAGGAATCAAGCCTGCGAAGGGTGAAAAAGATGCTGATCTGACAGCAAGCGAAGCCGCGGAAAGGTCCCCGTCATCTCACAAGAAGGTTGAGGTAAACAAGGGGGATGCTGGGAAGAACAGTCTGTTGGAGTTCCTTTCCACCAAGGTGCAGGTCTTTACTGAATTTGAAGACATGTCTTCTTTTGCTGTCAGCATCCTGCGCGCATCAAGTTATCCCTTTTTTATTGTTGATAAGAACATGAAGATCCAGTTCATGAATCCGGCGTGCCTTAATTTTACCGGATTGAGTTTGAATGATGTGGTGGGCAAGGTCAATTGCACGCGGGTATTCAACAGTAATTTGTGTGAAAAGAAATGCGCCATTAAACAAGCTATGACGACGCAGCAGCCGGTCATTGGTAAAAGGGTCAAGGTCCTTGATAAGTTCGATCGGGAGCATACGATCATTGTTACCGCCGGCCCTCTTATGGATAAGAGGGGGAGAGTCCTGGGGGGATTCGAGGTTTGGCGTGATGCAATGCCGGATGAAGAGGTTGCCGTGAGGAATAAAAAGCTTCTGGACATGGCAAAAAATTATTGTCGGGAAATGGATGTGTTTTTTCAAAAGATCGAAAAAAAGCCATTGCCCAGGGAACTTGAAAACAATGCGAACTGGGAAGCCTTGATCGCGGGCATGAGAAAGCAAACCAGGGATTTTCGGGGGCATTGTGATCATTTTATGAAGTCTTCCTGCTGGGATGTCCTGAATTGCCCCCCGGAACGGCAGGTCCAATGCCCGGCGTTCCCCAATAACGGGAAGAAATGCTGGGAAGTGGATTACACATGGTGCGAAGGGCAGATGCAGGGGACAGCATCAAGGAAGAAGGAGCAGTGCAAAAAATGCTTCGTTTACATTAAAGAACAGGCGTTGAAATGACACGACCAACACATCGCGGGCCAAGAAAAATGAGTAACTCCGAGCGTTATATCCTTTGCAATCGGACAAAAGAGGCCGACTGTCTGGACTGCCAGGTAAAGATCATTTCAGGGTCCTTGATCTATCATATGGCAATGACGATGATCAAGGGGGTCGTCGGGGTTATAACCGGAAGTAAGGTGCTGGTGGCCGAGGCGGTCCATTCGTTCTCCGATTGCGCTGCATTCGGGATCAATTATTTTGGTGCGCGCGGGAAGACCGTGTCTGTGCCGATGCAGAGCATTCTCATCGGGATCATCATGTTCGTTTCAGGTGTATGGATATGTTCGGACAATTTTGCCATTATCATCTCCAGGATACCTTCCCGGCCTGGTCTTTTTGCTCTTATCGTTGCCAAGGTATCGATTCTGGTCAATGCGCATTTGTACCTGATCTCTTTATGCAATCATAAACGCGATAGAAGTAACGCCAATGTCTTCATATTCATGATCCAGAACAAAACAAATTTGTTCGCGGCCTGTTTTGGTTTTTTCGGGATACTTCTCGCGGTCCTGGGGCTTGTATATTTTGACCCGATCGGCGCGCTTTTTATCGGTGGTTTCCAGATCCATGGGGCGCTTCAGATCTTTGCTGAATATTTTGAGAAGGAAAAGGCCAAGGTGGCGGCATTGAAAAAGCAGATGGTGTTGGCATTGGGTGCGCTGACAGTGTGCATTATTGTATTCTTTTCGTGGACGGTGCTGTGCACGTTCAGCCGCAGGGATGTTGTTCTTATTCCTTCAGAAGGAGGGACATTGGACAGCCCCGTTTCCAGCCTTCTCGGCCGTGCGCCATATTTTTGTATCGTTGACCTTAAGAACGGTACAACAACGATGAAAATGAACAAGAGCCGTTATTACAACGTTGAAGAAAGCGGCATCCTGGGTGCTATGGTCAATGCCCATAACATCGGCACTGTCCTGGCGGGGAAGGTTGGGCCAAAGATGTTCACGGCGCTGAGAGGCGATGGCGTGAGGATATATTATTTCGAGAATGCCGCAACTGTAAGTGGCGCTGTGTCAGATTTCCAGTCAGGGCGTTTACGTTTGGCGGCATCAGCTAACGCTTCAACGGGATTTGGCCGCACCCAGGTGCGATGGCTTGGGCCGTGGTGAGACTGATATAACAGGCAGCTCGATCCTGATCAGTATGTCGGGCTTGATCTTCATTGTTCCCATCAGGGCAGTGAATGGCCTTATCCCAAAATCACGTTGATCCATGGTAACTTTTACGACATGGGCATTATCCTCCCGTTCAACAGGAACGGATATCGCACGTGTTGTGCCGCAGATGGTCAAATGGCCTTTGACAACGAAGTTGTCATGGCTCCCCGAAACAACCTTGGAACAGAAGTCAATGCGGGGGTGCTCTTTTGTCCGCAATACGTCGTTGGCCATGTTCCTTTCGATATCAAGGCAGTCCTGTTTGTTCAACCTGTTCTGTTTTTCCTGGCCATCGTGCATGGCGCAGACGGTCGTGATACTGGCAGGGTCAAACGTGGCGCGAACGCCTTTCCACACGGGTAACGTGCTTGGGTTGCCTTCTACCGATATTTTAAACTTTAAAACTTGCAGCTTGAGATCGTGGGCAACCAAAGACAGCAGGCCTTCCTTGAAAGTAAAGATATGGCACGTAGCTGTTGATTGATCAAAGGTCGTTATTATGTGCTTATTGCCAGGGCGCCTTGATCGCACAGCAGCTGGTGTATGGGTCATAGGTTGATCCCGTTCTTTTTGTGTATTTTGATGTTCAAGAGGTTATGGAAGCGAGCAAAATTCGGGTTAAATTCTTCTTGCACAATAGCATCTGATATGTATAATTTATAAACAATTGTTAAAATACGATGTATTGTTAATTATCATATATTTGCTGGATTTTCTTGTCAAGGTGTTGTTCTCTTAAGCCCATTCTCCGGGGCAATCACTGAACAAAGAATACAAATGGCCAATGTCACGGTGCTGAAGTGAGTTCATACAAGCGCGCTCAGGTCATGATGCGATCCCGAAAACTTGGGTATTGCATCTGTGACGTTAAACGGCAATGCCCATGCGAGATCTTTATCAAAGAGGATCTTTGCCCTTGCGCCGGTGAACGTCCCCCTGCCATTGCTTCAGATCAGATCAAGTTAACGGCGCTTAGTTCCAGCGCGGGCTGCGCGTCCAAGATCGGCGCGGCAGATCTCGAGGGGTTGCTCGTTCGTTTGCCAAAGGTCGATGACCCCGCGGTGATATCGGGACTGGCGGCCGCGGATGACGCCGGTGTCTACAGGTTGAACCCGACAACAACGCTTGTGCAGACGGTTGACGTATTCACGCCTTGTGTCGATGACCCTTATGTATTTGGGAAGATATGTGCCGCCAACTGCCTGTCGGACATTTATGCGATGGGTGCTGTCCCGCGGACGGCGCTGAGCATCCTGGCGTTCCCATCGGAAACGCATGACAGGGAGATCATGTATCTCATGTTAAAGGGAGCGATGGAGGTCCTGAGTGAGGCCGGGTGCTCACTTTTGGGCGGGCATAGCATCAAGGATAAGGAAGTGAAGCTGGGTTTTGCCATAACAGGGACCATTGATGCCGGCAAGGTCATTGCGTTGGAGACAGCTAGCGCCGGTGACGTCCTGGTCCTCACAAAACCGCTGGGTGTCGGGGTGCTGACCTTTGCAGGCCAGACAAACCGCGCGCCTCAGGAAGGTCTGGCTGCTGCAATATCTTCGATGATGGAGCTCAACAAGGACGCGTCTGACGCGATGGTAAAGGTCAGTGTTTCCGCCTGCACCGATATCACGGGGTTTGGATTGTTCGGGCATTTGCTGCGGATGCTGCGTCAATCCGGCGTTTCTGCCCGGATATACGCGCATGCTTTGCCGGTGTTCGAGGGTGTGCTGGATCTGTTACGCGACGGTGTTATCCCTGGCGCTAATGAGAGGAACTCTGAATTTGTCGGGGATAGCCTTGTTGCCTGCGAAGGTGTTGCCGAGGAATATAAATACCTCGGGTTCAGCGCTGAAACATCGGGCGGCTTGATGATCTCGGTCCCTCAAGAGCGCCATCAAATGCTTCTCGATGAGCTGGCAGCGCGCGGTGTCCGCGCGTTTACTATAGGTCAGGTCCTGCCGAAGCAAGAAGTTGCCATTGAGCTGGTTATAACAAAAAGCGGGGGAAATATGCAATTAAAGAAATATCAAGGCGCCGGGGGGCATGAGACTGGTTGTTGCTCCTGTGTTTCCGGCAGTGAAGCTGACGTTATTGAGGGCGTGGAAAGCACGGTCCCTGGGTCCATGAAGGCGTTTGGGGAATTGCTGGCATCAGTAACCGCCACAGGCAAGGTTGATAAACGTACGAAGGAAATGATCATATTTTCCCTGGTGGTCCTTCAACGCTGTGAGCCCTGCATCCATATGCATTATGAAAAGTCCCTGGCTATGGGCATTGCCAAAGAAGAGCTTGATGAAGCGGCCTGGTGTGCCGTGCTCATTGGGGGCGCTCCCGTGAAAATGGCGTACGGAAAATATCTTGATTCACGAAAACTCGAAGGAAGAAGCTGATGAGATCGATCAACGGCATTGGATTGGAGAATGTGCAGGCGGTTTACAGCGGGCCGGAGGGCGATCTTTGGGAATTGATCATGGGAGAACAGATCCATATCGGCGGGCTGGCTTCTTCCCTGGCGCTGTCCGCGAAAGCAGGTGACCTGAAAGGGTTGAAGGGTGTTGACTTGTGCTGTTGTTCCGGCGCGGGAATGCGGTTTTTGGTGCGTTTTTGCAACGTTGTGGGAATGACAGGGGTTGACGCGACGGAGAAAGTCATCCTGCGCGGCCAGGACAGGTGCCGGCAGGAAGGCTCGTCCGACAAGATCCGGTTCGTTCATCGAGATGTTGGCGATACCGGGTTAATCGCCGGAGCAGCTGATTTTGTCTGGGGTGAAGATGCCTGGTGTTATGTCGAGGATAAGGCTTCGCTTATTCGGGAGGCAGTACGGATCGTCAAGGCCGGCGGTATTCTTGCCTTTACGGACTGGGTTGAGGGTGAAATTCCCCTGACGCCTGACGAAGGTAAGAGGCTTTTAACTTTCATGAAATTCCCCAACATATTGAATGTCCAGGATTACAAGGTGTTGCTGGAGAAGAATGGGTGCAGGGTCATCGTTGCCGAGGATACAGCGCAATTTGCCTCTCACGTGGATCTTTACCTGGATATGCTCAAGAAACAGTTGACCTATGACGCACTCAAGATCATTGGCTTTGATATGGCCCTGATGCAGTCTTTGGCCTGTGAGATGATGTTCATGCAGAAACTTGCCCACGAAGGAAAACTGGTCCAGGGCCGGTTCGTCGCGGTGAAGAAATAACAGAGGGTTGACATGGCAGGATGTTGCGGAGGAAAAACTCCGGATATAAAGAATATTGATCCTTGTCGCCCTCCCCAAATGGCGTGTGCTTCGCACGGGAGTGTGGTCCGGGGTGATTCTCCGGCGGCATATTTTCAAGCGCAGGTCAGCAACAGTTTGGATTATATCAAGCTTCATAAGGGCCATGGGGCCAGGGTTGTGGGTATCATGTGCGAATACACGCCGCGGGAGCTCATCATGGCTGCGGGTGGGATTCCGGTCTGCCTTTGCGGGGGATCGGGTGAGATGGTGGAGCCGGCGGAACGGGTCCTGCCGTCCAATCTTTGCTCTCTGATCAAGTCGACCTTCGGGTACAGCCTTGAGAAGTCGAACCCTTTCCTTGAAATGGCTGACCTTATCGTGGCGGAGACTACCTGCGACGGGAAGAAAAAGATGTATGAGCTGCTGGGCCAACAATACCCCATGCATGTCCTGGAGTTGCCGCAAAAGCCGGATGACCCGGATGCTTTCGCGCATTGGGTCAGAGAGCTCATGAAGTTGAAGATCGCGCTTGAGAAACGATTTTCAATTGTGATAACGGATGAAAAATTAAGGAACGCCATTCGCCTTATGAATCGTGAGCGAAAGCTCAAAAGGGGCCTGGCAGAACTGATGAAATGCGAGGTCCCGCCTTTAACGGGACGGGATCTGCTCGATATGAAAAGCCTGGTGGCGTGTATGCCCAAGGATCAGCTGCAATATGAAAATGCCCTCAAAACACTTCCGACGCGCGTGCAAGATACTTCGGCAGGACAGGGTGTGCGTGTTTTGTTAACGGGTGTTCCACTGCCGCATGGTGCGGAACGCGTCATGGATATCATTGAGGGTCATGGCGGGGTTGTCGTGTGTCAGGAAAATTGCTCGGGGATCAAGCCTGTTCTTGAAGATATCAGTGAAGATGCGCCGGACATGATTCATGCCATCGCCGCCAAGTATTTTCATTTGCCATGCTCGGTCATGACCCCGAATACCAAACGCATGGAACTTTTATTGCAGTTGTCCCGTGAATACCAGGCCCAGTGCGTTATTGAGCTCGTTTGGCGGACCTGCATTACATATGATGTTGAATCAGCATGTGTCAAACGCCTGGTGGAAGATGAGATGAATATCCCGTACCTGCGGATCGAAACTGATTACGCTCCGTCAGATTCGGCGCGTATCGCGCTGCGGGTCCAGTCTCTTTTTGAAACAGTCAGTGCCAGAGGATCATCACAGGAAAGTTCCTTGAAAGGCTGTTGCCATGACTAGTGCCCCGTCAACAGAACGATCCCGGAAAAAGGTGATCTACAGCAGCCCGTATATCCCTGCGGAATGGATCGCGGCTCACGGGCTTGAGCCCAACCGGATGGCATGCCTTAGTTATGATCGCAGTTTGTTCGTAAGTGCTCCGGTCAATGTAGAGGCTGGTGTTTGCCCGTATATGCGGGGTTTTATCAATCAGGCATCGAGTGATACCCGGGTCCAGGCGATCATTCTCACTACGACGTGTGATCAGATGCGTCGTGGTGCGGATCTGATCAGTTTGTATTCACATATCCCATGTTTTCTGATGCATGTTCCTGCGTCTTGGGAAACATCAGGCGTTAACAGGCTGTTTCTTAGGGAACTCGAACGGCTCGGTGAATTCCTTGTTTCTCTGGGAGGTGTTAAGCCGCAACCCGATGAACTGGCTGCCACAATGCGTACTTATGACGAAAAACGCAAAAAGCTGATGGCGCAACAGGGGATGGTGTCAGGAAAAGATTTTGCGCAGAAGCTTGCCTGTTTTGCCGAGACCGGGAATGTCACGGATGGCCGCGAACAATATGTCCCTGGTGAAAAATGCATTCCTGTCGGGTTCATCGGCAGCCCTTTGACCGGGAATCATTTTGATCTCTTTGATGTCTTTTCTGAATACGGGGCGTCTGTTGCGTTCAATGCGACCGAAACTGGGGAACGCGTCTTACCGGCACGGTTTGACCTCAGGCGCCTGAAAGATGAACCGATGCACGTTTTGGCAGAGTCTTATTTCAGTTCGTTCCCTGACATCGGGGAACGTCCTAATAACAGGATCTTTATGTGGATGAAGGACAGGGTCAGGGATCATCACGTGCGGGGAGTTGTTCTTATCCGTTACATGTGGTGCGACAAGTGGCATGCCGAGGCCCAGCGCTTCCGCGAGTCTCTGTCAGTTCCCTTGCTGGATATAGAGATCGACGGTGAGCAGATCGGTGAACGAACCAGGAACCGTATCCAGGCTTTTATGGAAGGGCTGCGTTGATGGACCGTCTGCAGCAGATAACGCTGGAGGAGTGCGACGCGGCGTATGGCCAGTGGCTTTCTTATGGCGGGCAGGCGCCGCGGTATGGGGGACGTTTGAGCCGTCATGTCAAGGACGGGAACAAGGGCATCGAACGTTTGAAGTTCGATAATTCAGCCGTTGCCATGAATTTGTGGAACTTTTTATTAACAGAAGAAGAGCGTTTGCGTGAGGCAAGATCAGCGGGAAAGAAGTTGATCGGTACCATGAAAGACCTTGGCACCCTGCCGGTCATGGTCTACGCGCACCCGGGTCTTGTGGCGTTCTATCCTGACGGGGCCTGGTGGATACCATGCCTCATGGATGAAAATGACCGGCTTTTGGAGGTTGCGGACCAGCTTGGTGTTGACGGAACATTCTGTCCGGTGCGCGCCATGCTGGCGGCGTTTGTCACCGGAGATCATTTCCCGGCACCGGATATGCTGATCTGCAGTGTTGGCGCTACGTGCGATGATTTTTCCGCGATCGCGCAACGGGTTGAGGGCCTGGGGAATCCGATCCTCTGGTGGGAATTGCCGCACCGGCGGGCATTGGGACATGATGAGACGGGCATTGAGCTGCCTGGCGGGGCCTGCGCTGCGAAGGATCAGATAGATTTTGTTAAAGATGAAATGACGCGGATCATAAGGGTCATGGCCGATACGGTCGGCGCGTCTGTGACAGATGACATGATCGTCCATGGCATTTCTGAAGCCAACAAGGTCCGCGCGTGTTTGGCTGAATTGCGCCTCACGATATTTACAGCAGATATTGCGCCTTTACCTGCGCTTGAATTGCTGGTGGCGGAGATGATGGCGATCCATTTTTGCTCAGACAGGGATGAAGTGTTGGTGGTGCTTTCAGGATTGCTTGAACTGGTGCAACAGCGGGTTGCCGCGGGTGTTGGCTACCTTGGCCCTGACAGTGTCCGTGTTTTCTGGATCAATCCGGTGGCGGACCTGCGGGTCATGAATATGCTCGAGGAATGCGGCGGAAGGATCTGCGGCACGGAATACCTTTTCACCCATGCGCTTGATCAAATACCGACGCATATCCCGCCGCGTGAGGCGCTGGCCCGCATGGCATTGGCGGATCCAATGGCAGGGGCGGCCCAGGACAGGGCACGGCGGATCTGCGCTGATATTAAAAGATTCGGGTCAGAGGCGGTCATTATTTCCAGGATCCCTGGAGCCAGCCATTGTGCGTTGGAGGGCGTGGTCATTAAAGAAACGATACGCTCAATTTTTGATATTCCTGTTGTCGAGATCGAGGTGCCGCCGGTGAGCGATACGTTCCAGGCATCCTTGCGGACGAGATTAAGCGCTTTGATAGAGATCGCCAAGGGGCAAAGAAAGAGGAAGTAACCTATGTTCTACGCCGGAGTTGATGCGGGTTCCCGCACGATCAAGGTTGTCCTGATCCATGATGCTGACAGGCGTGTTGTGGCGTCAGGGCTCTGCGCGCAGGGCGTACGCCAGGCGGTCCTGGCAGAGGAATTGTTCCAGTCTGTCCTGCGTGAGGCCCGCCTTCAAAGGAATGATATAGCCAGGGTTGTGGCGACAGGTTATGGCAGGAATGCTTTGGATTGGGCGGATACGACAGTGACGGAGATCACTTGCCAGGCGTATGGTGTCAGGCACCAGGTGCCCCATGTGCGCATGGTCATTGATATCGGAGGTGAAGACAGCAAAGTGATCCGTCTTGACCAGCAGGGGATCGTGCATGATTTCGCAATGAACGACCGTTGCGCGGCAGGGACCGGGAGGTTCCTCGAGATCGTCGCTGATCGTCTGGAAATGAAATTACAAGACCTTGGTCAGATCACCCGGATGGCGGAACATCCGGCGGTCATCAGCAGCATGTGTGTTGTATTCGCGGAGACCGAGATCGTGGGGCTCCTGGCCTCAGAGGCCTCGCCGGCCAATATTGTTGCCGGTGTCCAGAATTCCATCGCGAAACGTATCTTGTCAATGGTCGGCGGGAAGATCGAAGGGCCTGTTGTGTTTGCCGGAGGCGTGGCGCTTATTCCGGGGATGAGCCTGGCCCTGGAGAAGGAGCTGAAGTGCCCTGTTGAGATCGCCCGGGACCCGCAGATGACCGCGGCTTTTGGTGCGGCCCTGATCGCGGCAGGACAAAAATCTAAAGTCAATGCCGGTCTGGACCACTGTTTATTGGGGGTAGGTAAATGACACACTCTGTCCATCAGCAGAAAACAACCTGGTTGACGATCGACAGCCATGTGGCCTTGACGACGTGGGTCATTTTTCTCACCGCGATAATTATCCCTGTGGCCGTGATCGCGAATTTTAATATGGGTTACGGGATGTTCCAGGTGGAAATGGCAGAGCACTGGATCGGTTATAAACCGCCGGCACCGCCCGATGCGCCGCCGCCGTTATCAGCATCGGCCCTGGAACGTACGTACAACAATATCGCGCACGGAATGAATCACGTATGCGCGAGGATCACCGGGGGCATGATCATCAACGGAGCACCGGAACAGGTGCATGGGTCCGGCGTTATTATTGGTGATCAGTACATGCTGACGAATTATCACGTGGTAGGTAACGCTGTTGAAATCCAGGTAACAGTATACACACAAGCGAATACGGAAGCTACCTATCCCGCCGCCATTATCATGGCTGATCCGGCGAATGACCTGGCTTTACTCAAGGTGAGTACAAAGACTGTCCTACCGTCGGCGGATCTGGGGAATTCAGATACCGTTAATCCCGGCGACATGGTCTTTGCCATGGGCAACGCGTTCGGGTCCGGCAACGTATTTACGACCGGCATGGTGGCGGACCGCGATCAGTCATTTTCGACCGGAGGCCGGAGCTATAACAACATGATCCGCACAGAGTCTTATACGTATCCGGGTTCAAGCGGCGGGCCGCTGGCAAATATCAACGGCGAGATCATCGGCATCAATACAGCCATATACAATCCCGACGGTAAATTCACCGGCATCAGTTTTGCGATACCGATCAACCGGGCGCTGGCCCTGTTGAAGAACAGCGGGATCCCTGATCTGAACGGAAGTTCCGGCGGCGGAATGGCCGTCGGTTTTCCGAATGACCGCTTTCTTTTGCCGGCCGCCTGAGCGGTCTAACCTGTGATCCGGTGCCGGCGGCACTGGAAAAAATGAAGTGATGCGGGAAATATTTATCTTAAAGAGTTCCGGAGGGATATATGGTCGAGAAATCAAAAACGTTGCCACTTGCCGTCAGGGCCGATGACAAAAGGGTTTTCTGGGGGGTCCTTGCTGTTGCCGTTATCCTTACGGCCATTGGTATCTGGCTGGGGAATCCTTTTGAAGATTATCAGACGTCATCCACGCTCTGACTGTCCTGCATCGGGATCCAGTGATCCGGCCAAAACCGTGTGTTTTGATCAGGGTCTAAACAATTTGAAGGCGCAGGATAATAACAAAAAGAATCAGCCATGAATTTATTGCATCCTTTCCGACGGGCGACACAGATGTTTGGCGTGATCATGACGAACATTTACGTGAATGTGTTCGCGTCGAACCAGATATACCAGGGGTTGTTCAAAAGTGTTTGCCTGCCGTTCCTCTATTGTCACTCCTGTCCCACCGCCGGGTTCGCTTGCCCGTTGGGAGTGATGCAGCATTATTCCGCGATACACCAGTTCCCGTTTTTTCTGGTCGGGCACCTCATGATCGTCGGGCTTCTGGTGGGGCGTATGGTCTGCGGGTGGGTTTGCCCGGTGGGGCTTTTTCAGGAGTTCGTCTACAAGATCAAGACGGTCAAGATAGAGATCCCGCGATTCTGGGGGATGCTGCCATGGTTCTTGTTGATCGTTTTTATCATTATCCTGCCCTTTATGACAACAGAGCACTGGTTCTCGAAGTTATGTCCGGTCGGAACAGTCGTGGCGGGGATACCCTGGGTATTATGGAACCCGATCAATCCCTCAACGGGGACGTTGACGATCGAACCTGGCGCTGTGGGCTGGATGTTCGCCCTCAAACTCGTCATCCTGGCGGTGGTCCTTTGGCTTTTCGTGGTATCGAAGCGGCCATTCTGCCAGTACATATGCCCCATGGGACTCTTTTGGTCATTCTTTAACAAGGTCAGCATCATGAAGCTGGAGGTAGGTGACGGGTGCACCGGGTGCAATGCCTGCCAGAAGAAATGTCCTGAAGGGATGAAGGTCCATGAGGATCCCAATATGAAAGATTGCATCAGGTGCCTTGAATGCACGGATTGCAAACACGTCAAACTGGTGAGCGCGATACCGATAGGCTCGGGCCATGCGGGTAAAACCAGGGATAAGGATATCTGATGGCTACCATAAAAGTAAGCTGGTATCACCTGGCGATCCCCATTGTGGTGATCCTCTTTAGCCCCGTCATGCTGCTTTCGTTCAAGCCGCATGTCTCGCCGTATATTGTTGCCGTTCCGGCAGACCAGGCTTCGTTGGCGTCGCCGGTCTCTCCCGTCTTCGCCAGGGCGCCGTATTTCATTATTTATGACCTGAAGCATAATACGATCAAATATGTCGTTAACAATTTTGTTAACGGGACGCATGAGGTGGGGTTGCATGTCGCGCACCTGATCGTCAGGGAAAGGGCGGGCATTGTCATCGGCAAGAATGTGGGCCCGGAACCGTTCGAGCATTTGACGCGCCGGGGGGTCAAGGTCTACGCCGGGCTGGCCAACAGTGTGCAGGAAGCGCTTTTTAAATATAGCACCAATCAGTTAATGCCAACGACCGGGCCGACCGGGTTTTCAAAGTCTTTTACACGATGAGGAGGCGTCATGCACGTATTTATTGAACATTTGGAACGTTATCGAACGACAGCGATCTTTGTGGTTGTGGGCATGCTGGTCCTGTTCGCGCTTTTTTTCAGCAGGAAAGGTCCCGGGATGCAGGCCAATGCTTCGGCGAACGCCATGTGCCTTCAAGGGCGGGGTTGTAATCCGTCAGGCATGTACCCTGCGCAACCCGGATACGCGCCGCAAATGATGCCGCAAAATAATTGTTTGATGTATCCAGCAGCGCCAGGATGCCCCATGGCGTCGTCAGTAATCCCCTTGCAGCCTGTGGCATTGCAGTCAGGCACGATAAAGCTGGCCATGGGGGTTGTCCTGGAGGGCCGGGGCACCGTGGTATCGGTAGAGCCAGGTTCTGCCGCCGAGCGGGCTGGCATACAGCCAGGGGACCTGATCAATCGAATAAACGGCAAGTGAACGACCAATCTGCGCGCCATCGGGCGTGGCGCGGAAATGGGAGCGTATTCGGTCAGGTATAAACGCAACGGCGTGAATTATTCGGTTGGTCTGTGATCTTAATTGTTCGGAATCAATCCTTCGTGGAGGTGTTCAGTGTCTGGTGATGCTCGCAGTCTTCAAAACTGTCGAGGGGCTGATAAAGTCCCTGGTGGGTTCGATTCCCATACACCTCCGCCATTTTCAGAAGTCCTGAAACTGATCCCGTCGGTCTCGGAAATGCTGGGCTGGCCGGAAATGCAGGCTTTGTGCGCCACCTTCGGCGCACCTCTCGTCAAGATGGAATTGCGCACCTTGTTGGATGGATTGCGCATAAAGGTCCGTAGCGGGGCGGCCGATGCTTTACCTGAGAAGCGGGGCATCTGCGCCGCGTTGCATGACCGCCTTGCCCGGCTTGTTTTCCCTGAGGGGCGCTATGCCATTAATGCGGCGGGGATTCTGCTCCATACCGGGCTTGGCCGCTCACCCCTGTGCCAGGAAGCGCTGGATGCTTTGGCGGGGATGGGTAAGTATTCCATCTTGCAGACCGGATTAGCTTCTGGAAAACGTTCATTGCGTGAAGAAAAGATCGAACGGATGCTGATCGAATTGACAGGCTGCGAAGCCGCGACTGTTGTTAATAACAATGCGGCCGCAACCATGCTTGTCCTTAACACTC
The DNA here is from genome assembly GCA_903861305.1 of Candidatus Omnitrophota bacterium. GTDB lineage: Bacteria > Omnitrophota > Gorgyraeia > Zapsychrales > Fredricksoniimonadaceae > Fredricksoniimonas. Next base: position 23,609 of record CAIOTT010000029.1, on the reverse strand, counting down.
TGGCGGAAGGTAAACAGGTGGTCATTAGCCGCGGGCAATTGATCGAGATTGGCGGAGAATTCCGTTTGCCGGATGTGATGGCCAGGAGTTCGGTCATCATGCAGGAGGTGGGGACGACCAACCGGACACATCTGCATGATTACGAACGGGCGATCAACGAGCAAACCGGCGCCTTGATCCATGTGCATACCTCAAATTATCGCGTGCGCGGGTTCACGGGTGTCCCCGATATCACCGCGTTATGCGGACTGGGGCGCAAGGCGGGCCTGCCTGTGATCGATGATATTGGCAGCGGGGCCCTTGTGCCGCTTTCAGGATTTGGTGTCGCTGATGAGCCCCTCGTGTCAGATTCGATCGCGGCCGGGACTGACGTTGTCTGTTTTAGCGCTGACAAGCTCATCTGCGGACCGCAGGCGGGCATCGTCTGCGGCAAGAAAGAGATCATTGAACGGATCAGGAAGAACCCTTTTGCCAGGATGTTTCGGGTCGACAAACTTACGATCGCTGCGCTGGAAGCCACGCTTGTTCATTTTGTGAATGGCACTTACAGGGCTGCATTGCCGTTCTACCAGATGCTGGGCATCCAGGTCGGAGAACTTGAAGCGCGCGCCCATGTGATCCTTCAATCGATCTGCGGGCTTGAAGGCCTGGCCGTTGCGGTCACGGATGATGTTTCCTATGTTGGCAGCGGCTCTTTGCCGGATGAGGGTATTCCGACACGCGTGGTACGCGTGCGTCTGGATGAACCTTTATCTGCAAAGATCAGCATCGCTGATCTCGCAGAACGCCTGCGCCTGGGCATGCCGTCCATATTCTGCCGCGTTAACGATGATGCGCTGCATTTTGACATGCGCACGCTGTTCAAGGGAGAAGAGGCGCTCATTGCGCAGGGCATCCAACGCCTTCATCGAGATATGTCTTCATGAGCATAGCGGCGGCATTGGAACTTCAGATCGTCCCTGTCATGGTCGGCACAGCCGGGCATGTTGATCATGGGAAAACAGCTCTGGTCAAGCTTTTAACGGGGTGCGATACGGACCATTTGCCTGAGGAGAAAAAGCGGGGGATGAGCATTGACCTGGGGTTTGCGCCGCTGCAGCTTGCCAGCTCCCGCATGGTCGGTATCATCGACGTTCCCGGGCATGAAGATTTTATCAGGAACATGGTGGCCGGGGCGTCGTCGATCGATGTCCTTGTCCTGGTCATTGCCGCTGATGATGGCATTATGCCTCAAACTGTTGAGCATTTGAAGATCGTCAGCCTGTTGGGCACGCCTCGGGTGCTGGCGGTCATTACCAAGATCGATCTTGTCACGGCAGCGCGGCAACAGGAAGTAAGGGCGGCTGTCGTATCGTTCCTGGACAGCAACGGGTTTGCGGGAGCGCCGGTCATTTTAATGTCTAATAAGACAAAGGATGGCCTGGCCGAGGTAAAACAGGCCATTGAGCGCCTGGTGCATCTTGTCCAGCAGGATGTGCTCCCGTCGCGAGCCTTTCGCATGCATGTCGAGCGGGCATTCTCGCCGCCAGGGGTCGGCACGGTCATTGCCGGTATCCCCTCGAGCGGGCAGTGTTGCGTTGGCGAGCGGCTGGAATTGTTCCCCGGTCCGCAGCGCACCGCGTGCCGGTCCGTTCAAAAATACAGCTATGAGTCGAAGAGCGCGCAGGCGCACACCTGTTGTGCTGTCACGATCAGGGATATCAAGGCAACGGATGTCCAGCGAGGGATGACTCTTGCCGCGCCGGGAATTTATCAGGCAACATCTTCTGCTGTTTTATCTGTTGAGAACGTGCATGACACGTGCGTTATCAAGCGCCGCCAGGAAATGCGTTTTTGTTGCGGCACATTCACACGCGTGGTGTGGGGATTATTGATCGGGAAAAACTCCCTGGCGCCGGGTGAAAATGGGTTCATGCAGGTCGAGTCGGCCCTTCCCATGGTTGTTGCGGCCGGAGACAGGTTCCTTTTGCGTTCCTTGTCACCGTCCGTCACGCTTGGGGGCGGGAGTGTTTTGACGCGGCATATCGATCCTCGCCGCAAAAAGTTGTACCTTACGTCCGATCGCCTGGAAAAAGCCCGGAAGGCCGTCGCGGACCATGATCCGTTCCTGAGCGAATTGTCCGCGGGTTGTTATGTGGTTATCAGCGCGACGGATCTTCCGTGGCTTGTTCAGAATGCGGGTGAAGAGATAACAACACATCTGGCGGCTCAAGTCAGATCAGGGGTCCTGACGCCGCTGGGGCCTGCTCACTGGATCGTCAATGACCGCAAGCCTGAACTGGAAGAAAAGCTAGCGGGAATCCTGGCCAGGTTCCACAAGGAGAATAAAACAGCTGCGGGCATGCCGGGTGCCCAGGTGTGTGCCGCGTTGGGACTGGAGGAGGCGTGTCAGGAGGGGTTAAAGGGGCTTTTCGCGAATAGCCTGCGCATCTTACTCAACAAGGCTGTTTACAGGCTGAGCGATTTTACGCCGGATATCAGCGCTAAGCTTCAGGGAATGAAGGATCAGTTGATGAAGTCTGTGGCGCAGGCCGGGAACGCGGCGCTGGCGCAGGCCGTTCTCCAGGCTCAGTTGAGCGCGACGGACAAGGAGATGCAGCTTTTGACACGCTTGTTATCTGAAGAGGGGGCAGTAACTGTCGTAGACCACTACCTCCTCGCGACAACGGCTGTTCAGAAATTCCTTGCCGTGCTGCTGGATTTATTTAAGGAAAAGAACATCGTTGAGTTGGCGGATTTTCGCACCGCGACGGGCTTGACGCGTAATGTAGCGGTACCGATCCTTGAATTGTTCGATGCCAAAGGGGTCACGTGCCGGGAGGCAAAAGGGCGCAAGTTGTTACGCAGGACAATGTGATCATAATGAAATTGTGTAGATCTTTATAAGGGAGGCTGTTTGTATGGACAAGAAAGATCCGAGATTGATCCTTTGGCTGTGGTTGGGAGGGATATTCCTGATCGTCGGTATTATTGGTGTTGCCGCGAAGTGCAATAATATGGCAGCTAAAGACCCCTTGATCCCGGCTCAGGGAGGTCAGATGCTGGCCGGAGTTCCGGGGCAGGGCGGTGCCATGTCCACTTCGCCCATGCCGCTGCAGGGTGGCGTTCCGATCGGAACCAATACAGGCGCCCTGGAAAGTACCTATAATCAAATTGCGGATGTCATGAACAAGATCACGGTGAGTATTTACAGTACGGACCCTGCGCAGCCGCAACCTCAACTGGTAGGCTCCGGCGTGATCATTTCGAATCAATTGATCCTGACCAACGCGCATATCGTTCAAACTACCGGCGAACTTTCCGTTGCTATTAACGGGTCGGAACAACCTGATTATCCCGTGGCGCTGTTCCGCTGTGACGCAGCCAACGACCTTGCCCTTCTGCAGGTGACGAATAACACCTCCTTTCAGTTCACCGGGATCCTTGGGAACTCTGATATGGTCGACCGGGGGGATATTGTTTTTGCGGCGGGTAATGCCTTCGGGACAGGGAATTTATTGGCTAACGGCATGATCGTTGACAACAAATTCTCTTATGCCGTGAATGGCCAACAGTTCACTAACAGGTTCCGTACCAACATTAATATTTATCCTGGATCATGCGGCAGCCCGCTGGTGAATATCAGGAGCGAAGTCATTGGCATCAATAATTCAGCGGGATCGGCTCAAAACAATTACATGGGCATTGGCTACGCCACGCCGATCAACAGTGCCCTGGCATTGATCAATTCCAGCAAACAGACCCAGGTCGGAACGGCGAACGGGTTCATACCCGTGGCGCTTAATAACGGGAATCCTTATGTTTTAACCTGAGCGACGCCACCCTGATGGCCGGTGCCGGCGGCACTGGTTTAACGAAGTTCGCAATACGTAGCGTTCGTGTTGTTCCACAAGTCTGTTCATAAAAAAAGGAGGAGATCATGTGTGGGATGTTCATGTTGGTAGGGGCCGTTGCTGTTATCGGAGGTGTGGTCGCATTCGTTAGCGGTGCATTTTCAGGCAAGAAGGAGCCTGAAGCTGAATAGTCGCGATGTGACTTTGTCGCAGGGGATCGGTCTAGGGCCGGCCCCCTGCGGCAAGTTCACAGGGAATGGTCCTGTTTGTAGTAATCGCAGTCTTTGCAGTCTGATTTACAAAATATCTTTTTGTGCTCGGTCTCTTCCCGGAGAATGTAGCATTTCTTGATCCCTGTCTGGAACACAACACACGCGTTGCAGGCGTGGCCGGAAGCGCCGCGTTCCTGGTGGAATTCCCAACATGACTGCACATTGTTATGATAATTCTTTTGATAGGAGCAATCGGCGCAGCTAGACTTGCAAAAGATCCTTTTATGGCCGCCTTTCTCACGCAGCAGGAAACATTTCTTTGCATTTGTAAGATAAACCAGGCATCCGCGGCACTTATGATTTTTCCACTTATCGTTCTTATGATGTTCCCAGCACCACTGAAAACCTGTTTCGGGTGATGTTAATTCCGATCCACTGGTCTTGATACCATGATCTTTCATGAATTTCAGCAGGTCATTCTTGTTGATGCGTCGATGGCCGCCAGCTGTCTTATGGGTGGGGATGGCGCCTTTATTGGCCCAGTTAATGATCGTGAGCCTGTTGACGTGGCAATATTTTGACGCTTCTGTTGTGGAAAGGAAATCTTTCATGGTCATCCGCTGGTATGTTGATGCTTTGGGTTTTTGTCAAGTTTAACAATTTTTACATTCTATCGGCTCTGCCAGTTTATGTCAAGTTTGTGATAGATTAGGATGAATGTGAGATAGATGCACAAGGAGGTAAGAATGAACACACGTACAACGGAAGGTTTTGACCAGAAAGCGGCTTCATGGGACGATGATCCGGTCAGGGTCAAGCTGGCGCGGGATATTTCACATAGCATATTGCGTGATATTCCACTCACCCCGGATATGGATGTCATGGATTTTGGCTGCGGGACAGGTCTTATCGCGCTTCAGTTGTCTCCCTGGGTGCGTTCTGTTGTCGGCTATGACAGTTCGCGGGGTATGCTGGATGTTTTTAAAAAGAAGATCTTTCAACAAAACCGTATCGGCGTAGAAGCCCGATTTCTTGACAAAGAAAAGAATATCGGGATTATCGGGCAATACCACTTGATCATCAGCAGCATGACCCTGCATCATGTGAAGGATATCAAAGCACTTCTGGACCAGTTTTATACAGCTCTGCAGCCATCAGGCTGTCTTTGTATCGCAGACCTGGAAGTTGAGGACGGCAAGTTCCATGATAACAATGAAGGTATTTTCCATTATGGCTTCGACAAAAACATTTTGAGTGGTATTTTAAGAAAAGCAGGGTATCTTGTTAGTGGTTCTGTAACGCCAGCTGAAGTGGTAAAGATGGGAAAGGACGGGATCGAGCGTTCGTTCTCGATCTTTTTGTTGACAGCACACAAGCACAAGAAATAATAATTGAGGGATATCCCGGGTGTAACCAGTACGAATTCACAATGAAAACCGATAATAGCATGCAGCAGAATTTCGCCATTCTAAAGAAAGCGGAAGATATAGGCATCCTTGTGCTGAACGGTTGGAAGGTTGCCGTTGAGAGTGCCAGCCTCTTCCTGGAAACGCTTTATTGGATCGTTGTTGGCCCATTCAGGGGCAAGCCTGTCGATCTCAAGGCGCTTTTCCAGCAAATGGTCTTCATGGGCTTTGAATCCATCAAGATCGTATTTTTCGTTACTTTTTTTACAGGTATTGTTTTAGCGATGCAATCCGCCCATCAGCTAAGCAAAATGGGCGGGACTATTTATGTCGCGAGCCTTGTTACGATCTCACTGTGCCGGGAACTCGGCCCGGTATTGACCGCCCTGGTCCTCGCCGGGCGCATCGGGGCTTCTATTACCGCAGAGATCGGTTCCATGAAGGTCAACGAGCAGATCGAAGCGCTTGACACCATGGGGATCAACCCGGTCCGCTACCTGGTCGTACCCAAGTTCCTTGCTTTATTGTTCATGTTGCCGATCCTGACGGTCCTGGGGAATGCTTCCGGGATGTTTGGCGGCTATATGATCGGCGTTTATAACCTGAAGATCAATGCCGGACTATATATACAGACCGCGTTCAAATTCCTGACGATAAAGGACATTTACACCGGCCTTTCGAAAAGCCTGATCTTTGCCGTTATCATCACGATGGTGGGGGTTTATCAGGGCTTAAAGACCAACGGCGGCGCGGTGGAGGTAGGCCGGGCGACGACCATCAGCGTGGTCGTCAGTTTTATCCTGATCATCCTGGCTGATTGTCTCATGACCGGGATCTATTTCTTTGTGAAGATGTGATATGGACGATAAATCCGATATAATCCTTTCTGTCCGTCAAATTGGAAAGATATATAATGGACGCCGGATCCTGGACAATGTTTCCTTTGATATCTGCAGGGGAGAAGTCTTTGTCATCATGGGTGGGTCGGGTTGCGGAAAAAGCACCATGTTGAGGATCATGGCCGGCGGCGTGGCCCCGGACTCAGGCCAGATCCTTTTTAACGGTCAGGATATGAGCGCTGTCAAAGGCGAAGAACGGGAAAAGATGCGCCGGCGCTTCGGGATGAGCTTCCAATCAGCGGCGCTCCTCGACTACCTTACTGTCGAAGAAAATGTCAGTTTACCGATCAAGGAACATACTAAACTTGATCCGCATATCATCAGTATCATGGCGCAGACAAAATTAAACCTGGTCGGCCTGCAGGGATTTGAGAAATTCATGCCGAACGAGCTTTCCGGAGGCATGCGCAAACGCGCAGGTTTGGCCCGGGCGATCGCGATGGACCCCCAGATCGTCTTTTACGATGAGCCGACAGCGGGACTGGACCCTGTCGTTTGCGCGGTCGTAGACCGGCTGATCCTGGACCTGACCAGGAAACTGCAGATCACCTCGATCGTCGTGACGCATAATATGGAAAGCGTCTTTCGTATCGCTGACCGCGTGGCCATGCTTTATCAGGGACGGCTCCTGGAAGCGGGCACGGCGGAAGAGATCAAGAATACAAGCAACCCGATCGTCCAGCAATTCATCCGCGGGGACATCGAGGGGCCAATCCAGATAGCGTAATTAGAAAAGGGAACAGGTATGCCGCTTAATAATGAAACAAAGATCGGTTTGATGGTCATCCTGGGGGCTGTTATTTTGCTCGGCATCACCGTAAAAGCCGGGAATTTTACTTTCAAGAAAGATGGTTACAGGGTCACGACCCTGTTTAATGATGTTGACGGGGTCAGCCGCAATTCACCGGTGATGCTCAATGGGCTTGAGATTGGCGTGGTGGAGAATATCCAGATCAAATATGACCCGGACCAGACGGTCATTGAGCTGACATTATGGCTTAATAATACGGCAAAACTGAAAGAAGGGGCCAAGGCGATCATCAAGAACCTGGGATTCATGGGGGAGAAATATATCGCCCTGACGCCAGGTGATCCGCATGCGGCGTACCTTCAGCAAGGGGCTGTGATCCAGGGGCAGGCTCCCACGGATTTCAACCAGCTCTTGAGCGATGGGCATGAATTGCTGGGTAAAGCCAATGCTATCGCTTCCAGCATTGACCAGCGGTTCAAGACCAATGAAAAGAACATTGATGACACGTTGGCTAATTTGAATGTAACGATGACGCATATGTCGTCGCTGACCCAGCACCTTGATAAGCTTGTTATCGGTAATGAGGCCAACGTTAACGGCCTTTTGACCCATTTCAACGCCATGTCACTCCATTTAGAGGGCGCTTCGACCAATTTGGAAGAGATGTCGGCGGACCTAAAAAGAAATCCCTGGAAATTGCTCTTCCGGGCAAAAGAAAAGAATTAGAGGCGGCCGAAAATTGTCAGAGTATGGTCGGTAGACCTGCGAAGAGGGATCTAATATGAATATCAAGACCGAAAAGATCAATGATGTCGTCCTTGTGATACTGGCGGGTGAGTTGAATATGGATAATTCCAATCTGCTGCGGGATACTTTTAAGAATATTTTAAAAGGCATGGATCATAAGATCCTGGTGGATCTTGAAAAACTTTCCTTTATGGACAGTTCCGGCATAGCGACCCTCATTGAGTTGTCCCAGAACCTGGTGAAGGTGAAAGGGAACATGCGTTTATGCCGTGTTAATAAGCAGATCACAGGCGTGCTTGAGATCACAAAGGTCCATAAACTTTTCAATATTTTTGAAACGCGTGAAATAGCTTTAAATGGCTTCTAGGTGAGGAATATCCGATAGGCCGCTATCAAGAGACAATAAAATCAGTTGAAATGTCAGACTTTAACGACTAGAATTGAATCATCCAAGGCATTGAAGCCCATCTGGTTTGTACGAAGCGCCGGTAGTTGAGCTGCACCAACGGCAGCGGAACGGCGCACAAAATCCGGTTTAATTCAGGGTTTAATCTTCAATCGGGCCGCCGAGATTTTCGGTACGTCTGATGAATAAAATGAGTGTATATGCGTAAGACAAAGATCATTTGCACCATGGGTCCGGCCACCCAGGACCTGGAGTTGGTCAAGAAGCTCCTGCAGGCCGGCATGAATATCGCCCGGTTCAATTTTTCGCACGGGAGCCATGCCGAGCACAAGGAGCGGATGGACATGGTCAAGGACGCAAGCCGCAAGATCGACATTCCTGTTGCCTTGCTCCTTGATACCAAGGGCCCGGAGATCCGCACCGGTTCGAACAAGAACAAAGGGCTGATCGAACTTGTCAAGGGAAAGAAGATCGTTCTTACGACCGAAACAGTCGAGGGGACGGACGAGATCCTCAGCATATCCTACAAGAAGCTTCCCGGTGAGGTTTCGCCGGGCAAGCATATCTATATTGCTGACGGCCAGGTGAACCTGGAAGTGGAGAAAGTCCAGGGCAACAGGATCCACTGCATCATCAGGAACGGCGGGCAGATCGGAAGTTACAAGAACGTGAACGTTGTCGGCGTGAAGACATCCTTGCCGGCCGTGACCGGGCAGGACCTGGACGATATCATGTTCGGCATCGCGCAGGGCGTTGATTTCATTGCGGCGTCCTTTATCAGAAAGCCGCTGGACATCAAGGAGATCCGGGCCGCGATCGACATTGCCGACAGCAATGTGGACATCATCGCCAAGGTCGAAGATGAGGAAGGCCTGCAGAACATTGACGAGATCATTCGTGTCTCCAACGGGGTGATGGTCGCGCGCGGGGACCTCGGCGTCCAGCTGCGTCCCGAGGAGATCCCGCTGGCGCAGAAACGGATCATTCAGAAATGCAACCGGCATAACAAACCGGTGATCACGGCGACACAGATGCTGGAGTCCATGATCCGCAACCCTTTGCCGACCCGGGCGGAGGTCACGGATGTGGCCAACGCGATCTTTGACGGAACAGACGCGATCATGCTTTCCGGCGAGACGGCCATGGGCGCGTATCCTGTCCAGGCTGTCGAAATGATGCACAGGATCGCGCTTGAGGTCGAGGGTTCCCGTGAATATGTCCAGGACCGCGAACTTTTTACTGATTCGAAGAAGATCAATATTGCCGATACGGTCGCACGATCAGCGTTCCTGGTGGCGCGTGACATCAAAGCGGACGCGATCGTGACGCCGACATTGCGCGGGAATACACCGAAACTTATCAGCAAATACCGCCCGGAGCAGGACATACTGGCGGTGACGCCGAACGAGGAAGTTCGCCGAAAACTGCTGCTGTATTGGGGTGTTACCCCGATCATCGCAGACATGGCGCGCGATCCGGATGCCGTACTCGAGGGCGTTCTCGCGGCCGGACAGCAGCAGGGGCTGATCAAGCCGTTCGACAAGCTTGTTATCCTTTCCGGGATCCCGATCGATTCTCCGATCATGGTGAACAATATCCGTGTCCACATGGTTGCCAATGTTATCGGGAAAGGTTTGCGCGGCTACGGAGCGACGTTCTCCGGCAGGATCGTGAAGGTGAGCGGCATCGAGGAAGCCGGCCGGCGGATCATCGGCGACGGGACAGAGATCCTGCTCACGAAATACATTGATATGTCGTTTGAGCCGGTCCTCAAGGCGGTCGGCGGATATATCCTTGAAGAGTTCTCTTCCATGAGTTGGCATGATATTTATTCAATGAACCCAAAACTGGTCGCGATCGCCGGTGCTTTTAAGGCGATGACGAACCTCAATGACGGCCAGATCGTAACTATCGACGGACAGGAGAAGGTGATCTATGATGGCAGTATCCCAGAACGAACATAAGGTCGAGAATTGTTGCGAGATAAAGATCGGCAACCTGATCAAAGAAACGACGGTCTTGCTTCTGGAAGAACGGCAGAAGAGCGATGTGTTGGAGATACTGGTCGACAAAGCTGTTGAGCTTGGGCTTGTGACCGATGTCCCGGTATTCAAGTCGGCGATCGACGCGCGCGAAGCCCTTTGCGCCACGGCGATCGGTGATGAGATCGCGATCCCGCATGCCAAGATCCCGGGTATTCCCGCGTTCTTTGTAATGACCGCGGTGATGCGTAACGGCGTTGAGTGGGATGCGCCGGACCAAAAGCCTGTCAGGATCGTTTTTCTGATCGGCGGGCCGGACAATGACCAGAAGGCCTACCTGGGGCTGCTGGGCAAGATCTTGAAGACGGTCAAGAATGCCGACAGGAAAGAATGCCTCTTCAGGTCAGGGAGCACCGCAGAAATTGCGAGCATTTTGACGCAGTGAGATAGCCATGGTCCTGGTTGGCGAAAGCCCGTTCATCCATTTGAACGGGCTTTTGCTTAATTTTAATCGAAAAGACGTTGTTATATGAAGATCCGAATGAGGTCCCTTATCCTTCGCTGTGCTGCAGGTGCCGTGATCATCGCAGGCGTATGCGTCATGCCATTTTTTAATATGCAGGAGCCTGTGTCGGTCATGGTGCCCCGGTTCCCCGCGGCGGGGCCGGTGTTGCGCAAGGATGTTGTCCATGCGGTCATGCCCGGGGAGACGCTGTTCCGGTTGGGTAAGATGTACGATGTGAAGCTTGAAGATATCATGGCCAGGAATCAGCTGAGCGCCTCTGATGTCCTGAAGATGGGCCAGAAGATATTGGTCCCTGGTGCCGCAGCACTGAATGATGTTATTCCCCTGTTCCCGTCAAGAAAATGGAAATATATCATCATCCATCACAGTGCGACGGAAGATGATGATGCCTTATCGCTTTATGCGCTGCATCAGCGCAGGGGGTGGGACAGTACGGGGTATGATTTTCTGATAGATAACGGCACAAAAGGCACTGTCGCCGGCCATGTTGATGCAACGCCCCGCTGGATCGCCCAGAAGAACGGCGCCCATTGCAAGGCGTCGGGCATGAACACGAAGGCCATCGGAATATGCCTGATCGGGAATTTCAGCCTGGAAGAGTGCCCTGAGGTCCAGTTAATGGCGTTGGTCCGTTTGATCAAGTACCTGATGGAGTATTACGATATCCCTGCAGGGAATATCATGGGGCATGGCCAGGTCCCCGAGGCCAATACAGAATGCCCGGGAAAACTCTTTCCCTGGAATAAATTCCGCAAAATGCTTGCTGCTGAAACAGCCGCGGACCTTCAATTCTGAGTTAGGCCGGGTGGAACTTTTTTATCATGAGATGAAATATTTTGCATGGATATCTGATCATTGACATTGAATGGGAAAAGTTTAGAATATTTTCAGATACTGGCAAGAAATATATGTTTATGCCATTGAATGCATAGATTTTAAAAAAGGATCATCATAATGAAAATGCGAGATCTTATCAAAACAGCATGTGCCGTATGGCTGCTTTCTGGAACCTCAGCTTTTTCAGCTGAACCATCACCTTACGTTGGATTCCAGATCAGCGGGAGCGCAGGTGAGGCGATCAACAACGGTGGATCGTCGCAGAGATTTTATTCGGCAACCCCCTTTTATACAGAAGTCTATGGGCAAAGTTCCTACTCCGAATTGTCTGGCAGAACAGAAGCTTTCTGGTCCAACACGGGGGTTTATGTCCCTGAAGCTTCGGCCCAGTCGGCAGCGAGGGCTTATTTCGGAACACTTGGAGTCAAGTCATATACCTGGGCTCAAAACGGTGATTGGAACGAATTGGGGCCTAAGAACATATTCTCTTATGGCGCCCAGGCAAGCGCTAATGCGTCGTTCTCTGATCTTTGGTCGGTCAATGTTAATGGCATGGCGCCAAATACGATCGGCACTCTCTCCGTAACCGTGGATCTTGAGGGAACGCGGACCGGTTCGTGGGATGATCACACCTCAGACCTCAGGCTGAACTTCTATGATTTTCGAACGCAACAGGGGTACTATTTGAACAATGTGTCTGCAGGAGTTTACAACCTGACCGTTCCGTTCGTTCTGAACACTGCCAATAATATCTCCATGAGTTTGACCGGTGGAGCCAGCGTGGACTATGCACATAACGTTGCTCCGGGAGGGGAGTCTTTCGTCGATTTTATGAACACGGCAAAAGTGACCGACCTTACTTTCTTTGATGCCAGCGGCATAAAGATCAATGATTACACGTTCACGGCGGCATCCGGGTATGACTATTTGGCCAACACTGTTGTCACCCCTGAACCTGCGTCGATAATTCTCTTCAGTGTCGGCGGTGCGGTGATGGCATTCACCCGAAGAAGACGATCGGTCGGCTGTTGATCAGCCCGGTTTTCTGCAGCACACCTAACTGATCGACCGTATGTCAATATTCTGCGCAGCGGGGCATGGCTGGCAGCCTCCATATTTATAATATATACTTAATTCATGTCCCTCAAGCTTGATCCACAAAGGGTCATTTCCATCTTCATGGTCATTGCATTGCTGTTCAACGGCACTGGCATCCCCGCCAGGGCGCAGGAATTTTCTTTGCCTGAACCAGGAACGATGGTCGAATTAAGCCCTGGTTTTAACCCTCCTGTCCTTAAAGGCATCAAGGTTCATGCCGATCCTTTTCATTTTGATTTTATCCTCGATAAGGGGGACAGCGATCTCAGCGATGATCAATTAAAACAGGAATCAACCAGGCTGGTCAAATACTTCCTGACAAGCCTGACCATCCCTGAAAAAGACCTTTGGGTCAACCTCTCGCCTTATGAGGATAAGAGGATCATCCCGCCAAGCCTCGGGCAGACCGATATGGGTCGTGTCTTGCTCTCAGAAGACTATCTTCTCAAGCAAATCACAGCTTCGCTGATCTATCCCGAAAAGGCCATGGGCCGTGAGTTCTGGAGCAAGGTCTACAAAAAGATCAAAGAAGAATTCGGGACCGAGCAGGTCCCCCTGGATACGTTCAATAAAGTCTGGATCGTTCCCGATGACCCGATCGTATATCAGGACGGTGACAAGGCTTATGTTGTGCAGAGCCGGTTAAAGGTCATGCTGGAAGAAGATTACAGGGCTTTGCAGCACGATCCCGGCATCGCAACGGGCGTGACCCGTACGCCGCCGCTGCAGCACAACAATGAGCGCAATATGTTCTCGGAAATTGTCAGAGAGATCGTATTGCCCGCGATCGAAGAAGAGGTAAATACGGGAAGGAATTTTGCAGCCTTAAGGCAGATCCAGAATTCTCTCATACTGGCAGTCTGGTATAAAAAGACCCTGAAAGAAAGCTTGTTGTCGGGCTTATATGTAAACCAAAGCAAGGTCAAAGGCGTCGACATTACCGACAGGGGCTTTAAGGAGAAGATCTACCAGCAATATCTGCAAGCATTAAAGAAAGGTGTTTTTAACTACATAAAGGAAGACAAAGAACCTTACCAAGATGAGGCGATCCCCAGGAAATATACTTCCGGCGGATATTCGACGATAACTGATAAAGGCGACCTTGAAGCACGCACGATCATCGCGAAAGATCCGGCGCTTCTTCCGGGCGGCGCCCGTAAAAAGTTCAAGGACTTCGCCGAAAAAGTATCGGACGGTAAGGCCGATGCCTTCAATGTATCGGTCCAGCTTTCACAGATCGAAGGGGGATCTGCCGGGGAACCTGTAAACGAGGATGACCTTCTTGTGGAAGATGACAAGGGGATATCCTCATTGGCCCGGGTTACTGGCCATCGATCTGATGTGAACAAAGATATGGGAACGGTCATACTCGACACGCTTGACGATTATGCGCGGGGGATACTTGCAAAGACCGCAAATTGGTATTCCTATATCAGAGAATTGACCGGCGCTACAGACCAGCATAAGAAAAATCCGTTATTTATCAGCGGGTTTGCCGAGGAAGGATCAAAGGCCGTCGATATTTCCGTTGACCCCGGCCATTACAAAGACACGTTGTTCCACGTCGCTGAAATACCTGAGCGGACCGGTACTGTTCTTACCGATGTTGTGTATGGTTATCAGCTTATTTTGGAACGCAGGCGTGTCGGGCCTGTCAGGTTCGTTGTAGTTGATGCTGGCGGCAATGTGCTGGAGATGGGCTTTCATAACGAGGAGGTCATGCAAAATTTCAAGGGCCATTTTAACGGCAGGACTTTGACCCCCGAAGAGTTGGCCCGGATCGCCACGATCAATGAAAAGGTGATCGCGTATTTAAGATCCCATCCGGAGGCGCGCGCAAAACTGGATGAATTTGTTGCTTCGAGAAAGTGGCCCACCGATATCAATATCGAAGAACTATCGCAGATCGCATATTTTCATCCTCAATTGACGCCGATGAAAAGTTGGGCCATGGAGAATGGTTTTACTGAACAAGATATGATGAACGCAGGGTGGTTCTCTTTGCAATTTAATTCAAACGGGGAGCCATTGTATAACAGCGGTGGTTCTAATGTGATCAGGATCCCTTACTTAAATGCTGAAGGGAAGATCGATGTCTGGAGGACGCGTGTATTGGGTGAAGCCTCCCATAATGGGCATAAGTACCTGAGCTGGCCTTTGGACAGGTCGGTTATCAGGAAGTTCGATGTCGCGCACACGCTCTATCAGGGGTGGTTGCTCGATCAGGCCAAAGGCAGGGACCTTATCCTCACGGAGGGTGAATTCAAGGCATTGATTACCTGGAAAGTTGGGAATGTCTTAACGGTGGGCATTCCAGGGATCACACAGGTCGATAACACGATCGTGGATGCCATTATTGCCGCTGAACCGGCACGCGTCATCATTATCCTTGACCGGGACCCGGTTGGAAAAGCCCTTATGCGTGTTGACAAGATCACGGACAGCCAGCGTGCTTCGGCGATGATAGCCATGGACCTTATTGAACGCGGATTACCCAAAGCCAAGATACGTATCGGCATATTACCCAATATAGCTGACGGAGACAAGGTCGGATTGGACGATTTGATCCTTGCCAACGGCGTGGGATCTTTATCCGCGGTGATCGATGGATCATTGGAGATCGGAACCTATTTGAGATCGATCGATCTTGACCCGCAATTCCTTGAATTGCATCGCAGGTACTTAATGTTAAGGAGGGCTTTCAAGGAGTATCTCCGGTCCGCAGCACGCGGTGGCAAAATATTGCCTAAAAATTTCATCCGGGGTGTCATTGAGCAGATATCTATCCTTGATAGAGGATTTGAGGTATATTTGAGAACGAAATTCACGGGTGCGAGGAGGCTCGCGCAGCCATACTATAAAAACCGTATTATATTCGCCAGTGATACGGTCCCCATGGAAGAAAAAAAGGTCATATTTTCCGCAAAAAATGTGCTTGTACCTATGGCGTGTTTCAAGGGTGATATTTTTTTCATGGGTTTTTTCACCTCGGATGTTCCTGCCAGGTCTCTCCTGGCATTTAAATCCCCATCCAGTCTTATGTTTTCGATGAGCCAGCTCAATGATGCTTACCTGAAAAGATCATCCAATGCGCGCATCGAGAAGTGGTATGCCCAGGGGATTTCCGTCTTGTATCCACAGTCGGACATAAATAGTTTCAAGGCATCAGATCTTGATCAATTTTGTCACATTGTTTTGGCAGGGTATTTGCAGTCAACGTTCCCTCCTGATGAATATTATATTGAATATGGCCTTACATTCGCCTCTGTCCATCCCGCCTATGTGGAGGAGGTAACAAAGACTTCACTCACGATCTTCCGCAAAGGCAGTGATAAGGTCGTGGCTCTGGCTTCACTGCCGGTATGGGATCCAAGAGCGCCGGAGGTGTTGCGGGAAAATGGGGATGCTGTGATCAAATCAGCACTGACAGCCAGCGAGATAAGGGAGGGTCAAATCGTCCAGTTTTTACGCCAGGGGTCCTACGCGTATCAGGTCCAGCAATACAGGCAGGTCCTGGACATGGTATATCCGTATTACTTTGTTACGCTCAAGGAGCGGACACGTAAGATGTTGATCAGCCTGGGATTGCCTGCGGCGATGGTAGATCAGGATCAATTGATCTTGATGCGCCCGGCTGATTGGCAAGACCTTGCCGCGCGGCTTGATTCCATGCACCTGTTGTTGGCTGCTAAAAGATCCGGATTGTACCGACTTGACGAAAGGGCCGTACCGGCAATAGTTTCGCCTTTCAGCGGGCCTGTGATACTCATCCCGGACAAAGATGGAAACGGCAATATCGTCAACATGCGCGTTGTGCCTCTGGCGCTGCGGGACCATGAGACCGATGCGCTTCCACCGGAAAATAAATTTGTTTACCATATGTATGATCCCGGCAGGAATTATCTGAAGGTTTTTGATCCAGGGTCCTTTCTGTTCCTTGAGAACAACTTAAAGGAAGTACGCGGGAAGGCATTGTTCATAACACACAACGAGCTTGATGCCATGGTCCTGGAGACGGCCGATCGCCATGTCATCGGGTTGAATGGCGAATTAGCTTTATCAATGACGGCGATCCGAAAGATCCACGCAGCTGCTCCTGAGAAGATCATTTTTGTCGTCCCATCCGGGACCTCCTCCCGTTACGATCCTTTCAATTTTGACGGCATTCCCGGCTATTTAAAAGATCTATACGACCTGGGCAAGAAGTGGGAAGCGGTGACGGGAGAGACGGCTCCTTTTTATGTATTTGAGGCACCGTTAACATTGACCAATTTTGTCCGGCACGGCAGTGATATGGGGAAAGCGGCCACCCTGATGCGTGAAACTGCCGTTCCACTGATCGATCACCTGAACGCGGTTAAATTCAGGGAAGTCGTGCATACGAACGCGGTCCATTCGTTCATATATACTGCGGCACGTTTGGCAGACTACATCCAGATCCCGGCGTTGAGCGAGCCTCTTGATGGTAAGCCGATCAAGGCCTGGGTCAGGCGGTTGGTGAACGCGTACCAGAAAGTGGCAGAGTCCGCAGCGGCTTATGGAAAGGAGATCCCATCACCGGACGAATATTTTCAGAAATTATTACAGCTTGACCGTCCAGTAGAAGTTAACACCCTTCTCTTGTCCCGGGCCGACAATGATTGGCAAGATATCCCGATCCGTCGTGTGTATCGTCCTTCAGGGGATCGGGCGTTGAAACAGGGCGATGCCTGGGAGCGATTCAGGTCTGATTTCGAAGGGACATTAATGCCCGTTGCCCAAGAAGCTGTTTTGCCAGAATTCATCAATCAGATCAATTATCCGTCCGGAGATTTTCCAGGTGTGTTCAAGGGCAAAGAGGGCCATCCGGGTCTTGACGTCGATGCCACGGGGGATCCTGAAGACATATCGGCGCTGTATCGGCTGTCGCAGAAAGACCCTGACCGGGTGAAGGCATTAAATTTCGCCGAACCGCAGGAAATTGTCAAGCTTGTTTTTATGTGTAAGGCAAGTGTTGAGATCGATGGTAAGACCATCGATATATCAGGAAAACCAGCCACACAAAAAGCGCAGGCCAAAGCGAACGCGGCTACGGCCTTATTACAACAGGTCATGGAAATATACAGCAGGCTCCCGGAGAAAGATACTTCTCCTGAGTTCGAGGCGGTGGATCTGTTCGGTTCATTGCCCGAAGGAACCTTCAATGACATGATGGCGTTGAATGAGTTGGTACTCGGCGATCAGCAGAGTTTGAGCCATTTGGAGTTCACAGAATCCCCCGCAGGCAAGGAGTTTGCCTTTACAGCGGCGATCGATGTCGATGGGGTGGCTGTTAGTGTTACTGGCAGGCCGGCTAAATCCAAGAAACAGGCAAAGGCCAATGCAGCAGCAGGGCTGTTGTTGAAAATATCAAATAGCGATGCGTCTATGTCCTTTACTGAAAGTTCTCCCGGCGGGATACAGCTTAATCCTGAGCTGTACGACATGAAGATAAAAGGCCCTGGGAATGGCATCCCCGCGCCATCGGTCACCCGGGCGGGTCCGGCTGGATATCGCATCGACGGCCTTTCACCGGTCATCGTCAGTATCACGCCACTGCATCAGTTAGAAACAGGCATTCCTTCAGAATGACCTGTTCTTCATGGCGCGTTGAGCGATTCGATGTAATTATTTATCTAGTAAATCTACTTTGAACAAGTCATAATTACAAAAAAGGGAGGTTTATCCTATGAATACTAATAAACGCAGGGAATTGGAAAGGGTCCAGGTGCTTGTTGAAGCAGATTACCGGGATGAAGGGCGCGCTGTTGAACTTTCCGAGGCGGCGGTATTGCTGGATATCAATCATCGCGGCTGCCGGATCATGTCCAGGGAAAATATTGAACGGGGCAAGGTTATTGCCATCGATCTCCTTCTTCCTGCCGCTGGAGCGTCCCAGAAGCTGAGTATGTCGGCAGTGACAGCCTGGTCCAGGGAGACACCTGTGATCCGTGCTTATGAGACGGGGGTAAGGTTCATTACGGATCATCCGGGATCTGAAGATGATACCAATACGCTTTTGAAGTTTTGTCATCACGCTGATCCAGGTTATCAGGATACTCCCGGAGCTTTGTAGTTGAAGGGGGTTTCAATAATGACCGAGCAGTTCGTGAGCGAGGCGCTGAAGCCTGTCACAACGTCCTTTGATACCCTTGCCATGTCCGGCGGAGAGCCGGGATTTCCACGTGAATTTTTCTGGCGCAACGAGAAGGTGGTCGTTGCCGACATCCTTCGCAAGTGGCATGAGACCGGCCCGTGCCATCATGGAAGCGGCGAGATGTATGTGCGCAAGCATTGGTTTGAGGTGGCGACTCTATCGCACGGCACCATGAAGATCTACTTCGAACGGCAGGCCCGTCGTCCCAAAACGGCGCGGTGGTGGCTTTACAGCGTAACTCCAGAGGAGGGATGAGGTATGCGGTACAATCTCTTGGGCAAGACGGGTTTATATGTGTCTGAACTTTGTTTGGGGACCATGACCTTTGGAGGCAAGGGGTTCTGGGAAAAGATCGGCCGTCTTAAATTGGATGAGGTAACGGCCCTTGTAAAGACGTCATTCGACGCCGGCATCAATTTTATCGATACGGCAAATGTATATTCTCTGGGTGAATCAGAATTGCTCACGGGTCAGGCGATAAAGAGTCTGGGGATCCCCCGTGCGGAGCTCGTTATCGCCACCAAGGCCACCGGGGTCATGAACGAGCTTCCCAACGGGCGGGGGCAATCCCGTTACCATCTGATGAATGAGGTTGACGCCAGCCTGCAGCGCCTGCAGGTCGATCATATTGATCTTTATCAATTGCACGGTTTCGATCCTTTGACGCCATTGGAAGAAGCCCTTGCGACATTGAACGATCTTGTCCGTTGCGGTAAAGTACGTTACATCGGTTTGTGCAATATGGCGGCATGGCAGATCATGAAGGGGCTGGCGATCTCGGATAAACGCGGCTGGGCCCGCTTTGAAAGTGTACAGTCGTACTATACGATCGCCGGGCGCGATCTGGAACGTGAGATCGTGCCGCTGGTGCAGGACCAGAAAATGGGGGTCATGGTGTGGAGCCCTTTGGCCGGAGGGCTGTTGAGCGGGAAATATAAGCCTGATACCAAAGGTCCCGAGGGTTCCCGGCGGACTGATTTTGATTTCCCTCCGGTTGACAAGGCTAAAGCTTTTAAATGCGTGGATGTGATGCGGCCGATCGCGGCAAAGCATCAGGCATCCGTGGCGCAGGTGGCGCTCGCGTGGCTTCTCAGCAGGGCTTTTGTTTCTTCGGTCATTATCGGCGCCAAGACAGTCGCCCAGCTTCAGGATAATATCGCTTCCACGCAACTGAAACTGAGTGAAGATGAATTGAAGCTGCTGGAAGAGGTCAGCCAATTGCCCCTCGAATACCCGGGCTGGATGATCGCGTTGCAGGGACAATACCGTGCCCAGCCTCCGGTCAAGGGTTCCTAGCCGTTATCCCTGAATTCGAGGAGATCAGATGAAGTGTAAGCACCTTGTATCGTTCCTGTTAGTGGCTGTTTGTTGTTCGAGCCATTTTTCGTTTGCCGAAGGCCAGCCCCAGACTTTTGAAGAGCGCCACGCCGATAAATCTTATATTTTCCTTCTTGTGGAAAATAACATCAAGGTCAATGCCGACTGGTCGTTCACGACCCGTGTCCACCGCAAGATCAAGATCCTCAAGGAAGACGCAAAAGATATAGGCGAGGTTCCCATTAATTATAACCGCGATTTTGACCGGATCATGGACCAGCAGGTGTTTACCCTGACGCCGGATGGAAAGAAGCATCCTCCCATGAAGTCCCAGGATATGTCTGTCTACGATGGCGAGCCC
This sequence comes from Candidatus Omnitrophota bacterium, assembly GCA_903861305.1. Lineage (GTDB taxonomy): Bacteria > Omnitrophota > Gorgyraeia > Zapsychrales > Fredricksoniimonadaceae > Fredricksoniimonas. Next base: position 3,059 of record CAIOTT010000029.1, on the reverse strand, counting down.
ATGTATTCGAACGCCATGGTGCGTATTTTGTCCATGCCTGCGGTCGGAGTGGGCGTCATTATAGACGCAGCTTACACGGTTTCATCCAGGGGGCTTCCCATGAAGGATGCCTTTTGGCTGACGGAAGACGTCAACTATGGTATTCCCGTGAAGGAATACCGTTGTTCAGTCACGTTTCCCCGCAAAATGGGCCTGAGCTACCGTGAATTCGGCCTGACCCGAAAGCCTGAGGTCACGGAAAAGGACGGTTGGGTGACCTACCGCTGGGTCCGGCATGATCTTTATGACCATAAGCAGGATGAAAAGTATGTCCCGCCGCCGTCGCCCGATGACCCCTTGGAGGCGTTTGAGTTCTCGTCCGTAAAGAACTGGGATGATTTCGCGATATGGTATTCCCGTCTTATCGATAAGAACACGATAATGTCCCCTGACATCGCGGCTGCGGCCAGAAAAGCGGTGGGTAAAGCCGTTCTGACACGGGACAAGGTGCGCGCTGTCCTTGAATATATTGAGGATAATTTCCGTTACGTGTCCATGGACTTTGGACTGAACGCCTTTGAGCCTCATCCCACCAGGGACGTATTTGCCAACAAATACGGTGACTGCAAGGACCTGTCCCTTCTGACCAGGGCCATGCTCGCTGTTGTTGGTGTCAAGGCGCACATCGCGCTCTTTAATAATGAAAATGCGATCAACGACCCCTCCTATGACCTTCCGATCCCGACTTTGTTCGATCACGCATTGCTTTTGGTCGAGGATCCGCTGGACGGGGATTTCTATGCGGATCCGCTTCTTAAAGGGTATGACATCGGGCAGTATCCTATGGAATATCAGCGGGCGTATACGTTCATCATCGCCAATGGCAAGGGACGGTTCGGCCGTCTCCCTGAATTTGACGCTGAACGCGCCGCGGACCGGACGAGTGAGGTCGTCGACATTAAGGACGACTGGTCGGGTGTTGTCGAAATGTCCCGGGTTTGGGACCTTGATGCGTCCATCAACGCGAGGGATTCGCTGAGACCCATGAGTGACGATGAGAAGAAAGACATGTACCAGCAGCTTGATTTCATGATGGCGCAGGGCGGTGAGGTCATTAAACGTCAACTTGAAGGTGTTGACCAGCGCTATGGCCGCTTGCGCTTGAAAACATTATTCCGCCGCCCTGATGAATTCCCTTCCGCTGACGGCTTTATCATCATTGACCTTGAGGCCATCAACAGGGATGAAGCTTTTGAAAAGACGGATCGGCGCGAAGGGTTCTTTTTTTCGTCGAACGGGATCATAGAAATGGAGTATGTTTATCGCATCCCTCGAGGCTTCGAGATCCTAAATCTCCCCGCGGACCTGAGATTGGATGGCCCCCACATGAGTTTTGAACGTGTGTTCCAGCGCACACCGCAGGGGGTCAAGGTCAAGGAGTCCCTGTGCACCAAAAGAGTGGCTTTAAAGAAAGAAGCGCTTAAGGACCTACGCGCGTACTACGCAACTCTTGCGCATCAAACCCGGCAAAGGATCGTGTTCAAGAAAAAATGAAAACCTTCGTGATCGGTGATATCCATGGCCACTGCAAAGCGCTCGTTGCGTGCCTTAAGGCGTGTGACTTCGACTATGGCCAGGACCGCCTCATCGCGCTGGGTGATGTTTGCGACCGCGGCCCGCACACCAAAGAGTGTATCGATGAACTCCTCAAGATCAGGCATCTGGTCTATCTGTTGGGCAACCATGATGCCTGGGCGCTCGAGTGGGTCATCTACGGCAAGCCGGCAAAGGAATGGATGGAGCAGGGCGGCGCTGAAACCATCCTGTCCTATAAAGGCACCGGCATGCCCAGAGAGCACACCCTGCTATTAGCCAAGGCGCCTTTATATTTTGAAGACGGCAACCGGCTTTTCGTCCACGCGGGATTTGATCCGGACCTCGGCGTCAAGGGGACCCCCAACGAGATCTTTATCTGGGACCGCGGGCTCGTCGCGTCGGCGGAACAACTGCAGAAAGCTGATCCGAACAGGAAGTTCGGCGGGTATGATGAGATATACATCGGGCATACGCCGGATGCTTTTGATCCTGGCCGCGGGCCGCGGCATTTCTGCAATGTCTGGGCCATGGACAGCGGTGCAGGTTACGGGTACAACCTGACGATCATGGACGTGGACACCAAACAGTTCTGGAAGACGAACGTGTGATTCCTTTTTATCCGTGAAGCGTGCTGCTAAGCTTGTTGTTCCACCGACGGCGCGAGAACGCCATGATGCCGCCTCCAACCACGAAAAGCACCGCGCTCACGGGCTCCGGGGTAACAACGGTGCTAGAGGGAAGGGCTGATATTTGCACACCTAAACCCAGGTTGTAGGCATTCCAGCCGCTATTATTGACGTTAAAAGCTTCGGAGCCGACAGGATTTGGTGCAGGGGCCGGCATCCCGCCTGCGAACGAACTGAATTGCGGCGCTTCAAAAGCAACCCAATAAGATCCAGCGGCAAGGTCCAAGTTCAATGATGAAAATCCTACCCAGGCCGGGTCAGCATTCATGACAGCAAGGTCTTGGCTGAACTTAATATTCCCTGAATCAGGGACCGATGCCGAGGTGCCTAGTGCGCCTGGCGCGGCATCGCCGTAAATTGATATCGTCGCGTAATCGATCGGAACTATTCCAGAGACATTGTTTGAATTCCCATTGTTGATCCAGCCAAAGACCGAGGTTATCGTGGCCGCCTGGTCCAAAGTGAATTTGGCCGCTAAGGATTGAGAGTAGGCGTCATAAGGAGCTCCGTCGCTGTAACCAGCCGGGATATTGCCCAATGCCCAACCGCCGCCAGCATTGGATGGTGTGCCTGTATCAACAACAGTGTAGGCCATGGCTTGCCCGGTTATACACATAAATATTCCCGCAATGAAAATGACATTAAATGACCGGTTCATAGCCTTCCTCCATTTTGTGCAATTTGACATTAAAAACAAATTTTTATCATGAAAACCGCAAGTGGTCAATAAATAGTTCTGTTAAGCTAATTAGTACACAGCATTCTCGACGCTGTTTTGAGAAGCGTGCAAAATCCGGG
>CAIOTT010000028.1 GCA_903861305.1 Candidatus Omnitrophota bacterium | reverse complement strand
TTGTTAATATTTCTTCCGTGTCGGCGCTTAAGGGAATTATGTGGCAGGTTAATTATTCCGCCTCCAAGGCTGGCATATTGGGGCTCACCAGGTCTTTGGCCAAGGAAATGGCCAGGTTTAATATCAATGTGAACGCGGTATGCCCGGGTTTTATTGAGACAGATATGTTCACGCACCTTCATCCGTTTGTTCGTTCAAATGCGTTGAAGGTTGTTCCTTTGGAAAGGATCGGCCGGACAGAGGAAGTGGCGGGGTTGGTTGCATATTTGGCGAGTAACGAGGCGGCGTATATTACCGGACAATCTTTTGTCATTGATGGAGGATTGACCCTATGAAACCGGGCAAAGAGTACACATTTAAGGAAATTAAGGCGTTGATGCCGTATGATTATCCGTTCCTTTTTATTGACAGGGCCGTGCTGGTTGAACCGGGTCAAAGAATTATTTGCCAGAAGAACGTCAGCGGCAACGAACAGTATTTCGCCGGGCATTTCAAAGATGACCCCGTTATGCCCGGAGTGATCCTGATCGAGACTATGGCCCAGGCGACATACTTGTTGAATCGTCTGTCTTCAGGATCTGTGAAAACGTCCAATAAAAAAGCACCGTTGAGATATTATTTCGCGGGGATCAAGAACCTTAGATTTCTTAAGCCGGTTTATCCGGGGGACCAGGTCACCGTTGAAATTAGCATGTTGACCAGGTTCAAAATGTCCCAGTTGGTCGCGGCGAAAGCCCTTGTCAGGCAGGAACTGGTTTGTCAGGGTGAACTTATGTTCGTAAAAGGGTGACAGGCATGCGAAGGGTCGTCATCACAGGGATAGGCGTGATTTCTCCTGTCGGGACGGGCAAGGAGAAATTCTGGCAAGCTCTGATCAATGGCAAGAATGCGGTCAAGAGATGTCAGAAGCTGGACACTTCAAAATACCGCACGCATATGGCGGCTGAGGTTGATGATTTTCAGGCAGAGAAATATATTGACCTTAAAAGATTAAAACATCCTACCCTGACGGCCCAGTATGCTGTTGCTGCTGTAAAAATGGCGATTGATGATGCCGGGCTTGAAGTCAGGGAAGACAATAAAATCGGGGTTGTCCTGGGGGCTAATACGGCAGATACGTGGGCTGCTGGAGAGGGCGTGATGTATTGGCATAAGACCAGGAACAGGTATTCGTCCACTTCTGCGGAAATTTATGAAAACTTACATGCCAATATGCATGCGTTAAGAGTGGCAGAATATTTTGGGTTTAAACTTTGTGCAACGACCATTCCTGCCGCGTGTGCCGTCGGTAATACTGTCATAGCCTATGCATTTGATTTAATAAGATCAGGTTCAGCCGAGGCTGTTTTCGCCGGCGGGCATGATCAGATGAACACCTTTGTTTTCGGAGGATTTGACAAAATAAAAGCTATGGCGCCAGATTGCTGCAGGCCTTTTGACAAGGACCGAAAAGGCATGGTCGTCGGAGAAGGGGCAGGAGTTCTTCTAATGGAAGACATGGAGTCCGCGTTAAGGCGAAAAGCCAGGATATATGGTGAGATCATTGGCTATGGTCTGTCCGCGGATGGTTATAGTGTTGCTATCCCTCATCCTCATGGAGCGGGGGTTATACAGGCGACAAAGATGGCGTTAAAGATGGCAGGCATCAATCCTGAGGACGTTGGGTATGTCAACGCGCATGGAACCGCAACGATCCAGAACGACAGGATGGAAGCCAAAGCCATTCATGCTGTTTACGGGAAGAAAGTATGGGTGAGCTCGATCAAATCGATGTTGGGTCATTGCATGGGTGCCGCCAGCGCCCTTGAGGCGTGCGCTTCTGCGCTGGTCGTGGAAAGAGGTGTCATACCCGCAAATATTAACTATACGCACCCGGATCCGGAGTGTGATATCAAAATTCTTGCCAATACCGCGATAAAGAAAAAGATCGATATCGTGGTTTCAAACTCGGTTGCTTTTGGCGGCAATAATGCGGTTATCGTTATGGCTAAGTTTAGGAAAGAAAGGACATGAAGCAGTCAAAGTCCAGGGTGGTTCTTACAGGCTTGGGGATATGCAGTCCTTTAGGGATAGGGGTTGTTCCATACTGGAACAATTTCCTGTCAGGTGTGAATGTCCTAAAAAGGATAACATCGTTTTCAACAACAGAGTTTGGATGCCGGCATGCTTTTCAGGTCAATGAGCGTGATCTCATTAACAATACCAGGGATAACACGTCACAGTATGTTTCACGTTCCAATAAGTTGCTGCTTGTCTCCGTGCGAACGGCGCTGACAGATGCGAAGATCAAGAATCCTGTCGGTGAAGACGTTGCGGTCTTAACGGCACTACCGCATGGCAACTGGAATTTTATGACAGATTTTCACAGAAAGTTGGTCGTGTGCGGACCTGACGGGGTTGATCCGATGGCTTTTCCTTCGTCCTTGATAAACTATGCATCAAGTTATATTTCGACAGCGTACCAATTTAAAGGTCCCAACATCACTTTTGCCAGCGGCATTCACGCGGGTGTTGAGGCTGTAAATTTTGCTGCAAGTTTGATCAGGCAGGGACATGTCACGACAGCGGTTGTCAGCGGGGTTAATGTTTTATTGGCGGATATATGGGCCCAGTGGTCTTTAAGGAATATGTTGTGTTCATCTTTGAAGAAGGGAAGCACAGGTATTTTTGATGCACGACGCAATGGATTTTTGATTGGGGAGAATGCTTCCACGCTCATTCTCGAGAGCGCCGCAGTTGCTGAGCGCAGGAAAGCCAGGGTGTACGCCGAGGTTTTGGGGGGGGCTTTGAGTTTTGGCAAAGATCGTCGGGATTATGCTTACGCCATGGAAACGGCCTTGCATAATTCACGGCGATCTTACAGTGATATTGATCTATGTGTCTTGAATAGCAATGGATTAAAGCACATGGATTCAGAAGAAATTGCTGCATTTAGATCTATATTTAAAGAAGGCGCTTCAGGGGTAGATTGTGTGGCCCCAAAAGATAATAATGGCGAATGTGAAGGCGCATCGGGCATACTTCAGGCATTGATAGGAGCTAAATGTATCAGCGGTAGGATCCTGCCGCCATTTTCTTCACGTAAATATAACGATCCCCGAGCTGCTGGTGGGATTCAAATGCGATACGGTTCAAGAACAAAAACGATCAAATATGTTTTGATCAATTCTTTTGATGTGGATGGTGGGAACGCAGCGCTGCTTTTGGGAAGGTTTTAGTAATGTCGGGCCGGCTTGATCCGATCATCGTGCATATCCGGGGAGCGGTATTAGTCGGGGGGCTATTCCTGGAAAAAATCGGCAACGCTGATAATGAGGCCAGCTGATCAATGAAATCCTCCATTGTTATTCCTGTCTTCAATGAGCCTTCTGGAAATATCAAGGAGTTGTATGACAGGATAACCAGGGTGTGCGCTGAGCACGCCTACATTTATGAGATCGTGTTTGTAGATGATGGGAGCACAAACAACATCCTTGGTTTCCTTCAGTCGTTGCACAGGAATGACCCGAGAGTAAAAGTGGTCTCCTTAGACAAGAATTATGGCCAAGCCAGGGCGTTCCTGGCAGGGATATATTATTCAACGGGAGACTTTATCATTACCATGGATGGGGATTTGCAGCATCAACCTGAAGATATCCCCATGTTTGTGGATAAGATCGTGGACGGGTATGATGCTGTTGGGGGGAAGAGAGTAATCCGGTCCAGGGGATTTCTTTCTTTGTGCCTTATGGTTTATTTTAGGTATCTTTTTGGCATATCCATGGAAGACCATACATGTTCTTATGCGATGATGTCACGCGCGATCGCTCAAAGGGTTCTTTATAATGGGGCGTCGATATGCCTGAAGCATCTGGTGTATATGTTTGCGGACAAGAAAACAGAAATAGGCATAAGGTTGAACCCAAGAAAACATGGCAGGTCTTCATATACGCCCGTTAAGTATTTGAGTTTTGGAATACGATATTTGACCGCCTTTTCCCGAAGGTCTCGGGAAGTTCGGGGCCTTCCTTTCAGGGCTTCTTTAGTTTTGGCAGGTGATTGACACTATGGAGATAAATATAATACTCTCCCGGGATAGAGGCTTGATACGGAATTTCTTCGATGAAGTTCCATACTATAAACCGTATTCTCGATTGAGGCTTTATAACGATACGGAGAAGATCAACAATTATTACAATGAAGTATATTTCGGTGACAAGAAGACGAAAATACTTGTGGCTTTTGCTGAAAATAAAGTGGCAGGGTTAGCCGCATGGCGAATTTCTGATTGGGATACCGATGTATTTGGATTTAAAATGGGGCATATTCATTATGTCGCGGCGACAGGTGGGTATGAAAAGGAATGTATCATAAAAAATATGCTTTTAAAGGAAATCATGGGTTTAGCCAGGAAGGCCCGTGTCAAGTTAATGTCTTTGAGGGTCGATGCGGCTGATTTCTCTTCAATCCATGCCTTAGAAGGGCAAGCTTTTAAGATCATGGACAATCTTGTTACGTATATTACTCAGGACACCCGTATAAAAGACAGTAAAATGTTCCTTTCTCAGGTAAAAAACTGGTTCAGTGTTAAGCCAATGAAGAGGAAACATATTCATGGGGCATTACATTTGATCGGGGAATATTTTAAAACAAGCCATTATTCCAATGATCCGCATATCCCTTTATCCCGGACAAAGGCGATGTATGAAAAATGGCTTGAGACCAAGTTTCGGGATCGCCGCCACAGTGATCTCTTTGTCGCTACCAGGAATAATAGGATCGTTGCTTGTTCCATATTCTCCTCTGATCAGTTGCTGGCCAGGCACTGTGCCCTCAAATCATTGCACAAAGGCCTGGTGGTTGTGGCGCCAGAGGGTTCGGGCGCTCTTATGGCCCTGGTTCATGCGCAGATCGAGAAGAGGCCGGACTTGGATTTTGCAGAATTTGAAACCCAGGGGAATAATTACAAAATGCTGGAAGCTACGCAAAAGTTGGGTATGCGCTGTATCCAGTCGAGGTATACATTTCATAAAGTATTGTAGAAAACTTTTGTGGGTGATCCTGGGGGGAATACGTCAGTATTGCCAGTCATCTCTTTTAAAAAGGTGCCGCGCATGCATGAACTCGTCAGTGTGGTGATCGTGACGTGCGGGACAAAAGATTATTTCCTGTCATGTCTTGACTCTGTTTTTCGACAGACGTATCCTTCGCTTGAAGTGATCTTGATCGACAATTCCATGACACCTGCTGTCGCCGCGCGGACGTTTGCGGCATATCCGTCGGTCCGTATCGTTTCTACCGGCAGGAATTTGTATTATTGCGAGGCGCTCAACCGTGGTATCTCCAAAAGCCGCGGCGCTTACGTATTGTGCCTGAACGACGATGTCCGCCTGGAACCTTCTTTTTTGCTTGAGGCCATGCAGGGTTTTAATGCGTCTTCGCAGATAGGGGTGGTTACAGGCAAGCTGCTCCGTCCCGATGGGGCCACGATCGATAGCGCGGGGATGAGTTTAACCCTGTGGCGAACGCCGCAGGAAAGGGGTTATGGCCAATTGGACCGCGGGCAACTGGATCGGCCGGGCGCTGTCTTTGCGGTGAATTGCGCGGCGGCCCTTTTTCGGCGCGCGATGCTGGAGGATGTCAGGGAGGGGGACGACTGGTTCGATCCGGATTTCAGGATATTCTTTGAGGACCTGGATATTTGCTGGCGTGGCCAGCGGCGCGGCTGGGGTGCCTATTATACGCCGCGGGCGCTGGCGTATCATGTGCGCGGGGGTACGGTCCGTCAGGACTCCGGTGAAGGCCGTCCTTTGGCCCGCAAGTATTTGAGTGATGACATTAACGCCATCCTTTTGAGGAATCGTTATCTTGTTCTTCTCAAGAACGAGAAGGCGTGGCGGTTACTGCTTTGTTTCCTCCCTTTACTTGGGTATGAATTACTGGCCTGGGCGTATGTATTGATTTATCGGCGTCAGGTAATCAGGCTGTTCTGGTCGGAACGGAGCTGTTTTCTGCGGGCATGGGGGAATCGTCTGTCGGGGCAGAGCGGTTGCAGGCCAGACCCAGGATGACACACCAGACAAGCGCGACTTCAGGAAGAAAGAAACTGAAGTCGATCAGGTTATTCAGAAGAAAAATAGTGGCGCTGAATAATAGTGCCGTTGAACGATCAAGATCTGGAGCTTCTGTGAGCGATGACCATCCTTGCTGGAATATGGTTAGGAGCAGATAAAGAAAGGCTAGAAGACCTGCAAGGCCTGTTTCTGCCCACAGTTGCAGGATGATATTATGACTGTATCTGGAGCTTGGAATGTCGAAGTTCCCGAAGCCTGTTCCGATCAACGGGTGGCTCGTTATGAGGGCCCAAGTCTCCTTCCAGTATTGCCAGCGCATGTCGAAGGAGTGGGCAAGATTAAAATTTGTCATATGTGTTTGTGTCCGCCAGAAGATGAATCCTACACCTATGAGTATAAGTGCGGCAAATAGTTCAAAGACGGCCGGATTGAAAAGGCGGCGTTGATAGGCGTAGAATGGAAAGATCATCAGCAGGGTCATGAATGAGCCCACGGATTGGGTCAACAGCAGGGCGAGAGCCAGAGGTATGGCCCATAGTTTGTTCCTTAATGTCAAAGAAAGCGGCAGAAGCATCACAAGGTAGTTCCCAAGGGTGTTGGAAGTAATGAAGACCGAGTAAACGCGTTTTTGCTGGATCTCTTGTGTGACGAAAAGGTCATCTATCTTAACTGATCGCATGAAGTCGAGGGTGTTTTGGAAACCAAAAAGAAATTGATACAACCCCATAAGGCTGATCGTAATGCCGGCGGCGATGATGATATTGAAAATTTTATTGGCATGATCATACGGTAGCGTTCGACATATCAAGAAGAGCAGTATGCCTGTGACATATTGTGACAGGGTTGCGGCCGCAATAAGGTGTGAATCGGACAGGAGAGACAAGACAGCAAGTATTCCCATGAAGATGGCGGCCGCGGCGGTTATGTTCTTTTCCGGAGAAAAGGTCTTTCTGAGGCCCATCCAGACAACCAGGAATCCGAAAAAAGTGGCAGCATAAAACAAGTTCCTTCCCGGAAGAACGAGAGAGCAGACAAAGGGGCGAAAGAAAACAAGAAGGGCTAGTCCATGGATCATATGACCGTTACTATACCATCGAGCCTGTTGTTTGAAGGGGAATTATCCATTTTTCTATATCGCATCATGGGAGCTTCTTGAGATGATCACCAGGGTACTTTTTGTTCTCACAAAGCCTGAACTTGGAGGGGCCCAGGCTCATGTGCTGGCGCTTTTGGAGGGCGTTGACAAGGGAAGGTACACTCTTGACCTCTTTACGGCGCGTAATGGGGTGTTGATACAGAGGTTTTGCAATATTCCAGGGGTCAGGGTGCATCGGTCTGTCTTTTTGGATCGAAGTCTTTCACCGGTCAAGGATGTCCTCGCGTTATTAGAGCTCGTTTATTACATGAAAATAAACAGTATCGATGTGGTGCATACCCACAGTTCCAAGGCCGGTGTGCTTGGACGCGTGGCGGCCTGGTTGGCAGGTGTGAAACTGATCGTCCATACTGTCCATGGCTGGAGTTTTCATGACCATCAGCCGAAACTGTTTTTTAGTTTATGTGTGCTTCTTGAGCGCTGGTGCGCCCGTTTCACGCATGTATTGATTGTTGTTTCAACCCGTGAGCAGGAGCAGGGATGGTTGCTCGGGATCAGACCTTTAGGGCATTACATTGTTATCAGATGCGGTATCCGGCATGAGGATTATCAAAATGATGACGCGCGCAGGCAGAAGGCGCGAAAAAAACTTGCTATTGCGCCGGAATGTCTGGTTATCGGGACAGTGGCTTGTTTTAAACCGCAAAAAAACCCGTTGGCCTTTCTCCGCCTTGCTGTCGGAATAAAGAAAGAGATCAGGAAAGTTAAATTCCTCATGGTCGGGGATGGTTCGATGAGGAAGAAGATTTCTTCTTTTTTGTGTGCGCATAGGCTTGATTCTGATGTAATATTGACAGGTTGGCATGAGGACGTCCCGGACATGCTGGCAGCTATGGATGTTTTTGTTTTGACATCGCTGTGGGAAGGACTTCCGGTTGTGGTCTTTGAAGCCATGAGTGCCGGCATACCCGTGGTTGTAACCGATACGGGAGGCATCCGTGATCTCATCATTCCAGGTAAGACCGGATATCTTGTTGACCCTGATAATGACCACAAGATGTTAGAAAAAGTTTTATTATTATTGAAACATGATGAGCTTAGGCGCGGACTTTCAGCGCAAGCGATGTCAAAAGTACATGAACAGGAGTTTTCGATCAAAGCGACGATCCGATGTGTACAGCAGGTCTATGATGGGGTCTTTGAACGGATCGGCACATGCCCGGATTCCTGATATTTTTGTTTTTGATTTTTTTTGCCGCGATCGGGTTGACATGGACCATGGATGCCTTTGCCAGAAGGCGAGGTTTATTGTTCGATCGTGGCGTTTCCCTTGTTGGGGGGATCGCTGTGGCTTTTGCATTGGTGTTTGTATTTTGGGGCGGTCAGTTCTTGCCTCATCCTGGGTTCGATCGTGCCGCCATGATCGGGCCATGGGCGCTGACAGTATTGATATTCGGGGTGCTCGATGACTGGAAGTCGTCATCGGTCCTGCAAAAATTCTTATGGCAATTTGTTTGTGCGGCAGGTCTTATATTTTTTGGGGGTGGCTCGCATATAGCTTTGCTAGGCCTGGCTGGCAATTTCATTTTTTCTTTCGTGTGGATCGTTGGGTTGACCAATGCGTTGAACCTGCTTGATGTCAGTGATGGTGTCTGTTCAGGTGCGGTTATCGCTGCGTGCGCGGGGGTGGCTTTGCTTGCGCTCCACTCGGGATCCATTGACATTCTTTTTATGGCATCGGGACTTGCAGCGGGGGTTGCCGGTTTTCTTTTTTTTAATATCCCGCCTGCAAAGGTCTATCTCGGGAATGCCGGAAGTCATTTTTCCGGTTTTTTGCTGGCGGCAATGAGCCTCGCTTTGGTAGGTGATGCGCCTTGTATACCCATGGGGCTTGGGATCCTGATCGTGTTCTGGTTGCCGTTATTGGAAACAGGATGCCTTGTTTATTTTAGATTGAATAAAAAGATAAGTCCTTTTGATAAAAGCAATGACCATCTCGCTTTGAGGTTTCTGGCTTGTCGTCTTTCTCGGGGGCAGGCTTGGTTGGCTATGGTAACTCTTGCGGTCTTCTTTTCGATCGCAGGCGTGCTTGTAGAAAGGTTTTATACCGTTATGTTAGCTTCATTTATCGTCGCCGGGGTCGGGATTGTAACGGTCTTAACGGTTCGATTATTGTTTCTGATGGAGGGGCATGGGGCGCAATAGCGTATCTATTCTGGGGGCCGGTTTGGCGGGTTTGAGTGCCGCGTGGCATTTTCAACAAAAAGGTTCTCCTTATCATGTATACGAAAAAGATATGCAGCCGGGCGGCATGTGCCATTCACGAAAGGTCAATGGTTATATTTTTGATCGTGACGGACATCTTTTGCATTTTCGTCATAAAGAGATTTTCGATCTTGTTCGTGAATTATTGAATGATAATTTGGTCCGCCATCGGAGGGACTCTTGGGTATATAGTGAAGATCGTTATATTCGTTATCCGTTCCAAGCCAATCTTTTCGGGTTGTCGCGACCTGTTCTTAAGGAATGTCTTACGGAGTTCATCAAGGCCAGGCGTAACGGCGGGACACTTGGGAAAGAGAATTTTCTTCAATGGATCGAAGGGGCGTTTGGTGCCGGTATCGCCAAACATTTTATGGTCCCGTATAACACCAAGTTCTGGACTGTTCATCCCCGGGAGATGACGGCCGAGTGGTTGGATGGTTTTGTTCCTCAACCGAGCATGGACAGGGTCATTGACGGAGCGATCCATGATAGCCGGCAGTTGTTGGGGTATAACTCCCATTTCTGGTATCCCCGCCAAGGCGGGATCGGGCAGTTGGCCGCGGCGTTTTGCAAAGGTGTACGTAATATTCATACCGGCTTTGCACTTAAAAAGATAGATCTGCATCGCCGCAGGATGATCTTTGATAATGGTGAGACTAGAGAGTTCGGTCATTTGATATCGACGATACCGTTGCCTGAACTGGGCAGATTGATCCCGGATCTTCCTGCCGATGTCGCACGTGCGTTCGGGGAACTTCGCTGGAATTCCATATTCAATGTAAATTTCGGGTTACGTCAAAAGAAATCTTCGTCGCGCCACTGGATCTATTTTCCGCAGGAGGATCTAAGTTTTTTCAGGGTAGGGTTCTTTCACAATTTTTCTTCTGATCTTACCCCGCCGGGCAGGAGTTCCATGTATGTTGAGGTGTCATATTCGAAGGATAAACCACTGGACCGGGCGATGATCACGGGTCGCATTGAGAAAGATTTGAGGAAGGTCGGCATCCTTGATAGTGAGGACACCATTGAGTGTCGCGATGTCAATGATATTCATTACGGGTACCCCGTGTACGACCGTCATTATGCGGTAGCCAGGAGGTTGATCCTCGATTTTCTTCATCGCCAGAGGATATTGACCTGTGGGAGGTATGGGGGATGGCGATATATGTCCATGGAAGACGTTATTCTTGACGGAAAAGAAATTTCTCGCAGGGTTGATGTTTTGAACTGAGGGCCAATCGGGATTTTATGATAGATTTCATTGGTAAAATAGTAGTCCTGTTCATTGCGCTGGCATTTGTTGTCGTTTTGCAGACACCTAAAATATCAACCTGGTTTAATAATCAAGGAAATGATGCGTATGAACAGCAGCATTATGACAAAGCACTGTCGTATTTGACAACTGCTTTACGTTTGTCGCCGGACTCGGTTGAAGCTCATTTTAATCTGGCGGCCTTGCATGAGGCCATGAAGAAAGAGGACGCAGCGATCTCTGAATATGAGAAAGTTATCAGGCTGGATAAGAAATATTTCCAAGCTTATCGCGCCCTTGTTGAGATCAAAGCCGCTCGAAATAACTTTGAAGAGGCCATGAGCTTTGCGGACAAAGCGCAAGACAGGATCCATTCCGTTGATACTCAGGCGTTGGTGAAAAATATTTCTGACCGATATGCGGCTGAAAGTGCCCGGAAAGGGGCTGAGGCCATGTCTGACGGCAAGGTGATGCAGGGAACAACGTTGTTAAATAAGGCTATTGAGCTCAATCCTGAGCTTACACTTCCTTACCAGGCCTTCGCGATCTATTATTTCAAAAAAGGCGATCAGGCTAAGACGGGGACATATGCCAAGAAGGTTATTGCTCTCGATCCCAAGAATTGGCTGGCGTACCAGTTGCTGGGGGATATTTCTTTTAGCCAACAGGAATTTGTGTCGGCGGTCGGGTATTATAAGCAAGTTCTTGATCTGGATCAGTCTGAAGCCAATGTTTATAATAATTTGGGGATTTCCCTGATGAATCTGGAACGTCTCGAACAGGCGCGTCGGTATTTGAGCAAGGCGATAGCATTGCAGCCGGACAATATCCTTTTTCGTTATAATCTGGCGAGTGTTTGTCGTGACGGGCAGCATTTTGATGAGGCCATCAAGTTTTACCGCCATATCCTTGCCATGCAGCCGGATTATCCGAACGTTCATAATGATCTTGCTGATATATATCTCCATCAGGGACAAGTCGAACTTGCTGCAAAAGAGTCCGCGGCTGAAATAAAGAGCAGTTCTCGCCGTCTTGAGAAAGATCCCGGTGATATTGAGGCGTTGAATGATCTGGCGTACGCTTATGTCAGGTCCGGAGATCCGGCCAAGGGAAAGACGATCGTTGAGAAGGTTATTGCCACTGCACCCGGATACCGGGAGGCGTACCTCACTTTGGGAGCTGCCTGCAAAAAACAGGAAGACATTGACTGTGCCCGGCAGGCCTTTACTAAAGCCCGGGATCTTTCCAAAGAAACCAATTTCATTGATCGCGAATTGATGAGTTTGCGCGACATTCCTCGGCAGACTAACTAATGACAGGAGTTGGATCCATCGTGAATGTATCCTTTTTGATTTATAAGGATGTGCTCTGGAATCTGGTCAGCAAGAACCTTAAGGCCAAATATGCAGGGTCTTTCCTTGGGATGATGTGGGCATTCATTAATCCTTTGTTGCTTGCACTGATCATTAGTTTTATCTTCACGGATATCTTCAAGATGTCTACCAGGGATTTTTATCTATTTATCCTTTCAGGGATGCTCCCGTGGACATTCTTGTCGAGCTCTTTGCTAGAGGCTTCTTTGTCTATCCCGGCTAACGCAGCCTTGTTGAAACAATTTTCTTTGCCACGGAAGATCATCCCTCTGTCTGTTGTTTTGGCAAATTTTATACTGTTCTTGTTTGGCCTTCTGGCGATCATGCCTCTATTTATTATAGCTTTTCCAGGAGTGCTTTTTATGTTGCCATTGCTTGTCGTAGCATTGATCGCTTTGTTTTTTTTCACGTTGGGGTTATCGTTATCATTGGCTGCATTGTGCGTCAATTCCCGGGATATTACGCATGTTCTTAATACGTTGCTGATGTTCTGGTTGTGGATGACGCCTGTATTTTATTCTGTTGATATTGTTCCAAAGGAGTATCGGATAATGCTTGATGCCAACCCATTCCAGCCGTTTTTGGTCTTGTTCCGGGCTTCTTTGCTCAGGGGGACTTCCTGGAATCTTTCTGAATTATTGGTTAGCGTGGTTTTATGTTTGTTCGTTCTGCTTACAGGTTCTTATTTGTTCTCTAATAAAGAAAATAAATTCTTACAGCGCATATGATGACACACGAAGATACCGCCATTGAATTAAGTCATGTTTTTGAGACCTATGAATTGGAGATTAAGACGGATGCCCAGGTCATCCGCGAGAGTTTTCCCGCTTTAAAGGATGTTTCTTTTTCCGTTAAGAAAGGAGAAGCACTGGCGATCATAGGGCCTAACGGCGCAGGAAAGTCTACTTTGCTACGTATTTTGGCTGGATTGCTCAGGCCCGAGAAAGGTGATGTCAGGATACACGGTCGTGTTTCCAGTTTGCTTGACCTTGGAGCCGGATTTCATCCCGAGTTGACTGGACGAGACAACCTTCAACTTAATGCGAGTCTTTATAATTTCAGTCGTGAGGAAATGCACAGCAAACTTGAGCAGGTCCTTCAGTTCGCGGATATCGGAAAATTCATTGATGTACCCGTGCGTTGTTACTCCCAGGGGATGTATGTCCGTCTGGCGTTCAGTTTGGCTATTCATGTCGATCCCGACATTCTTTTGATTGATGATTGCCTTGCAGTGGGTGATGACAATTTTCGTTTGAAAAGTCTCGACAAAGTACTTGAGTTCAGGGCCAGAAATAAAACAATTGTTTTTGTGACGCATGATTTTGGTTCTGCCGGACAGGTTTGCGAGAGAGGGATATATCTCAGGGAAGGAAAGATCCTTAATGACGGTGCGTTTGATAATGTGGTTGAATGTTATGTCTCACCTTTAAGTGCTGATAAACGACGATATAAATATTTAAGCGCGAAGATGATGGAGCAAGAGACGCGTGCCAGGGAGGATGAAGCTGATCGCCAGAAGCACGATGAAGATCGGCGCAGGCACGAGCAGGAGGCGTGGCGTCAAGAGCAGACGGAGCGCAACCGGGCAGAGCAGGAGGCGTGGCGTCAAGAGCAGACGGAGCGCAACCGGGTAAAGCAGGAGGCGTTGCTTCATGAGCAAACTGAGCGCAACCGGGTAGAACAGGAGGCATGGCGCCAAGAGCAGGCTGAGCGTGATCGGGTCGCTTGGGAAACGTGGTCTCAAGAGCAGTTCGAGCGCAACCGGGTAGAGCAGAATGCTTGGTGTCGTGAGCAGTCTGAAAGCAATCGGATCGGGCAGGAGGCTTGGTGTCGTGAGCAGTCTGAACGTAATCGGATTGAGCAGGAGGCATGGTGTCGTGAGCAGTCTGAACGTAATCGGATTGAGCAGGAGGCATGGTATCGTGAGCAGTCTGAACGTAATCGGATTGAGCAGGAGGCATGGTGTCGTGAGCAGCAGGAGCATAATTGCTTCGAACAGGATGAATTGAGAAGGCAAGAGGAACTCAGGAGAGTTCAACAGATCGAGCATGAAGCTGTGTGCCGTAAGTTGGAAGAGGATAAGCGTAAAGAGCAAAGGGCAAAAAGACATGCCGCTGTAGAGCTAAAAGGCTCTCATGGATTGAGGGTTGTTGTTGCTCCCGCCAGGATCCAGGTGTTTTTTCATGGGCAGGAGTTAACTGAGGATGAAGGGGTCCGAACGTTATTTAGCAAGGGGGGATTTATAGATTTATCTTCTTCCATTGCTAGCTGGTGGGTCATTCAGGTTTCTGAAGCGTGCGTTGTTTGTTTTTTGCGATGGGGTAAATCAGTTCCTGTTTCTCAAGTTTGGCGTTGGTTGGTTCTTCCTGACGGGACGATTGAGTTTAAAATAGATACAAAGTCACGCGATGGGCAGCCTGTTGAGAATCTCCGTGTTGAATGTCGATTGCGAGGGAGGAGGAACTTGGCCGAAGGTCAGCTGTTGAATGGGAAATGTAAAACAGTACTTATTGGGGATAAAGATAATGTCGCATTTATGACAGAACAGGACGATCAGGTCACGGGCAGCTATTTTCATGCTGAAAATAAGGAAACGTTATATTTTCTGGCTGTATGCGATGAACAGTCCTTTGTACAGCAGGGATTGATCCGGCGCAATTATTCATTTAGGTCCATGCCGCGTGTTTCTGGAGAAAAAATCTTTCCGGTTTCTTGTCAGGAGGAGGTTGTTTCTCGGACGTTGATCAAAGGAAGATTTAATTTTTCTTTCACGGAAGGTCGCTGTGTTTTGAGC
>CAIOTT010000027.1 GCA_903861305.1 Candidatus Omnitrophota bacterium | reverse complement strand
GCAATCTCTGCGGACTTTGCCTTGCCCGTCTCGGAAGCATCAGAGAGAATGGCGAAGGTCTTGAGATCAGGATACAATTTCTTTAGTGTCTCCAGAGATTCCTTAAAATACCCCGACTGATAAACCCCGGTCACGTTATGCCCGGGATGTTCCATACTGTCAAGATACCCGTAAGTCATGGGATTAAAATCCACGCCCCAAAACACAACCGGAACCGCTGTGTCGATCAAATGCGCACCGATAAAGTTCGTGGCGTTATCGTCCCCCAGAAATACCAAGTCGGGCTTAAAGCCATTGATCTCACTCATAATGTTAGACGTGGTGGCCGCGATCTCTTCCTTCTTGTTCTTGCGCTTGGTGTCCATCCACGCCTTCTTGATGACAACCGTCGCAGTCTCAATCGCATCGTTCTTCGTGAATTCCTCGACCTCGGCGTCACTGTCCAGAAACTTAAAATCCCGTAGCGCGGCGCAAAGGCCCTTGTTCGTGTCCTGCGTCCACAAATACTCGCGATGATAACTGCTCACCACAAATATCCGCAGTTTGCCACCCTCGGCACAAGCCCCGGGAACCAGCCCCATCAAGACCAATAAAACCACACCGACACATATCAATGTCTTTTTCATACTGTTCCCCTATCGCTCAACGCTTTCTGAATAACAGACTGCACCTCACCCGCGGCGAAAGGTTTATATAAATGAAAAGTCCGTCCGCCCGCATCCACAAATTGCTTTTCTTTAAGGATATTTTCTTTATCAAAGAAACCGGTCATAAAAATAAGCACCGTCTCAGGACTTATCTTCTTGATCGCCCGGCAGGTCTCGATCCCATCCATGCCCGGCATATTCTTGTCGATCAGCGCCAGATCATATTTCTTCTTCGTAACAGCTTCCAGCGCGGCGGCACCATTCAAAGCAGTATCAACCAGATACCCCTTGGCGCTCAACTCCCGCTCGAACGAGGCACAAATAAGCGCTTCATCGTCAACGATCAATATATTTTCTCCAGGCATATTGTCCTCCGTATTTAACTAAACAACGATTATCGCCGGTAACCTGACCGTAAATGTAGCGCCCTGTTCCTGCCCCGCTGGCGGGCTTTCTACCAGAATTTCGCCGTTATGTTCCTTGATGATCGAGAAAGCCACGGATAACCCGAGTCCTGTGCCTTTACCCGGTCTTTTCGTCGTAAAGAACGGATCGAAGATCTTGGCCAGATCGTCTTTCTTTATCCCGCAACCGTTATCCGTGATCATAATTTCTACCCAATGGTTTTCAAGAACCAGCCTGACCCCTGTTGCGATCTTTAGTACGCCTTTATTCTGCATGGCATCAATGGCGTTCCCGATAAGAATGATCAGCACCTGCTCGATCCGGTTCTTGTCTGCCTTGACCAGCGGCAAATTGCTGCCAAAGTTCTTTTGCAACTCAACATCGCGCCCGATCAATGTCTTCTCGCTGAATCCAAGCACCGCATCAATAAGAAGATTGCAGTTTAATTCTTCCCTGTCGCCGGTCGACGGCCTTGAGAAAGACAGCAAGCCATTGACGATCTTGGCCATCCGTTCACCCGCATCAACCACTTGTTTGAGATCGCGGCTCTCCCTGCTGTCGGGGCTGTTCTGTTCTATGTAATGCCTGGCAAATCCCAGGATCCCCGTCAGGGGGTTATTTAGTTCGTGCGCCACACCCGCGCTTAGCATGCCCAATGCCGCCATTTTCTCGGACTGTACCAGCATGTCCTGCGTTCTTTTCAGTTCCTTGAACGCCTCTTCAATTTCCGCCATTTTCTTTCCCAACACTTCTGCGCTTGTTTTAAGAGAATTGATCAGCGCAAAAAGCAGGAAAGTGACCAGCAAACCCCCGAGCAGCGTGAGCCATACGCCCAAGTATTCCACCGTCAGCAGCCAGCCGCTTGTTTGTGTAAAACGCAGGGTCCAGCGCTGACCGTTGAAGTCTACCGGGACCTGCTGCGTAAAACGCACGTTTGGAAAAAGTTCTTTATCCGCTGCATCATGACATTGATAAAGGAGGCTCTCGGGTGAAGGGATCTCACCATCAAAGACCTGAATATGGTGCCGTTTTTCTTTTTGAAAGTTGAGGTCGCCCAGCATCCCCCGCATCAGGTCGCTCATCCGGTAAGGACTGTAAACCCAACCATAAATAGCCGCGCGCCGTGCATCAACCGTATCCGTGGGCATGCCCTTATGGTAGACCGGAACATACATGAGCGTGCCGGCTTGAACTTCCTTATCCGTTTCCTGGACCAGGACGACTTTGCCAGAAAGCGCCGCGTCATCCGTATCTCGGGCCTGCTCCATGGCTTTCCGGCGAATCGGTTCGGAGAACATGTCATAGCCAAAAGCCCGCAAATTACGATCTTTGAACGGCTCCAGATAGATAATGGAAGAATAAAGATCCCGCTCGCCGTCAGGCCGTACTTTGTAGTCGGGGAACCCTTCACTGCGAATATCTGCAATATGATTGGGAAGCTCTACACGCGGGATCAGAAGCGAGAAGCCGATCCCCTGAATACCGGGGAGCTGTTTCTCAATTTTCTGCTGTTTGTTGAAGATCCGCCATTGGTCGCGTGTGACTGTATCTGTAGCATTGAACAAAGCCGCACCGCCAAGCAGGATGCGGGCATGGTCGTCGAGCCGGTTAATAATCGCCTGATGAATTTCCTCGCAGTGCGTCATGAAATTCTGTTGGGCAATCTTTTCCACGTTCGATCTCATGAAGAGCGTGGCCGCGACGGTGATCGTCAAGCCAAGCACCAGCACGATCCGGCCGGCATAACGATTCCAAAAAAAGATCTGTGATGTCTGTTCTTTCAATTATTGTCCTTAAACGCGCTTGGCGCTTTTCTTTGCTTTCTTGGGCGGCGGAGTATTATGCGCAAGCCATTGATCCGAATGTTTTTTCAACCAGTCTTTGGCCGCT